>CANJHI010000050.1 GCA_947474005.1 Alphaproteobacteria bacterium | reverse complement strand
TGGGGACACCGAAAATCGGGAAGCTGAGTTCGGTCGTGGTCGTGTAGAAATACTGGCCACCCAGCGCGTCGGTCGTACCGGCATCGCGGGGGCCGACACCGCCGACGGCAAAGCCGCGCAGATTGTCGCCACCAAGGAAGAAGAGGTTGTTCAGGCGGATGTAGGTGTTGTTGTATGGCAGCACGAGCCCAGCCGAACCGCCAACCGTTAGAACGACATCATCAACGATGCTGTGGAAGTATGCCACATCGGCAGACGTACGAACGTACTGCTCGGTGCCGATGGCGCCGGCAACGGCAATCGTATTACGCAGAAGCCAGCCTTTCGTCGTGAGGATTCTCGAATCTCGCGTATCCCAAGAGATCGTCTCGGATATTTCGGAAACCGTCGAGAAGCCCGCTTGCGCCTGCACGACGTACGACGCCCACGGCATCACGTTGTAGATGTTCGTCTGCCGCAAGGTATATCGGACGATCTGCCGGGTGTGCTCGCTGTAGGCCCAGCCGGTGCGTAGCGCGAAGCCGAGGCTGGCGTCGCTGTAGTTGGCAACCGCCTGCCGGTTGTTCGACGTCCTGAAGATGTCGAAGCCCGCCACCATATTGCGGTCGAGGAAGTACGGCTCGGTGAAACTGAGATCGATATTGGTGCTCAAGGTACCCAGCGAAAACCCGAGGCGAATTTCCTGCCCTTTGCCAAGGAGATTGCGCTCCCTCAACGAAATATCACCCACGATGCCCGCCGTGGTCGAATAGCCGGCACCGAACGAAATATCGCCGGTACTCTGCTCGACGACCTGGACTTCGAGATTGGTCTTGTCGGGCGCAGAACCTGGCGCTGCGGAAACGTCAGCCTTTTCGAAGAAGCCAAGAGCCTTCAGTCGCTCCTGGCTGCGCTTCAACTTGGCGGAACTGAAGGCGTCGCCTTCAGCAAGCCGGAACTCGCGCCGGATGACCTTGTCCAGCGTGCGTACATTGCCGGAAATGTTGATGCGCTCGACATAGACGCGAGGACCTTCCTGGATTTCGAAAGTCACGTCGACCGTCTTCAGATCTTTGTTGCGTCGAATGTTTGGGCGAACTTCGACGAACGCATACCCCAGAGACCCGACCACATCGGTCAGGGTAGCGACCGTCTTCTCGATGTCACCGGCGTCGAACCAGTCGCCCGAACTCATCAGGAGATAGCCCTTCAGGACATCGGGATCGAGGCCCTGAAACCGGGTCAGGATATCGACTTCGCCGAACTTGTATCGCTCCCCTTCGCTGATCGTGAAGGTAATGAAGAACCCGTCACGGTTGGGTGACAGTTCGCCGACCGCCGACACCACGCGGAAGTCGGCATAGCCCTCCGAAAGGTAGAATTTGCGCAACAGCTCGCGGTCGAGGTTCAGGCGATCCGGGTCGAAGCGATCGTCCGACGACAGGAAGCGCCACCAAGCACTCTCAGAGGTTCGAATTTTGCCGCGCAACGTTCCGTCGCCGAAGGCCTCGTTGCCGACGAAAGTGATGCGCTTCACTCCCGTGACATCACCTTCGTTGATCTCGAAGACCAGATCGACGCGCCCTTGCTCCAGCTTGATGATCTTGGGTTCAACCGATGCGTTGTAGCGACCGCCACGCCGGTAGATGGTCAGAATACGCTCTACGTCGGCCTGTACGCGCGCGCGCGTGAACACCTGCCGAGCACGCGACTGCACCTCGTCGCGCAGCTTGTCGTCGTCGATCTTGCTGTTACCCTCGAAGGCGACCCGATTGATGATCGGATTTTCCGTAACCTTGACCACCAGGGTCGAGCCCTGCATGTCGATCACGACGTCCGAGAACAGCCCTGTCGCGAACAAGGCTTTCAGGGAGCGATCGGCAGCCGCGGGATCGTAAGGCTGGCCTGCCTTGAGCTGCAGATAGGAGCGGATCGTCTCCGGCTCCGATCGGACATTACCCTGAATCTGAACAGCGCTAATCGTGCCTCCCGCGGGCGCGCCGCGCTGGGCGTGCGCCGTCGAGGCGAATGCGAGAACTGCTGCAACGGCCAATATGGCCCAACGAACGATCAAACTCACTCCCGGCACCTTCCAAGACCTGCCGATGGCCACATTCAGGAACGCCGTTTCATAGACCGGGATCAAAGACTTAGCCACCCCTTTTGTCCCCTGATTCAATCCCCACCGACGAGCACATAGTCATCGCAACAGGAGGGTGATGTCGTTGAATGTCGCGATCAGCGCCATGCCGATCACCAAGGCAAAACCGACCCGCAGACCGAGTTCCTGTACCCTGAGACTGAGGGGTTTGCCCCTTATTGCCTCGTAAAGATACATGGCGAGGTGGCCGCCATCGAGCATGGGCACCGGCAGCAAGTTGAAAACGCCCAGGACGACTGAAAGCGCGATCATGAGGTTGAGAATTCCGCCCCAGCCGGCATGCGATGCTTCGCCGGCCGCCTTGGCGATGCGGATCGGTCCACCGAGCTCGTCGACCGGGCGGGTCGCCGTCAGAATTTGTCCCATCGACGTATAGAACATCGTCGTCATGTCCCAGACGGCACTGACGCCTGCGCCCATGGCGCCCAGCACGCCGTAGTGACGGAGTTCCGTAGTGGCCACGGGCCGGACGCGCAGCCGGCCAACAATACGCTCCTTGCCCGCGCAATCGGCGACCTTGTCGGCGACGGGCACGATGGTCGTCTCCGCGCTCCGTCCGTCGCGCGCATATTTCACGACCATCGACTGGCCTGCGCGTGCGCCGATCAGCTCGGGGATACGTGAAAAATACTCGACGGGTTTGCCGTCTATCTCGAGCAGCAGATCCCCTACCTTCAACCCGGCCGCTTCGGCCGGGCTGTTCGGCAAAAGCCCTCCGACCACCGGCCGGATGAGTTGGTCCAGGCCCAGTTCACCGTAGCGCAGCGTGTTGTTGTAACGGTCGGTCCGTTCGCAGAATTGCGGAACGATCTCGCCGTGCAGCAACTGGCCGCCGCGGCGATACTCGACCGCCATCGGCTTCGCCAAATAGAGGAACTGCGAACCCATAATGTCTTCGTACCGGTCGACTTTCCGGTCAGCCAGACGAACGATTTCATCGCCGGTTCGCAGACCTGCCCTTGCAGCCGGTCCATCGACCTGGACTGCAACGGTCGCCGGCGAATACGGCTCACCTGCGACAAAGAACACAATCGTCAGCACGACGACCGCGAACAGCAGGTTCGCCGCAGGTCCTCCCAGCACCACCGCCGCGCGTGCATACAGAGGCTTCGAGAAAAAGGCGCCGCGCTTCTGCTCTTCTGAAAGCGGCGCGTCGGAGGGCGTTGCGCTGGTCGCGTCGTTGTCGCCCAGAAACTTCACATAGCCGCCCAGCGGGATGGCCGACACCTTCCAGCGCGTGCCGCGGCGGTCGGTCCAACCGAACAATTCGGGCCCGAAGCCGATCGAAAAAACCTCGGCATGAATGCCAAAACGGCGGGCCACCCAGTAGTGCCCATACTCGTGAATGAACACGAGCAGCGTCAGCACCAAAATGAAGTAAGGCAGGTAAGTCGTGAACAAGCTTATGACGCTTTGCATGGCTCACCAAATCACTAAAATCGCGCTATTTCAATTGCTTAGGGAACGCTTCCGACAGCCTTCCTCGGCTCGCCTGCGGGCCTCGAGATCAGTCGCCTGAGCATGCTGGAGCGACTCCAACATAGTGATGGCTCCTTCCCAGCCGACCAGCACATCCTCGACGATACGGGCAATATCGAGAAACCCAATGCGCCGCGCCAGAAAGGCTGCAACGGCTGCCTCATTGGCGGCATTCAGCACGATCGATGCAAGTCCTCCCGTAGCAAGCGCCTCACGTGCCAAGCGTAGGGACGGAAAGCGGCCGGAATCAGGCGCCTCGAACGTCAGGGCCGAGAGGTTTGCGAAATCGAGCCGGGCGGCAGGCCCGTCGATACGCGATGGCCAACCGAGGGCATAGGAGATCGGTACCCGCATGTCCTGTGTTCCAAGCTGGGCCAGCACCGAGCCGTCGCGATAGCCCACCATCGAATGGATGACCGATTGAGGATGAACGATGATCTCGATCTTCTCTGCCGGAAGCCGGAACAGCAGGTGAGCCTCGATGAGCTCGAGGCCCTTGTTCATCAGCGTGGCCGAATCGATCGAGATCTTGTCGCCCATGTCCCAGTTGGGATGGGCAAGCGCCTGCTTCGGCGTCGCATCCGCCATGTCGGCCAGCGACCAGTTCCGGAACGGGCCGCCCGATGCCGTCAGGATCAATCGGTCGATGGCCTGACGTTGCTGCGGCTCAAAGACCTGGAAAATCGCATTGTGCTCGGAATCCACCGGCAACAGGACTCCGCCCGACTCTTCGACCGCCTCGATCAGCAGGCGGCCAGCACAAACCAGGGCCTCCTTGTTCGCCAAGGCCACGATGGCACCGCGTCGAGCCGCGGTGAGTGTCGGTGCAAGGCCGGCGAAACCCACGACCGCCGCCATCACCCACTCCGCCGGCCGGGACGCCGCTTCGGTCACCGCCTCGGGGCCTGCCGCGGCCACGATCGACGTGCCCGCCAGCGCCTCCTTCAGCGCGCGGTAGCGATCAGGATCGGCCACTACGGCAAGCTTTGCCCGCAAACGCCGGGCCTGTTCAGCCAGCAACTCGACCGAGGAGCCGGCAACCAGAGCCTCTACTAGATAACTCGCCGGATCGCGGGCAATGAGATCGACGGTGCTCTGACCGACCGAACCGGTCGACCCAAGAATGGTCACACTGCGCGGCCTTTCGTGCGACGGCGCGGACCGGGGTTTCAGGTCCAAGGCCAGGCTCCCCCGACCGTCAGACGCACGAGCGCCACGGCGACGAGAACGGCGACCAAACCATCGACACGGTCCAGCAGCCCGCCATGTCCAGGTATCAGATTGCCGCTATCCTTCACGCCGGCCCCCCGTTTGGCTGCAGACTCCGCAAGGTCCCCGAGCTGACCGACCACGGCCAGGCAGGCACCGATCACGGCAAGCGAAAGCGTCGTACCCAGCCCGAACACATACCCCATGGCCGTGCTGACGGTTGCCGCCCAGGCCATGCCGCCAATCAGGCCTGACCACGTCTTGCTCGGACTGATGCTCGGGGCGAGCTTTGCCCCACCCGCCGAGGCGCCAACGAAATACGCTCCGATATCGGTCGCCCAAATACAGGCGACAATCCAAATGACCGTCTCCCGGCCCAGAACCGGCTGATGGCGCAGCCACAACAGCGCGACCAAGGCAGCCAAGGCGTAGACGTAGGCAAATAGTCGAATCACCGGACGGCCTCGGGTCAGCCGCGTCCATTCCCAGACCATGAGAGGCGCGGCAATCGCCGCCACGAGATCGATCCAGGGAAAACCGAACCAGATCGCCGCCAGCAGCAGCGGCCCCAGAACCACGGCCGACAGGATCCGCAACGGCAGACCGCGAAACCGGCTATTGCGCCCCGGCGACGGGGCGTCAGCCGCTGACGCCACCATAACGCCGCTCGCGCCGACGGAACTCGGCAGTCGCCCGTTCCAGGTCTTCCTTGCCGAAATCGGGCCACAGCGTGTCGACGAACACCAATTCCGAGTACGCACATTGCCACAGCAGAAAATTGCTGATGCGCTGTTCCCCGCTCGTTCGAATGAGAAGATCCGGATCGGGCACGCCCGCAGTCAACAGCTCGCGCTCGAAGAGATTGGCATCTATGCGATCGGCGGCAAGTTCGCCTGCCGCGACCTGCCGCGCCAGGCTGCGGGTTGCACGCAGGATCTCGTCGCGCGAGCCATAGTTGATGCAGATGTTGACGTCGATGCGGGTGTTGCTTTGCGTAAGGCTCTCGGCGTCCGCGATGTCGCGTACGATGTCCGGGGCTAACCCATCGCGATTGCCGATGACCCGCAACCGGGCACCGTTCTTGTGGAGTTCCTCTAGCTCGTTGCGCAGGTAATGCCGCAGCAGGCCCATCAGGTCTCTGACCTCGTCGGCCGGCCGAGTCCAGTTCTCGGTAGAGAAGGCAAACAGCGTGAGAATCGGAATACCGAGTTCCCCTGCACCGCGCACGATGCGACGCACCGCATCCGCTCCCCGGCGATGTCCCGCCACACGCGGCAGCCCGCGCGCCTTCGCCCATCGCCCGTTGCCATCCATGATGATGGCAACGTGGTTGGGACCCGGCGACGGGTCGGGATTGGCGGGTAGCGGGGCGGTCGACATCAAACCGTCGTGATCTCTTTTTCTTTGTGAGCGAGGGCTTCGTCGATCAACTTCACGTACCGATCGGTCAGCTTCTGGATCTCGTCGGATTTTTGCCGGTGCTCGTCCTGCGAGATCTTGTGATCCTTCTCGGCCTTCTTGAGGGCCTCCATGCCGTCACGTCGCACGTTGCGCACGGCGACGCGGCCGTGCTCGGCGTACTTGTGGCCGAGTTTAGCGAGTTCGGCACGCCGCTCACTGGTCAGTTCGGGAATGGGAATGCGGATCATCTGCCCGTCGGGTGCCGGATTGAGGCCGAGGCCGGCCTCACGGATAGCCTTGGCCGTCGATACGACCAGGCCCTTGTCCCAGACACTGACAGTGAGCAGGCGCGGCTCGGGCGCACTCACCGTTCCGACCTGGTTCAGCGACATACGCTGGCCATAGGCTTCGACCATTACTGGATCAAGCAGATTGACCGATGCGCGACCAGTCCGGAGGCCGGCGAACTCCTTCTTCAGGGCATCCATGGCCCCGTGCATGCGTTTCTCGAGTTCCTTGACGTCCGCGCTCATCTTCAGCCCTCGCTCTTGATGATGGTGAAGGTCCCCTCCCCGCGCATCGTCGCGGCGAATGCACCGGGCTTGTGGATGTCGAATACGATGATCGGAATACGGTTCTCGCGTGCCAGCGAGATGGCCGACGCATCCATCACCTGCAGATCGCGCGACAGGACGTCCATGTAAGTCAAAGTATCATAGCGCTCGGCGTTCTTGTCCTTGCGCGGATCCGCGGAATACACACCGTCGACCTGGGTGCCCTTCAGCAAGGCATCCACGCCCATCTCGGCGGCGCGCAGTGCTGCTGCGGTGTCCGTGGTGAAGAAAGGGTTGCCGGTGCCCGCGGCGAAAATCACCACCCGGCCCTTTTCCATGTGCCGCGCGGCGCGGCGGCGAATGTAGGGTTCGCACACCGTGGTCATCGGAATCGCCGACTGGACCCTGGTCTGCAGGTCCTGACGTTCGAGGGCACTCTGCATCGCAAGTGAATTGATGACGGTGGCCAGCATGCCCATGTAATCGCCGCTCGCGCGATCCATGCCAGAGGCGGCCGCGGAAACACCGCGAAAGATGTTTCCCCCGCCGATCACCAGACAGACCTGGACGCCCATGCTGTGCACGGCCTTCACTTCCTGTGCAACCATGGAGACCATGGCGGGATCCAGCCCATATTCGCGATTGCCCATCAAACCCTCTCCCGAGAGCTTGAGAAGGACACGGCGATAGCGAGGACCGGATGGCATCAGATGCCTCTGAAAACGCGTTCTTGGGCGGCGCGGGCTTCCCACCCGCGCACCAGTACCGAATTCATACTACTTCTTGAGCTGGGCAGCCACCTCGGCCGCGAAATCCTCCGACTTCTTCTCGATCCCTTCACCCAGCGCAAAGCGCAGGAAGCCTGCCAAACGGACCGGCGCCCCGACCTGCTTGGCCGCCTCGTCGACGACCTTGGAAACGCGGCTCTTGCCGTCGATGACGAAGAGCTGCTCGAGCAGCACCACTTCCTGGTGGAACTTGCGCAGGCCACCCTCGACCATTTTGGCGATGATGTCGGCGGCCTTGCCGCTCTGGCCGGCCTTATCAGCCAGTACCGCGCGTTCGCGTTCGATGGCTGCCTGATCAAGATCGGCGACGGTCAGGGACTGCGGATTGGCGGCCGCCACATGCATGGCGAGCTGCTTGGCCAACGCTGCCAGCTTGGCCTTGTCGCCGGTCGATTCGAGCGCCACCAGGACGCCGATCTTGCCGAGGTCCGGCGCCACGGCGTTATGCACATAGGCGGCCACGACACCGTCCGACACCGAGAGCGAGGCGGTGCGGCGCAGCGACATGTTCTCGCCAATGGTGGCGATCATATGCGTAAGCTCACCCTGAATGTCGCGGTCTGTACCCGGGAACGGCGCGGCGGCGATCTTGGTCATGTCGCCTCCCGTGTCGAGCGCGGCGCGAGCGGCGGCGGCAACGAACTTCTGGAAAGTGTCGTTACGGCCAACGAAATCGGTCTCGGCATTGACTTCGATGACGGCGCCACGGTTGCCGCTGGCGATCACGCCGACCAGACCCTCGGCCGCGATCCTGCCGGCCTTCTTGGCGGCCGCCGAAAGCCCCTTGGTGCGCAGCCAGTCGATCGCCTTCTCGAGGTCTCCCTGGACTTCGCTCAAGGCCTTCTTGCAGTCCATCATGCCGGCGCCGGTTTTTTCGCGCAGTTCCTTGACGAGCGATGCGGTGATCTCAGCCATGTCGTGCTCCGTTTGGTGCAGGCTATTTGGTGCAACAAGGGCCGGTCTTCCGACCGGCCCCATTGAATCCTCGTCGAGAAGGGCCCGACCTACTCCGCCGGCGCCGCTTCGACAGCAACGGCATCGGCTGCAGCCGCCGGTGCTTCCTCGACCGGCGGCTCGGTGAGCTCGCCGACATCGCCACCCGATGCCGCGATCTCGGCACGGATACCGTCAAGCACGGCTCCGGACAAAAGTTCGCAGAACAGGGAGACGGCGCGAATGGCGTCGTCGTTGCCCGGGATCGGAAAGTCGATGCCGTCGGGATCGGAGTTGCTGTCGAGGATCGCCACGATCGGAATACCGCGCTTGCGCGCTTCCAGAACGGCGATCGCCTCCTTGTTGGTGTCGATGATGAACAGCAGGTCGGGCGTGCCGCCCATTTCCTTGATTCCGCCCAGCGACCGCTCGAGCTTGTCGCGCTCGCGCGTCAGGTCGAGCTGCTCTTTCTTGGTGAGACCCACGACATCGCCCTTGAGGCGATCGTCGAGCTCGCGCAGCCGCTTGATCGAGGCCGAGATGGTCTGCCAGTTGGTGATCATGCCGCCCAGCCAGCGGTGGTTCACGTAGTACTGACCGCAGCGCTTGGCCGCGTCGGCGACGCGCTCGGACGCTGCCGCCTTGGTGCCGACGAACAGGACGCGACCGCCGCTGGCCACAACGTCGCGGACCCGCTGCAGCGCCTGCTCGAGCAGAGGCACCGTCTTGGTGAGATCGATGATATGGACCCCGTTCCGGACCCCGAACAGGTACGGCTTCATCTTGGGGTTCCAACGGCGCGTGTGATGGCCGAAGTGAACGCCGGCTTCCAGAAGCTGGCGCATCGTAAATGTCGGCATAGCCATGCCGTTCTCCTTTTCCGGTTGGGCCTCCGCGGGCGTCCGTCCCCCAACTCTTGCGAATCTTGGGACACCGGAGCGAGCGGCGGGATGTCTCCCCGTCGACCGCAAACCCGCGTGCGAAGTGGCGTGTTTCTAGGGGTTTACGTTCCGAATTGCAAGCGCCAATGAAATCAATGACTTAAGGACAGCTCTTGGGCGATTTCCTCGGCCAATTTGAGAAGCGACAGGGGCGCGCTGCCCTCGGCCTTGTTGTTGGCGGTGATCCAGACCTTCTGCTTGGCCTTGAAGGCATCGGCCGCCATCCGGGCCAGGATGCGGCGGGTTTCGCCGTCCTCGTCCACCAGCCGGTCGAAGGGCTCGTAGCGCTGCTTGGCCGCCTGATAGAGGAAGCCACGGTGCAAGTTCCAGCGGACCACCAAGGGGCCGGGAACGTCGCTGTCGAGCGCCCGCAGTGCCACGGCCTGACGTTCGACTTCAGGCATCCGGTCGTGCAGGCCGACGCAATAGCGTACTTCGGCAGCCGCCAGCATGCGCATCAGCCGGGGTGTCAGCAATTCGGCATTGCGCAGTTCCAAGGCGTAGAGCGGCCGATGCTTGCCGAGTTCGCGCGGCAGGGCTGAGAAGAACGCGGCCAGCCGATCGACCAGGGTGGCAGTCTCCGCCACCAGCCCGCGCGGCAACGGTGAGACCTGGAAGACCAGGGGACCTGCCTTGGCACCCAGCCCTTCCAGGCAGGGCACGACGAACTCGCGCGTGGCGATGGCGGCATCGAGGAAATGCGGATTGGCGACTTTCGCCCGGCCGCCCTCGTCGCGCATCACGGCATCGCAGACCAGAGCCGGTGCTTTCACCACGAAGCTGAAATCGTCCGGCACCTGGTTGGCGTATCGTGCGTATTCCACGGCCGAGATGGCTGCATAGAAGGTCCGGTCGAGGCTGACGGTGCGCAGCATCGGGATCTGGGCATAGGCAGCGAGCCCCTTGCGACTGAGCGCTGTCTGCGGGTGAACACCTTCGTAGACGAGGCCGCGCCAGCCCGGAAAGAACCACGATGAGGTGCCGAGGCGAATCTCGGGTGGCAAGGCCGGTGCCTCCAGCAATGGCGATTGCGCCGCTGGAAGGACGTCTCCAGCCGCGGCACGGCGCTTGGGCGGGCTGGCCGTTTCGAACAGGCCGGGCTGGCGGCTCAAATTTCCTCCACCTGCGCAATGCCCGGCAGCATGCCGATAGCGTCACGCAGGCCACCCGCTATCGAATATGTCCCGGGCAGGGTCACCTCGGCCTCCGACTCGTCCGGCATGGGGACGACCAGCGTGACGCGTCCCCGTCCCTTCTTGCCATCGAGCATCTTGCGCAGCGCTTCGAGGGCCGCCGGATCGGAAATGATGATTCGGAGGCCCGCGGCGGCGTTGGCCACGGCGTCATCGAGCTTCTCCACGGTCTGCGCGGTGAGCTTCACCTGCTCGCCATCGAGCCGTCCGTCGGCCGAGACCAGCACTGCCTGCCCCGGCTCCAGCAGGTTGCGTTTGCTGCCGAGGAGTTCGCTGAACACGGTGAGTTCGAAAGCACCCGACTGATCGGAGCATTGGACGAAGGCAAAGCGGTTGCCCTTGGCCGAGGTTCGCTCCATGCGGTCGATCACTGTGCCGGCGAGTTTGATGCGGCCGGGCGTCCCTCGCGCCAGCAGCGCCGTCAGATCAGCGGCGCGACAGACACCCAACCGTTGCAGGCTACGCTCATAGGCCGCCAGTGGATGCGATGAGAGATAGAAGCCGATCGCAGCGAATTCGTTCTGCAATCGCTCCATCGGTGCCCAGTCCGGCATCTTGGGAAGCTGCGGCCGGCGTTGCGCTGTATCGTCGCCGAAGAGGCTATTCTGGTTGCTGCCCCGTGATTCGTGCGTGGCTTGCGAATGGCGCGTCAGCGCCTCGACGGCACCGAACGTCTGGGCGCGATTCTTGTTCAAGGAGTCGAACGCCCCCGCCTTCACCAATCCCTCGATAAGCCGCTTGTTGATCACGCGCTGGTCCAGCCGCTCGGCGAAGTCGAACAGATCCCTGAACGGCCCGCTCTCCAGGCGTTCCTCGGCGAGACGCGACATCGCTTCACGGCCGACGCCCTTGATCGCCGACAGCGCGTAGCGCACCGCCTTCTTGCCTTCCGGCGTCGTCTCAACCGCGAATTCGGCAAACGAATTGTTCACATCTGGTCCCAGAAGCGGGATTTTCAGACGCTCGAGTTCGCGACGGAAATTGCCGATCTTGTCGGTGTTGCCCATGTCCAGTGTCATGGACGCGGCAAAGAATTCGACCGGATAGTTCGCCTTGAGGTAGGCCGTCTGGTAGGCGACCAGCGCATAGGGCGCGGAATGGCACTTGTTGAAGCCGTAGCCTGCGAACTTGGCGACCTTGTCAAAGATCATCGAGGCGCGTGCATCCTCGACCTCGTTCTTGCGGGCGCCCTCGATGAAAGTCGCCCGCTGGGCGTCCATCTCGGACTGGATCTTCTTGCCCATGGCACGGCGCAGCAGATCGGCGCCGCCCAGAGAATAGCCGGACAGCACCTGGGCGATCTGCATGACCTGCTCCTGGTAGACCATGATGCCGTAGGTCTCTTCCAGAATGCCCTTCAGCGAGGGATGCAGATAATCCGGCTTCTCCTGCCCGTTCTTGACGCTGATGTAGGTCGGAATGTCGTCCATCGGCCCGGGCCGATAGAGCGCCACCAGCGCGATCAGGTCCTCGAAGCGATTGGGCTTCAGCTTGCTGAGAATATCGCGCATGCCGCTGCCTTCCATCTGGAAGACCCCGTAGGCATCGCCCTTGGCCAGCATCTTGAAGGTCGGCTCGTCGTCGAGCGGTATCTTGTCGATCTTGATCTTGTCATGACCGATCAGGCCGCATGCCTTTTCGATCACCGTGAGGGTCTTCAGCCCGAGGAAGTCGAATTTCACCAGACCGGCGGTCTCGACCCATTTCATATTAAACTGGGTGGCCGGCAGGGATTCCTTGTTGTCGGTATCGCGGTAGAGCGGCACCAGTTCCTCGAGCGGACGGTCGCCGATCACGACGCCGGCGGCATGGGTCGAGGCGTTGCGAAACAAGCCTTCGAGCTGCAGCGCGAGATCGATCAGCCGCTTGATCTCCTCGTCTGCTTGATACTGCTCCTTCAGGAGTTGCTCGCTCTCGAGCGCCTGGGCGAGCGTGACCGGCTTGGCCGGGTTGTTCGGCACCAGCTTGCAGATGCGATCGACCTGGCCGTAGGGCATCCCGAGCACGCGGCCGACGTCGCGCAGCACTGCGCGCGCCTGCAGCTTGCCGAAGGTGATTATGGCGGCGACGCGATCGTGCCCGTATTCGTCGCGAACATAGCGGATCACCCGGTCGCGCTTGTCCTGGCAAAAGTCGATGTCGAAGTCGGGCATCGACACGCGTTCGGGATTGAGAAAGCGTTCGAACAGCAGGCCCCAGCGCAGCGGGTCGAGGTCGGTGATCTTAAGCGCCCAGGCCACGAGCGACCCGGCACCCGAACCACGTCCCGGCCCGACGGGAATGCCATTGTCCTTCGCCCACTGGATGAAATCGGCAACGATCAGGAAGTAGCCCGAGAAGCCCATCTTCTCGATCATGTTGAGTTCGTAGACCAGCCGCTCCTGGTAAAGCTCGAAGGCGATGTCGCCGGCAAGGCGGTCTCCCGCCTTCAGGTCAGCAAGGCCGTTCTCGGCCATCTCCTTCAGCGCGTCCTTCTCCGCGCGGCCGCCGAGCTTGGTGTAGCGCGGCAGGATCGGCTTGCGCGGCTCGGGCATGTATGAGCAGCGCTGGGCGATCGCCAGAGTATTGTCGCAGGCCTCCGGCAGGTCGGAAAAGACGCCGCGCATCTCGGCGGCAGACTTGAAATAGTGCTCGGGCGTCAGCCGGCGGCGATTGGGGTCCTCGATATGGACACCCTGCTCGATGCAAAGCAGAACATCGTGCGCCTCGTACATCGATGCCTTGGGGAAATGCACGTCGTTGGTCGCCACGAGCGGCAAGTCGCGTGCGTAGGCGAGGTCGAGCAGCGGCGCCTCGATCCGACGCTCGCTGTCCTCGCCATGACGCTGCAGTTCGACATAGAGCCTGCCGTCGAACGTGGCTTGCAGGCGCTCGAGCATATGAGCCGCCGCCGGGGCCTGGCCGGCCAACAGCAACCGCCCGACGCCACTGCTGGTGCTGCCGGTGAATGCCAGAAGGCCATCGCTGTGCCCCTCCAGTTCAGACAGAGGCAGTGCCGAAATCGACCCGGTCTTGAACTCGAGATGGGCGCGGCTCACCAGGCGCATCAAGTTGAGATAGCCCTGCTCGTTTTGGACCAGCAGGGTCAGCCAGTCGACCGACGGCAACTTGCTTGCCGTGGCGATCCCGCCCTCTTCCTCGCGCCTGAGCCCGATATCGCAGCCCATGATCGGCTGAATACCGGCCTTACCAGCGTACTGGGCAAATTCCAGGGCGCCGAACAGGTTGTTGCGGTCGGTGATGGCGACGGCCGGCATCGCCTGCGCCTTGGCCAACGCCACGACGGCATCGACCTTGTTCGCCCCCTCGGTGAGCGAATAGGCGGACCGGACCTTGAGGTGGATGAAATCGGCGATTGGCACGGCCCATCATCGCGCCGGAACCTGTGGACTGTCAGGTCGTCAGCACGCCTTCCTTCAGCGTTACCGTGCGATCCATGCGCGCGGCAAGGTCCGGGTTGTGCGTTGCCACCAGTGCCGCCATGCCAGTTTCCCGCACCAGCGCCAGAAGCTGGCGAAAAACGATGTCGGCCGTGGAGGCATCGAGATTTCCCGTCGGCTCGTCGGCCAGCAGCACGCGGGGTGCATTCGCCACCGCGCGTGCGATGGCAACACGTTGCTGCTCGCCGCCCGAGAGCCGACCCGGGCGATGATCGCCGCGCTCCTTGAGTTGCACCATCGCCAGAAGGCCGGCGGCGCGGACACGGGCCTCGCTGCGCGACAGGCCGTTCAGCATCTGCGGCAGCATCACATTCTCGATCGCCGAAAATTCCGGCAACAGGTGATGATACTGATAGACGAAGCCCAGAAACCGGCGGCGCAGCGTTGTCCGCGCCCGATCGCCGAGGCGGCCTGCCGCGTTGCCGTCGACAACGACCTCGCCTTCGTCAGGCTGCTCGAGAAGGCCCGCGATATGCAGCAAGGTTGACTTACCGCTACCCGACTGGCCGACCAGGGCCACGATCTCGCCCGACCGCAGGTCGAGCGAGACGCCCCTCAGCACTTCCAGCCGGCGATCCCCCTGCACGAAGGTGCGCTTGATGTCGCGCAGGGAAAGAGGAAAGGCTGGATCACTCATAACGAAGCCCCTCGACCGGGTCGACCCGGGTGCTGCGCCAGGCCGGATAGGCCGCGGCTGCCAATGACAACAGAATGGCCACGCCGACGACGATGCCCACCTCGATCGCCTGAACCCGCACCGGCATGGACGTGATGAAGTCGACCTCGGCATTGCCGCCGCCCGACGCACCGGTGATCGCTGACAACAGCCTGCCGACTGAAGGCATGTTTGCACAAATCAGAAGGCCGAGAGCCGCACCGACTGCCGTACCCACCAGACCGACCGCGGCGGCCGCCAAGAAGAACGCCCGCACGATCGTACGAGGAGTAGCGCCCATCGTACGCAAAATGGCGATGCTGCCACGCTTCACACGGACCAGCATGGTGAAGCTCGCCACAACGTTCATCGCCGCGACCACGACGATCAACGTGAGGATGATGAACATCATGACGCGCTCGACCTGCAAGGCACCAACGAACCTCGCATTGAGCCCCAGCCAGTCCGATATCTTCAGGTCGTCGCGGCCGAGCGACCGGCGCAGCTCGGCGGCCACGCGCGGTGCCGATGCGGGATCGGCAAGCTCGAGATCGATGGAGCTCACCGCATTGTGCCCGTACTCCAGATCCTCCTGCAGCATATCGAGCGGCACGAAAACCAGCGCGCCGTCGAACTCGTAGCGGCGCGTAATGAAACTCGCCAGCACCTCGTAGTCCGAGTAGCGCGGTGCAATCGTGCCATTTTCGTTGAGCCGGTGGGTGACCAGCGTGACCTTGTCGCCGGCGGCAACGTTCAACGCCTGTCGCAGCCTTTCGCCCATGACCACACCGGGCTTCGTGCCGAAGGCACCCAACTCGCCGTGGACGATATTCTTCGTCACGATGTCGCGCGTCAGCAGGTCATCCGTCCGCACGCCGCGCAGCATAACGCCCCGCGTCAGGCTGTTGGCCATGACGAGAGCCTGGCGTTCGAGAGCCGGCCGCACGGCACGCACGCCCGGCGTTTCCCTGAGCTTCGCCAGAAGCTCGGCCGTCGCCTGCAACATGCCACCCTGCGCCGTAATCACGACGTGGCCGTTCATGCCGATGATGCGGCCGAGCAATTGTTGGCGAAATCCCCCCATGACGGACAAGACGACGATCAGTGTCGCCACACCGAGGGCCACGCCGATGAGCGAGAATATGGCGATGAACGAGACGAAGCCCTCCCGTTGACGGGTGGCCAGATAGCGCCACGCAAGCCAGCGCTCGACAGCAGGTGCCCGGTCACTCACGGCGCAGACCTTCAACCGGATCGAGGCGCGATGCCCGCCAGGCCGGATAGAGAGAAGCCAGCAAGGCAAACACCAGAGCCATGCCTGCGATCACCGCCACTTCCATCCACTCGATTTGCGAGGGCATTTCGGCAAGCAGATAGAGTGTCTCATCGAACAGGACGAGGCCGAAGGTGTTCTGCAACCATTGGCGAATCGCTTCGATGTTGCGCGCGAAGGCGAGCCCCAGGACGACACCGATGATCGTGCCCGCCCCACCGATCACCAGGCCATCGATCAAGAAGACGCGCAGGATGGCGCCGCGGCTGGCTCCCATAGTGCGCAGGATGGCGATATCGGCGGTCTTGGTGCGCACGAGCATGACGAGGCTGGACACGATGTTGAATGCCGCCACCAGTACGATCAGCGTCAGCACCAGGAACATCACGTTGGTTTGCGCCTGAACCGCCGAGAAGAAACTGACATTGGCCTGGAACCAGTCGAACACCCAGCCTTGAAGGCCGACGGCTTGTGACACCAGACGGCGGCTGTCAGAAAGCGAAGCATCGTCGCCGACGAAGACTTCGATTCCCGTCACCTTGCTGCCGAGGCCGAGAAGGCGTTGGACGTCCGTGAGCGGCGCGTAGATGAAATTGGCGTCGTAGTCGTACATGCCGGCGCAGAAAATCGCCGATACGCCGGCCGACACCGACCGTGGCATGACACCGAGCGGCGTCGCCACCGAGACCGGCGACACGAGTTGCACCCTGTCGCCGACCTTGAGTCCCAGAAGATCCGCCAGCCGCCGACCGATCGCCACCGAGAAATCGTCGCCAAATCCCTTCAGCGTGCCCCACTCGATGGGCTTGTCGTCGTCGCTACGGCACAGACCTCGATAGCGCTCTCGGACTCCGGGCGGGCCGTCAATCGCGGCCGCCAGCGGGAGGCGGGCCTGGAAATCCTCTGGCCGCATGCCACGCAGAATGACGCCCCGAACGCGATCTCCGACGACTGCCATGACCTGGCCCTCGGCAGATTGCGTCGCGCTGACGATACCAGGTACCGCTTTGATACGGGCCAGGAGATCGGGCGTGACGTCCAGCCCGTCGCGGCTACCCTGGACGCCGAGCTGGCCGCTGATGCCCGACATCTGCTTCAGCATTTCGACTCGGAAGCCGTTCATCACGGCCATGACCACGATCAAGGTGCCGACACCCAGCATGATGCCGACCAGCGAGAAGCCGGCGATCACCGAGATGAACCCCTCTTCCCGGCGCGCCCGCAGATATCGGAAGGCGATCAGGCGTTCGACGGTGGCGAAGGCCATGACGAGCGGTGTCCTCCGCTTCAGCCAAACCGTTGGGCGAGCTGATCGATCGGCAATTCCTCACGCACGCCGGTCTTGCGGTTCTTGAGCTCGACCTTGCCGGCAGCCAGCCCCTTGGGACCAACGATGATCTGCCAGGGTGTGCCGATCAGGTCCATGTCGGCAAACTTGGCGCCCGGACGCAGGTCTCGATCGTCGTGCAGCACGGCCACGCCCTTGGCCTGCAGGGCATCGTAAAGCTTCACGCATGCACCCATGACGTTGCCGTCGTCGGGCTTCAGGTTGACGATGGCTACCTTGAAGGGCGCCACGGACTCCGGCCAGACGATGCCGGCCGCGTCATGGCTCGCCTCGATGATGCCGCCGACAAGGCGCGACACGCCAATGCCATAGGAGCCCATCTCGACCGTGATCTGCTCGCCGCCGGGACCGGCCACCACTGCATTCATCGGCTTCGAGTACTTGGTCCCGAAGTTGAAAATGTGGCCGACTTCGATCCCTCGCGCAGCAAGGCGCTCGCCTTCTGGGATCTTCTCGAAGGCATCCTTGTCGTGCTTCTCGTCGGTCGCCGCATAGAGCGACGTCCATTCGTTCACGATCGGCTGCAAGTCGTCCGCGTAATCTATCGTGCGGCCCAGGATGTCCTTGTCGATCAGGCCCTTGTGGCAGAACACGGCGCTTTCACCCGTTTCCGCCAGGATGATGAATTCATGGCTGAGATCGCCGCCGATCGGGCCGGTGTCGGCGCGCATCGGGATCGCCTTGAGGCCCATACGAGCAAAAGTGCGCAGGTAAGCCACGAACATGTTGTTGTAGGAGCGGATGGCGCCTGCCCTGTCGATGTCGAACGAATAGTTGTCCTTCATCAGGAATTCGCGCCCACGCATGACGCCGAAGCGGGGCCGCACCTCGTCCCGGAATTTCCACTGGATGTGATAGAGGTTCTTCGGCAGGTCGCGATAGCTTTTCACGCCGTCACGGAAGAGGACGGTGATCATCTCCTCATTGGTCGGCCCGAACAGCATGTCACGGTCGTGCCGGTCCTTGATGCGCAGCATTTCCGGCCCGTAGGCGTCATAGCGCCCGCTTTCACGCCACAGGTCAGCCGACTGGATGGTCGGCATCAGGACTTCCTGTGCGCCCGCGGCGTCCTGCTCTTCGCGCACGATCCGCTCGATGTTCTTGAGGACACGGAAGCCGAGCGGCAGCCAGGCGTAGATGCCGGCGCTGGTCTGGCGAACGAGGCCGGCACGCAGCATCAAACGGTGCGACACGATCTGCGCCTCGGCCGGATTCTCCTTCAAGGTCGGCAGGAAATACTGGCTCATCCGCATGCTGAATCGGTCCTCGTTCGGGGCGTCCGGGCTGGTGGCGGACTGTAGGGAACAGGTCTTGCAAAGGCAAACTTGGCCGCTGCTGGCTGGTTTTGCACAGGGCAATGCCCGCACACTCAGCGCGACTTCAGGGGGAGACGACAATGCTCGAGCAGATTTTCAAGCTGAGCGAGAATCGGACCAATGTCCGGACCGAGGTCGTGGCCGGTATCACGACCTTCCTGACGATGGCCTACATCATCTTCGTCAACCCGGCAATTCTCAGCGCTGCCAAAATGCCGTTCGGCGCGGTATTCACTGCCACCTGCGTAGCCGCCGCCATCGGCTGCATGCTCATGGCTTTCCTTGCCAACTACCCAATTGCGCTTGCCCCGGGCATGGGCCTGAACGCCTACTTCGCTTTCGGCGTCGTAGGCGGCATGGGGTACACTTGGCAGGTGGCCCTGGGTTGCGTGTTCTTTTCGGGCATCATCTTCTTCGTCATCAGCGTACTGCCGATCCGCGAATGGATCGTCAACGCCATCCCGAAATCGCTCAAAATGGCGATCGCTGCCGGCATCGGCCTGTTTCTCGCCCTGATCGCTCTCAAGAACGCCGGCATTGTCGTCGCCAATCCGGAAACCCTCGTCATGCACGGCAAGCTGACCAGCTGGCCCGTCATAATGGCAGCGCTGGGCTTTGCCCTGATCGTGGCGCTCGAATACCGCCGCGTCATGGGCGGCGTCATCATCGGCATCCTGGCCGTGACCATTGTCTCGATCCTGGCCGGTCAGCAGAAGTTCGAAGGCATCTTCGATCTGCCGCCCTCGATCGCCCCCGTGTTTCTCCAGATGGACCTCGCCGGCGCCCTCAAGGTGGGGCTGGTAACCGTGGTTTTTGCCTTCCTGTTCGTCGACCTGTTCGACAACACCGGAACGTTGATCGCACTGGCCCATCGAGGCGGCTTCATGCGACCAGACGGTACCGTTCCGCGGCTCAGGGGCGCGCTGATCTCGGACAGTGCCGCGGCCATGATTGGTGCCGCTGTCGGCACGTCGACGACCACGAGCTACATCGAGAGTGCGTCGGGCATCAATGCCGGCGGCCGGACAGGACTTACGGCAGCGACCGTCGGTATCCTCTTCCTGCTCGCGTTGTTCGTCGCGCCGTTGGCCGGCTCCATCCCTGCGTACGCGACGGCACCTGCGCTGCTCTACGTCGCCTGTCTGATGGCGCGAGGCCTTACTGAAGTGGAGTGGAACGACATCACCGAGGCGGCGCCCGCAGTCATCACCGCGCTCGCGATGCCGTTCACCTTCTCGATTGCCGACGGCATCGCCTTCGGATTCATTTCGTACGCCGGTATCAAAGTCGCGGCAGGTCGCTACCGTGACGTCCATCCCGCCGTGGCCATTCTCGCTGTCCTGTTTGTGATCAAGTATGTGGTCATCGGATGATCAGGAATTCGGTAGGGAAATTTGTTTGTCGTCGAACGACCTGCCACCCTAACAATTGTTCGGTGGAGGCCTGACGATCGAAAGAAAAGGTCTTGGCAAGGCTCTGGGGCCACGCTAAAGAGCCTTTCTCTTGGGCGCTGCCCGAGTTTAGGGAGGAGAGCGGCTTAAAAGCCGCCGAACGACGAGTTTCGGGGTAGAAGAGCGGCGGGCCAAAAGCCCGCCGTTTCCTTTTTTATTCAATATCTTAATCAAGTTTCCTAAGAAACTAGATTAACTTCCATCGACCACCCTGCGGAAGCTGAAGACATCTGCCTGGTGTAGAGCAAAAAAGGCCAGCCAGAACACGGCCGCGACGACCGACGTGATGATCGCCTTGCGGACCAATTCTGGCCGTTCCGGAGCCCCGTGCTCCTCGCCCTTGCCGGGCTTTTCGACCCGACGGACACCCAGCGGCAGGACGGCAAACAGCACCGTCCACCAGAGGACGATGTAGACCATGACGCCAGTCGCCCAGCTCACGGCGCGGCCCTCCTCACACTTGTTCGAGTTCGATCAGAGTCCCGGTGAAGTCCTTGGGATGCAGAAACAGGACAGGCTTGTCATGGGCGCCGATCTTGGGCTCGCCATCGCCCAGCACGCGGGCGCCCTGGGACTTGAGCTTGTCACGCGCAGCATAGATGTCCTCGACCTCGTAGCAGACATGGTGGATGCCGCCGTCAGCGTTGCGGGCGAGGAAATTGGCGATCGGCGATTTCTCGCCCAGCGGATGCAGCAGTTCGATCTTGGTGTTGGGCAGTTCCACGAACACCACGGTCACGCCGTGCGCCGGCTGCTCCTTGGGGGCGCTCACCTTGGCGCCCATCACGGTGCGGTAGAGTTCCGAGGCCTTGGCCAAGTCTGGCACAGCGATGGCGATGTGGTTCAGGCGTCCAATCATCAGGCTCTCCGGGTAACCTCGCAGCTTAGATGCGGACGATGTGAACGTCCGTCAACGGCTTCTTGCCAAGGTGCGCGCGCACGACGCGCCGGACAGCCTGGCGGGAAGCCTCCTCGATCCGCTTGTCGTCACCTCGCTCGGACGGGCTGAGATCGGCCAGCATCTCGCGCAGCCCCGCGACAATCGCCCCGGCAAGCGCACCGCCCTCGTCCTCGATACCCCGCAGCGACACCTTGGGCGGCGCCACGGCCCGGCCCTTGCCATCGATCACCAGGGTGGCGGCGGCCGCACCGTTCCACAGCAACTTGCGCCGCTCGCGCAACACACCACCATCGAGCGGCACCAGACCGTCGCCGTCGCGGGCCAGCCGCCCCACCGGCACATGGTTGATGATCTCAGCCGGCCCCGGCGCCAGCCGGACCAGGGTGCCATTGGGCGCCACGATCGTCTCCGGCACTTGGCAGGCCCGCGCAAGGGCTGCGTGCTCGACCATGTGGCGGACCTCGCCATGGACCGGCAAGGCGATCCTGGGACGCACCCACTGGTAGACCCGCACGAGTTCATCGCGTGCGGGGTGGCCAGAAACGTGGATATCGGCCTCGCGGTCGGTAATGACCTCGACGCCGCGGGCCATCAGGGCGTTCTGCAGGCGTCCCACGGAGCGCTCGTTTCCAGGGATGACGCGCGACGAGAAGATCGCCGTGTCGCCCTCCTCAAGGACGATGTCGCGGTGCTCATCGTTGGCGATCTTGGCCATCGACGCCCGCATCTCGCCCTGGCTGCCAGTGCAGATGAACAGCACCTTGTCCTTTGGCAAATAGGCCCCGTCCTGCGGGCTGACACATTCGGGAAAGTCGAGCATGTAGCCGCATTCCTGCGCCGCCTCGATCATGCGCAGCAGCGCCGGACCGGACAGAACGGGATGGCGGCCTGCAGCGACCGCTGCCAGCGCGATGCTTTCGACGCGCGCTAGGTTGGAAGCAAAGCAGGTGACGGCAATGCGCCCCTTCCGTCCCTTGATCAGCTTCTTGAGATTGGTCCGCACCATGGCTTCGGAGCCCGCTTCGCCCTCGACGAAGACGTTGGTGCTGTCGCAGACCATCGCCAGCACGCCCTCGTCGCCAATGCGCTTCAGCAGCGCCTCGTCGGTCAGGTCGCCGATCAGCGGCTCGGGATCGATCTTCCAGTCGCCGGTGTGGAAGATGGTGCCGAACTTGGTCCGGATAGCCAATCCATTCGGCTCGAGGATCGAATGCGTCATGGTGATCATCTCGAGGTCGAACGGACCAAGGCTAAATTTGCCACGCAGCGGGATTTCCGTGATCCGGACGTCGTCGACCAGGCCGGCTTGCGTGAGCTTGCGCCGTAGCACCGAGGCCGCGAACGGGGTGGCGTATACCGGAGCCTTCAGCCTCGGCCAAAGATCTGCCACGGCGCCCAGATGATCCTCATGCGCGTGCGTCAGTACGATGCCGACCAGGTCCTTGCGCCGCTCCTCGATGAAACCGGGATCGGGCATGATGACCTCGACACCCGGCATGGAATCGTCGCCGAAGGCGATGCCGAGATCGAGCATCAACCACTTGCCGGCATGGCCATAGAGATTGAGATTCATGCCGATCTCGCCGGCACCCCCAAGGGCGAGAAACAGAAGCTCGTCGGCCGACGGAACGGTCATTTCTTGCTGCGTTTGTAGATCTCGATCAGCCCGCGCGCGGTGATGTCGGACACCGTCTGCTCGATCACGTCGATGGACCCTTCGAACACCGGTGCCAGTCCGCCGGTCGATACCACCTTCATCGGTCGGCCGAATTCCTTTTTGATGCGGTTCACGATGCCTTCGATCAGTCCAACATAGCCCCAGAACACCCCGGTATGCATGCACGCGACCGTCGTCGTGCCGATCACCTGATGAGGTTTCTCGACGACAATACGCGGCAGCAGCGCCGTGGCATTAACCAACGCCTCGATCGACAGATTGATGCCAGGCGCGATGGCGCCGCCGCAGTAACTGCCTTCTTCGTCTACAACATCGAAGTTAGTCGCAGTGCCGAAATCCACGACGACGACCGGGGTATTGGGAAACAGGATGCTGGCACCTACGCTGTTGCAAATGCGATCGGCGCCGGCGCCGGCACCCTTGACCTTGATGCCGAAGACCACGCCGGGATCCCCGAGGAACATCGCCTCGCAGTTGAAGTAACGTGTGCAGAGACGCCGCAGGTTGAAGTTCGCATTAGGCACGACCGAGCCGATGATGGCGGCCGTGATAGCCTTGGGGTCTATGCCTTCCATCTCCATGAGCTGGAATAGCCAGACCGCGTGCTCGTCGGCAGTACGCATGGCCGAGGTATGCTGGCGCCATTCGCCGACGATCCGATCGCCATCGACGACGCCGAACTTGACGTTGGTATTGTTGACATTGATGGCAAGCAGCATCGCCCCTTCTCCTCAGGCCGCACGGCCAAGCAATTCACCGGACACGATCTTGCGCGGACCAGCTGGTGTCTCCAGCAGCAACGCACCTTCGCGATCCAGCCCGGCGAAGCGGCCCCGCACCAGTTCCTCGCCCAGCCTGACATCGACATCGACGCCGAGCGGTCCGGCCTTGGCGAGCCACGCCGCCCTCACGGTCTCGAAGCCGTGGTGGTGCCATTCCGCAAGACGCCGGCACAATGCCCGCATGAGCTGTTCCAGCGCCCCTTCCACCGACCCGCCGAGCGCTGCGCCCGGATAGCGCATCTCCGCCACCTGCGGCGCAAAGCCGACATTGACGCCGATGCCCGCGATGACATGCTCGACGAGGCCACCCTGCCCGATCGAGCTTTCGAGCAGGATGCCCGCGATCTTGCCGCCATCGACCATGACGTCGTTCGGCCACTTCACCCTCACATCCCGGCCGGCCGGGACGATATCGGAGACCGCGAGGGCCGCGACGAAACCGAGCTCGGTGGCACGCGGTGCCGCACAGTCGGGCCGCAGGATGGTCGAACTGTAGAGATTCCCAACCGGCGACACCCAGTGGCGGCCGCGGCGACCGCGACCGCCGGTCTGTTCGCGCGCCCAGACAACGGTTCCCTCTGCCGCATCGGCATCGGCCAAACGCGACGCCTCGTCGTTGGTGCTGCCAACGCTGTCCAGGGCGACCAGCGTCCACCCGTCCGGCAGGACGGGCGCTGCGGTCACGGGAACAGGCCTTTCGCCGCCGCTGCCGCGATCAGGCTGAGGGGCTGCGGCGCCAGCGAGAACAGGGTCACCAGAATCGCCGATACGAACGCCACGGTGCGGTAGACGCCGAACGGCGTGCTGTCGAGCGCATCCGTCGCCTCGTCGAAGTACATGACCTTGACGATGCGCAAGTAGTAGTACGACGCCACCACGGAGGCGAGCACGCCAAGCACGGCGGGAATGTAGAGGTGGGCCTCGACGGCGGCGATGAAGATGTAGAGCTTGCCCCAGAAGCCCGCGAGCGGCGGGATGCCGGCCAGCGAGAACATGAACAGCAGCATCGCGAAGGCCATCATCGGCTGGCTCTTGGCCAGACCCGCCAAGTCGGAGACGCTTTCAACCATGACGCCGCGGCGCTTCATCATCAGGATCGTGGCGAACACACCCAGTGTCATGACGAGGTAGATGGCGAGGTAGAAGACGATCGACTGGATTCCCTTCTCGCTCCCACTCGCCAAGCCCAGCAGCACATAACCGACATTGCCGATCGACGAATAAGCCATCAGGCGCTTGATGTTCTGCTGGCGTAGCGCCGCGAACGCCCCCAGCGCCATCGACAACACCGCGGCCACCACGATGATCTGCTGCCATTGCAGGAACAGCGGCTTGAACGGTCCCATCAGGACCGAAACCATCAGCGAGATGGCGGCGATCTTCGGCGCCACGGCGAATAGCGCCGTCACCGGTGTCGGCGCGCCCTCATAGACGTCGGGCGTCCACATATGGAACGGCACGGCCGACACCTTGAAGGCGAGACCCGCGACCACGAACACGAGCCCGACGACGACACCGAACTCGGCGGCCTTGCCGTCGAGCAGCGCCTGCGAGATCTGGACGAACGCCGTGCCGCCGCAGAAGCCGTAGATCAAGGAGGCGCCGAACAGCAGCATGCCGGAAGCGACCGATCCCAGGACGAAGTATTTTACGCCGGCCTCGGTCGATCGCAGGCTGTCACGCTGGAAGGCAGCAATGACGTAAAGCGCCAGGGATTGCAGTTCGAGGCCGACATAAAGAGACATGAGATCGTTGGCCGAGATCATCAGCATCATGCCCAAGGTCGCGAGCGCGACCAGTACCGGGTATTCGAAGCGCCACGCCTTGGCCTGCTCGAAATAGGAGCGCGACATCAGGACGGCGACGGCGGCACCAATCAGCACCATTGCCTTCATGGTCGCGGTCAGCCGGTCGACGATGAAGAGCGAGGCGAAAGCCGTGCCTTCGCGGTAGGGCGCAAACAGCAACACCGCCGTCACCAGCATTACGACCGAAGTCGCCACCGAGATGAACGGCGTTGCCACCTCGCCACGGACGACGCCGTAGATCAGCAGCAGCATCGCCGAAGCGGCCAGGAAGAGTTCCGGCCGTGCCAGCGTCCAGGATTCGAGACCGACAACCATGTTCATCACTCCCGGCCGCTCACGGCACCAACGCCGCGGTGCGGGCGAGCTTCAGGGCGGCCTGATAGTCGCCGATCAATTTGTCGACCGAGGGCGCCATCGGATCGAGGAAGGAGCTGGGATAGATTCCCATCCACAAGGTGATCAGAACCAGCGGCAGGAACAGCGCGATCTCCCGCCGGTTCATGTCGAGGATTCCCTTCAGCGAATCCTTGGTCAGTTCGCCGAAGACGATCTTGCGATAGAGCCAGAGCGCGTAGGCGGCACCCAGAATGATGCCGGTCGTCGCCAGGAATGCCACCCAGGTGTTGGCCTTGAACGTTCCGACCAGAACAAGGAATTCGCCAACGAAACCCGACAGGCCGGGCAGCCCGACGCTCGCCAGGGTGAAGAACATGAAGGTGAAGGCATATCGCGGCATGCGATGAACGAGGCCGCCGTAGGCTGCGATCTCGCGGGTGTGCATGCGGTCGTAGACGACGCCGACACAGAGGAAGAGTGCTGCCGAGACGATGCCGTGGCTCAGCATCTGGAAAATCGAGCCCTGGACGCTCTGCATGTTCATGATGAAGGCGCCGATCGTCACGAATCCCATGTGGGCCACCGACGAATAGGCGATCAGCTTCTTCATGTCCTCCTGCACCAGCGCCACCAGCGAGGTGTAGATGACGGCCACGATGCTGAGGCCGAAGACCAATGGCGCGAAATACTGCGACGCCTCGGGGAAGAGAGGAATCGAGAACCTGAGGAAGCCGTACCCACCCATCTTCAGCAACACACCGGCCAGGATCACCGAACCGGCAGTCGGCGCCTCGACATGGGCATCGGGCAGCCAGGTATGGACCGGCCACATCGGCACCTTGACCGCGAAGGATGCGAAGAAGGCGAGCCACAGCCAGCACTGCCAGGTGAACGGCAGGTCGAGCTTTTCCATCGCCGTCGGCAGGTCCGTCGTGCCCACCTGCCAGTAGACGGCGATGATCGCCAGCAACATCAGCACCGAGCCCAGCAGCGTGTAGAGGAAGAACTTGAAGGCCGCGTAGACCCGCCGCTTGCCGCCCCAGACACCGATGATCAGAAACATCGGGATCAGGACGCCTTCGAAGAAGACATAGAACAGCGCCAGGTCGAGTGCGCAGAACATGCCGACCATGAAGGTCTCGAGGACCAGGAACGCAATCATGTATTCCTTGACGCGGACCTGGACCGACTCCCAGCTCGCCAGGATGCAGATCGGCGTCAACAACGTCGACAGCAGCACGAAGAACAGCGAAATGCCGTCGATGCCGACGTGATAGCCGATCGAGAGCGCCGGCACCCAATCGAGTTTCTCCTCGAACTGGAAGCTGGCCTTGGTGGGATCGAAGCGCACCCACAGGACGAGCGAGACCAGGAAGGTCGCGAGCGACGTCAGCAAGGCAGCACTGCGGCAATTGCGGTCCACCGCTTCCTTCGGGCCGTTCACGACCAGGCAGAACAGCGCCCCAACCAGAGGCAGGAAGGTGACCAGGGAAAGGATCGGCCAGCTCGACATCGGGCCTTACCTCACCGACAGCATGAAATAGGTGACGAGGCCTGCCACGCCGACCAGCATCGCGAAAGCATAGTGGTAGAGATAGCCACTCTGGAAACGGCTGAGCACGCCCGCCATGTCCTGCGCGCGCGCCGCGATGTTGTCGGGGCCAAGGCCGTCGATCACCGCGCCGTCGCCCTTCTTCCAAAGCACGCGGCCAATGGCCAGCGCCGGCTTGACGAAGACCGCATCGTAGATCTCGTCGAAATACCACTTGTTGAAGAACAGGGCGTGCAGGCCGGGGAAGGCCTTGACTGTCCGGGCCGGCATGTCGGTCCTGACGATGTAGTAATAGTAACTGAGCAGAATGCCCGCGATGGCAAAGGCCAACGGCGCCAGCTTCACCCACAGCGGCACTTCGTGCGCGTGGTGCAGCACTTCTTCCGTCGACTTCACGGCAATCGCGTGCCCCCAGAAGGCATGCCAGTCATGCCCGACGAACCAGTCGTAGGCGACCATGCCCGACAGCGCGGCGCCGATGCCCAGCACGTACAGCGGAATCAACATGACCGAGGGCGATTCATGCGCGTGATCCCAAGTGTGATGGTCACCGCGATATTTGCCGTAGAAGGTCATGAACATCAGGCGTGTGGAGTAGAATGCGGTCATGAAGGCTGCAACAACACCCAGCCAATAGGCGATCACGCCGACGGTCGTGTGCACGCCGTAGGCCGACTCCAGCATGATGTCCTTGGAGTAGAAGCCGGCAAAGCCGACGCCATTGCCGAAAATGAACGGGACGCCGATGCCCGAGAGGGCGAGCGTGCCGACCCACATCAGGATGAAGGTCTGCGGCGCCTTTTCCTTCACTCCCCCCATGTTTCGCATGTCCTGCTCATGGTGCAGGCAGTTGATGACCGAGCCGGAGCCCAGGAACAGCAGCGCCTTGAAAAAGGCGTGCGTCATGAGGTGGAACATCGCCGCCGAATAGGCACCGACGCCGCAGGCAAAGAACATGTAGCCGAGCTGGCTGCAGGTCGAATAGGCGACGACCCGCTTGATGTCGAACTGGGTAAGGCCGACCGTGGCCGCGAAAAACGCCGTCGCAGCACCAATGATCGTGACGACCATCAGGGCGATCGGCGCCAGCTCGAACAGCGGCGAGAGGCGACAGACCATGAAGACGCCCGCCGTCACCATCGTGGCGGCATGGATCAGCGCGGATACCGGCGTCGGACCCTCCATGGCATCCGGCAGCCAGGTGTGCAGGCCGAGCTGGGCCGACTTGCCCATGGCACCGACGAACAGCAGCAGGCAGGCGGTCTCGAGGGCCGGCAAGTCCATCCCGAGGAACTGGATGCGCATCTGCGCCATCTGCGGCGCCTTGCCGAAGATTTCCTCGAATCCCACCGAACCGCTCAGCATCCAGACGGCGAAGATGCCGAGGGCAAAACCGAAGTCGCCAATACGATTGACGATGAAGGCCTTCATGGCAGCGGCGTTGGCCGAAGGCTTGTCGTACCAGAAGCCGATCAGCAGATAGGACGCCAGTCCCACGCCTTCCCAGCCAAAGAAGAGCTGAACCAGATTGTCCGACGTGACCAGCATCAGCATGAAGAAAGTGAACAGGCTGAGGTAGGCCATGAAGCGCGCGATGCTGGTATCCTCGGCCATGTAGCCGATCGAATAGACATGGACCATCGACGACACGACGGTGACCACGATCAGCATGACCGCCGTCAGAGTGTCGACCCGCAGCGCCCAGTCGACATTGAACGTCCCAGAGTCGATCCAGGTGAAAAGCTTGACCACGAACAGCTTGCCGCTCTCCGGTCCGAAGCCGATGCGGACGAACACGAAGACCGACAGCGCCGCCGCAATCAGCAGCGCCGCGCAAGTCACGATCTGGGCCGGCCGGTCACCGATCACACGGCAGAAGAGGCCGGCGATGGCCGCGGCGAGCAGCGGCAGGAGGACAATGAGCTTGATGGCAAGGTCCATGATGGCGCGCGTCCCTAGCCCTTCATCGCGTTGATGTCTTCGACCTCGATGGTCCCGCGATTGCGGAAATAGACCACGAGGATGGCGAGTCCGATGGCCGCTTCGGCAGCCGCCACGGTCAGTACCAGCATGGCAAAGATCTGGCCCACGACATTGCCCTGGAAGACCGAGAACGCCACGAGATTGATATTCACCGCCAGCAGCATCAGCTCGACGCACATCAGGATGACGATGACGTTCTTGCGGTTGAGGAAGATGCCCAGGATGCCAAGGGTGAACAGCACCGAGGCGACCGTGAGGTAATGCGCGAGACCGATGGTCATCAGACCCCTCCCCGCGTCGGCACCTTGACCACCGTCATCGCCTGCTCCTTGGTCCGGTTGATCTGGTCGCCGGCCTTCTGGCGGCGGACGCCTGGACGGGTGCGCAGCGTCAGCACGATGGCACCGATCATGGCTACCAGCAGCACGACGCCTGCCACCTGGAACAGATAGAAGTACTGCGTGTAGAGCACCCGGCCGATGGCGCGGGTATTATCGATCGCCAGCACCTGGGCACCCTGGGCATTGAGACCCGCGATCGTCTTCGAACCCGCGCCGACGATTCCCAGCCCCAGCAACATCTCGGCAAACAGAACGACACCGATCAGCGCACCGACCGGGAAGTACTTCAGGAAACCCTCGCGCAATTCAGTCAGGTTGATGTCGAGCATCATTACGACGAACAGGAACAGCACCGCCACCGCGCCGACATAGACGATGACCAGGATCATCGCGATGAACTCGGCGCCGATCAGCACGAACAGCGCCGCGGCATTGAAGAAGGCGAGGATCAGGAACAACACCGAATAGACCGGGTTGCGCGAGACCACGACCATCGCGCCCGCCGCGACGGTAATCGCGGCGAAGACGTAGAAGGCCAGAGCCTGAAGCAGCATGTTCTCCCCTCCCCCGCGTCAGGCTCAGCGATACGCGGCGTCGGCTTGGAGGTTGGCCGCAATCAGGCTCTCCCAGCGGTCGCCGTTCGCGAGCAGCTTGTCCTTGTTGTACATCAGCTCCTCACGGGTCTCGGTCGAGAATTCGAAATTCGGGCCTTCGACGATGGCGTCGACCGGGCAGGCTTCCTGGCAGAAGCCGCAGTAGATGCACTTCGTCATGTCGATGTCGTAGCGCGTGGTGCGCCGGCTGCCATCGTCGCGCGGCTCGGCCTCGATGGTGATCGCCTGGGCTGGACAGATCGCCTCGCAGAGCTTGCAGGCAATGCAGCGTTCCTCGCCGTTGGGATAACGGCGCAGCGCATGCTCGCCACGGAAGCGCGGACTGAGCGGCCCCTTCTCATGGGGATAGTTCACCGTGACCTTGGGCTTGAACATGTACTTAAGCGTGAGCGCGAAGCCCGAGACCAGCTCGGTCAGCAGGAAGGCGCGCGCAGTGCGATCGAGAGAGGCCATTGTGCGTTCTCCCTAAGGCTTCGGAACCCAGCCGCTGAACTGCAGCACGGCGGCGGTGAGGACGACCCAGCCCAGTGAAACCGGCAGGAATACCTTCCAGCCCAGCCGCATCAGCTGATCATAGCGGTAGCGAGGCAGCGTACCCTTGGTCCAGCTGAAGACGAACAGCAGGAACGCGATCTTGAGCGCGAACCAGACGACGCCGGGTACGTAGGTGAAAGGCGCGTACGGGATCGGCGACATCCAACCGCCGAGGAACAAGATAGCTCCCATCGCCGAGAGCAGGATCATGTTGGCGTATTCGCCGAGGAAAAACAGGCCGAATGTCATCGCCGAATATTCGGTGTGGAAACCGGCCACCAGCTCGGCTTCGGACATCGGCAGATCGAAGGGCGTACGGTTTGTTTCCGCCAAAGAAGACACGAAGAAGATCACGAACATCGGCAGCAGCGGCAGGAAGAACCAGTGCCAGAAGCCACCGGACTGGGCCAACACGACGTCGGAAAGATTGAGCGAGCCGACACACAGCAGGACCGTGATCAGCACGAAGCCGATCGAGACCTCGTAGGACACCATCTGCGCCGCCGAGCGCAATGCACCCAGGAAGGCGTATTTCGAATTCGACGCCCAGCCGGCGATGATTATGCCATAGACGCCGAGCGAGGAGATGGCAAAGAGGTAGAGGATACCGACGTTGATGTCAGCGATGACCCAGCCATTGTCGAACGGCACCACCGCCCAGGCGACCAGGGCCGTCATGAAGGTGATCATCGGCGCGATGATGAACAGCACGCCGTTGGCGCTCGAGGGAATAATGGTCTCCTTCAACACCAGCTTCAGCCCGTCGGCGAAAGGCTGTAGCAGACCGAAGGGGCCCACCACGTTGGGGCCGCGGCGGAGCTGGATCGAAGCCCAGACCTTGCGGTCGACGTAGGTCATGTAGGCCACGGCGACCAGCAGCGGCACCGTAACGGCCAGGCACTGGGCTACGATGACGATGGCCTGGCCCAGCCAGTTGGTCGTGAAGAAATGGATCAGATCGGCGCTCATGCCCTACTCCGCCGCCATGAGTTGGGCGCGCGAGGCCACGCACTCGGCCATCGTCTTCGACGCCCGGCTGATCGGGCAGGTCATGTAGAAGTTGGTGATCGGCGACACGAACGGTGCATCGGACACGGTCCCGGCCTTGCCGAACGCTCCCCACGAACCGGCCGCCTGCTGGTCGAGCGCGGCAAAGTTCCTGTTCACGGTGACGAGCCGGGCGCGGACGTCGCCGAGCGTGTCATAGGGCAGGGTCTTGCCCAGCCGTTCCGACAGGGCGCGCAGGACCGCCCAGTCCTCGCGGGCGTCGCCCGGCGGGTAGGCTGCGCGCTGGCCTAGCTGGACCCGGCCCTCGGTATTGACGTAGGTGCCGGGCTTCTCGGTGTAGGCAGCTCCCGGCAGGATGACATCGGCGCGGTGAGCACCGACATCGCCGTGGTGGCCTTGATAGATCACGAAGGCCTTGCCGAGCCGCTTGGTGTCGATCTCGTCGGCAGCCAGGAGATAGACCACCTCGATCTCGCGCTTCTCGCAGCCGGCGAGGATGCCGGCGACATCGCGGCCGCCTTCACCCGGAACAAGACCGAGGTCCAGACCGCCCACGCGCGCCGCCGTCGTATGCAGGACGGCGAAGCCATTCCAGTCGGCTCGGACGGCATTCAGCTTCTCAGCGAGGTCGCGGGCAAGCGCCAGGACGGCGGCGCCGTCCTCACGGGCCAATGCACCCATGCCGACGACGATCAGCGGATGCTTGGCCGCCTTCAACTTCTCGGAGAACCCGAGCTTGCCATCGACCAGATCACGCAACGTGGCAGAGCCGGCGCCGAGGCGCTCGACCGGATAAGTGTGGTCGACTGCCGGACCGACGCTGGCGATGGCGCAATGCCCTGCCAGGTAGCGCTTGCGCAGCCGCGCATTCAGGACCGGGGATTCCCACCGGGGATTGGTCCCGATCAACAGGATCGCATCTGCAGAATCGATGCCGCGCACGCCTGGATTAAAAAT
>CANJHI010000049.1 GCA_947474005.1 Alphaproteobacteria bacterium | reverse complement strand
GCCATCGTCGATGCCTGCTGCAAGGCTTGGACTGACCTGCTCGCCACCCCGCAAAGGATCGCATCCATCACAAGCCGGCGATGGGCTGAACTGTCATGAGTTCTGTCGGTTGGTATAATTGTGCTGCTGCGCCACCACGCCATCGAGGCCGACATTGCGGCCTTTCAGCCGCGCCATGCCGGCGTCCCAGATTTTTATGCCGTAGCCTTTGCCGCGCACCGTGGGGCGGGCGATGTAGAAGCCCAGGAACCCGAAACCCGGCCCGTATCTGTTCACCGAAATGCAGGCGACGGGCTCGCCGTCGAGGTGGCCGATCAGGAAGGCGCCGGGATCGTTGGCGAAGAAGGCATGGGCGTCGGTATTGCCGGGATTCCAGCCCTCGTCGCCGGCCCAATTGGCCATGCGTTGCACGTCGTCTGCACTGGCAACGTCGATCGCGAAGGTCGGCATCAATCTCTCCCGCGCCGCAACAAGGCAGAGCGCTTGCAAAGGTCTCGTGTTGGTCCCCAGACTGCCCACCAATAACAAACGCTCCGGGAGGATGTCGATGAAACGACTGAGCCTGCTTCTCGCGATTCTCGTTGTTCCGCTCCTCGCATCAGGCCCGCTGCAGGCGCAGCAGTGGGTGGCGAGCTGGACGGGATCGGCCCATGGCCCCTACCCGGTCGGCAATCCGACCGCGCAGCCGGAACTCAAATTTGCATTCCCCGTTCCCGCCGAGGGCGCCAAGGACCAGACGTTCCGCCTGATCGTCCGCCCCGACGTCTGGGGACAGCAGGTGCGCTTCAGGCTCTCGAACGCCTTCGGCACCAAACCCGTCACCTTCGATGGCGCCTACGTCGGCCTGCAGGAAAGCGGCAGCGCGGTTGTCGCCGGCACCAACCGGCCGGCGACGTTCAAGGGCCAGGCGAGCATCACCGTCGCCGCCGGCGAAAGCGTCGTCAGCGACCCGGTGGTGTTGCCGTTCGTGAGATCGACGACCGATCCGCTGCTGCGCGGTCGCAAACTCGCGATCAGTTTCCACGTTGCCGGCGACAGCGGACCGATGACCTGGCACGCCAAGGCGCTCCAGACATCCTACGTAACGCCGCCCGGCGCCGGCTCGAAGGGACTGGGCGAGGGCGAAAGCGCGTTCCCGCTGTCGACGACCTCCTGGTACTTCCTCGACGAGGTCGACATGCTGGTGCCGAACCAGCCGAAGCTGATCGTGACGTTCGGCGATTCGATCACCGACGGCACGGCGACCACGATCAACGGCGACGACCGCTGGCCGGATGTCCTGTCTCGCCGCCTGCACGCCGCCTACGGCGACGACTTCGTCGTGGTCAACCAGGGGATCGGCGGCAACCAGGTTGTCGGCCCCGCCGAGTACAGCCCCGCCAAGCCTTTCGCCGGCGGTCCCAATGCGCTGTCGCGGCTCGACCGGGACATCACCAGCCTGCCGGGCGTCACCACCGTGATCTGGCTCGAAGGCATCAACGATTTCGGCTCGGCCGACGCCACGACCGAGGCGGTCACGGAAGGCTTCACCAAGGGCGTCGCCCATCTCCGCCAGAAGATTCCGGGGGTGAAGATCTATGTCGGCACGCTGACATCGGCGCTCAACAGCACGCCGACACACGGACGGCCGGAGGTCGACGCCAGGCGAAAGGCGCTGAACGACTTCCTGCGCACCTCCAAGCTGTTCGACGGCGTGGTCGACTTCGACGGCGCCACGCTCAATGTGGCGACCGGCGAGGTGAAGCCGGAATTCCAGCCCAACTCCTCGACCGGCGGGCTGGGCGACAAGCTCCATCCCAATCGTGCCGGCTATGCCGCAATGGGCAATGCCATCGACCTCTCGACAATCACCGGCCGCTCACCGCGCTAGAGCAATGCCCCAGAATAGTTGCCGATTGTGATCGCCCGATCTTCGCTGCTCACGCTGTTCCTTCTCGCGAGCCTGCCGGTGTGGGCACAGACGCCGCCGGCAAACGGTCGGCACGTCGAAGACGTGACTTCGACGTTCCTGCGCGAGCACTATGAGGGCGGTTGGAGCGACGGGCAGCGCAATGGGCAGGGCGTGCTTCTCGTCGCCGGCAACCGCTACGAGGGCGAATTCCGGGACGGCAAGCGCAACGGAAAGGGCGTGCTGCTGCGCGCCGACGGCGCGCGCTACGAGGGTGATTGGAAGAACGATCGCATGGACGGACAGGGCGTGTTCTGGCGCCCGGATGGGAATCGGTACGAGGGCAGCTTCGCCAAGGGCCGGTTCGCCGGTACTGGCGTCTACTTCTACCCCAAGGGAGATCGCTGCGAGGGCCAATGGGCGTTGAACCGGTTCGACGAGGTCAGCCTGGAGAGCGGCACCTGCCTGATGGCGAACGGCGACCGTTATGAAGGCGTGCTGGACGATTACGGCGGATTCGACCTCATTCCGAACGGCCTCGGTGTCCTCACGCGACGAGACGGCAGCGTACACAGCGGCATCTGGAGCGGCGGCTGCCTGAAACCGGACGACACGATTTGCGTGCTGAAGCCCGTCTCCTCCGGCGGCCCCACGCGATGAATTGGGGGCCGATGAATTGGGGGGCGCTGAGGCTTCTGCCGGCAATTCTGTTCTTGCTCTACGGCGTGGTCGCCAGCGTGATCATCAAGGAGGCTGCTGCGTGTGACGTCACATTCGCCGATGAAACAGCCTTCAAGACCAACTGGGAGGTCGGGCCGAACCTCGCCTGGGCGAAGCCGGACGAGATGGGCCAACGCCTGTTCCTGGCCAAATGCCGCGACTGCGTGCCCAACCTGTCGCTGAGCGTGCGCGTGACCGACCTGTCGAAGGGCGCCGACCCGCTGTCCCGGATGATGCAAGCGCGGCCTCTCGACCAGATCCTCGACGATCCCAAGGCGCGGGAGGAATTGCTGCTCGCCTACCAGTGGGACCAGGGCGCGATGGACGGCTGCCCCTTCGGGTATTTCAGCGGGCGCCGGAAAATCGACGGCGTGACGTTTGCCGTTCTCTCCTCACAAGGCACCTGCTGGCCGACCGGCAGCTTCCAGACCGTCGAATATCTCGGGACCAAGAATGGCTGCGGCTATCGGGTACGGTTCACCTGGCCACACTATGACCCGCTTCCGAAAGAGTCCTTCGAACGGGCCCGCCAGCTGTTGCAGTCCATCAGAATATCGCCGTGACGCCCCGTCGTCGTGCTCTCAAGGGACGACGCCGCCGTCCCTGATATCGAGAGCCTGCTGCGCCGCCCGCGATCCGGCGTACTTGCGCCGCAGCGCCACTTCCGCGGCGTCGAGCTGGTCGCATTTCAGCCCGGTCACCGCCTTGTTGATGGTGGCCGCGCGTTCCTTGTCGTAGGGCTCTTCGCCGCCCCAGTGCGCGCAGCCCCTGGCGCGCGACACGAACGCCCTGACGTCGGCCGGCGCCGCCGCGAGCACGGCATCGAGTCGTTCCCGCGCACTGCCATCGTCGATGGCAACCGCCGGCGCAGCGAGGCCGAGCAGCAGACCGACTATGAGCGACAAGGAGCGAAGACGGGACCGGCAAGACATGTACAGCAACCTACGTCAGCCCCCCTCTCCCCCGCTAGGGGCGAGGACACGGGCATGAAGTCCATCCATCAGTGCAAGGTCGAATTCGTTTTGTGGCCGTCGCCCTGCAATGACCGCGCGGCGGGCGAGAGCCGCCGCGCCATCGGGGCGATCGCGAACTGCTTCACGAGTTCGGCGCAAACGAGATAGGCCACGACGAGCGCACCGACGCTGGCGGTGATGGCCAACGGCGGCGCCTGAAAGCCGAACCAGGCACCGACCGGCGTGAACGGCAGCACCATCGCCACCACCAGCGCCGCCAGCGACGACACGGTCAGTGCCGGATGCGGCCAGTTGCTCCATGGCCGGCCGTTGGTGCGGATGATGAAGATCACCAGGATCTGCGTCGCCATCGATTCCAGGAACCAGACGGTGCGGAACTCCTCCGGCGTGGCGTGAAAGACCAGCAGCAGGCCGGCGAAGGTCAGCAGGTCGAAGGCCGACGACAGCGGCCCCATGATGCCCGCGAACAGCATCAGGCCGCGCATGTTCCAGACCTGCGGCGCGGCCGTCGCCTCGGGGCGCACGGTGTCGAAGGGAATGCCGATCTCGGAGAAATCGTAGAGCAGGTTGTTGAGCAGGATCTGCGTCGGCAACATGGGCAGGAACGGCAGGAACAGCGACGCCACCGCCATCGACAGCATGTTGCCGAAGTTCGAACTGGCGCCCATGCGCACGTACTTCAGGATGTTGGCGAAGGTCCGCCGCCCCTCCTCGACGCCGTCGGCCACGACCTCGAGATCGGGCGCCAGCAGGATCATGTCGGCCGCGGCCTGCGCCACGCCGGTGGCGCCGTCGACCGACAGGCCGATGTCGGCCACCTTCAGGGCCGGCGCGTCGTTGATGCCGTCGCCGAGGAAGCCCACGATATCGCCGCGCGACTGCAGTGCCTTGATCAGCCGGGATTTCTGGTCCGGCGCGAGGCGGCCGTAGGCATCGACCGTCTGGACCTGGACCGCGAGCGCATCGTCGCTCAGTTCGGCGATGTCGGACCCGGACAGCACCGTCTCGAAATTGAGTCCGACCAGTCCGGCCAGCCGCTTGACCACGACCGGATCGTCGCCCGAGAGGATCTTGACCCGAATGCCGGCCGCCGCCAGCCGCGCGATGGCAGCACCACAGGTGGCCTTCGGCGGATCTGCGAAGGCGCAGACACCCTCGAACGTGAGGTTCACCTCGTCGGCCGCCTCCAGCTCGTGCGACGCGCCGGCCCACGGCCGGGACGTGACGGCCACGGCGCGCAAACCCTGCTCAGCCAACGCCCGCACGCGCGCCTGGGCGGCGAGGTGCCCGGCCGCATCCATGACGATCACGCCCGCAGCCGTTCGCATCGACGTGCAGAGCGGGATCAGCGCTTCCGGCGCCCCCTTGGCGATCAGCAACTTGCCCTCGGGGCCCTCGGCCAGCACCGAGCCCAGCCGACGGTTGAAATCGAAGGCATGGCGGGCCAGCAAGCTCCATCCCTGGGCGGCACCGGACGACCCGGCGACCAGCGCTGCATCCAGCGCCCCTCGGTCGCCGCCGAGCTCGGCCGAAATGGCGCCGAGACGCGCCGCCCGGTCGTTGCTCGTCCCCGCCGCATCGAGGCTCTGCGCCAGGGTGATTTCGGCCGAGGTGAGCGTGCCGGTCTTGTCGGTGCACAGGATCGTCATGGCGCCGAGATCGTGGATCGAGGCCAGGCGTTTCACGATCACCTTGCGCGCCGCCATGCGCAGCGCGCCGCGCGACAGGGTGACGGTGGTGATCATGGGCAGGAGTTCCGGCGTCAGGCCGACGGCCAGTGCCACGGAGAACATCAGCGATTCCAGCACCGGCCGGCCGAACAGGACATGCGTGGTCAACACCACCAGCACGAGGGCAATGGTGAGGCGCGCGGTGAGCAGGCCGAAGGCGCGCAAGTCGCGCTGGAACGGCGACGGCACCTGAGCCTCGGCCAGCGAGGAGGCGGCGGCACCGAACAGGGTCGACCGGCCCGTGCCGACGACCAGCGCAAGGGCTTCGCCGGTCTGGGCGATGGCGCCACGGAACAGCGCGTTGCTGGCTTCGCCGGCGTTGCGGGCCGCGACGATACCCGGGCGCTTTTCGACCGGATAGGGCTCGCCCGTCAGCGCCGCCTCGCCGACGGTGAACGCCGTCGCCTCGAGCAGCAGCGCGTCGGCGGGTATGATGTCGCCCGCGCGCACGCGCACGAGGTCGCCCGGCACGACGGTATCGACCTCGACGCGGACGAAGACACCGTCGCGCCTGGCCTCGGCCTTGAGCGCCACCGATCGCCGCAGGACTTCGGCGGCCTTGATCGCCCGGCCTTCCTGGAAGGTATCGAGGCCGATCGAGAGGGCCAGGATGGCCACGATGATGGCACCGCCGATGTCGTCGCCGGTTGCCGCCGAGACGATGCCGGCGGCCAGCAGAATGAGCGACAGCGGTTCGAGCAGCCGCCGGAAAATGGCGGCAAGGGCACTCGGATGCTGCGGCGGCGCATCGGAATTCGGACCGTATTCGACAAGCCGCGCCGCCGCCTCGGCGGACGTCAGCCCGCCCGGTCCACAGCGCAGATCCCCACACAGCGCCTCCTGCGGGCGTGTCCAGAACGGGGGAGCGTTGGGGGAACCGGTCATCTGCCTCGCAGGCAGTATATCCCGTCTCCGTCCCTTTCCTCAGCCCTTCGAGCCTCAGCCTTTCGAGCGTGGCGCGGCAGCAGCCCTATTCCGCCGCCTTGCGGCCGGCCATCGGGAAGAATTGATTCTCCGGCCGCGGCAGGCCGAGGTTTTCGCGCAGGGTCTTGCCCTCGTACTCGGTACGGAAGATGCAGCGGCGCTGCAGTTCGGGCACGACCTTGTTCACGAAGTCGTCGAGGCCGCCCGGCAGGTAGGGGAACATGACGTTGAAGCCGTCGCTGGCCCCGGTCTCCAGCCACTCCTGCATCTGGTCGGCGATCATCTTCGGCGTGCCCATCATCGCGAGCCCGCCGTAGCCGCCGAGCCGGCCGGCAAGCTGGCGCACGGTCAGGTTCTCGCGCTTGGCGAGCGCCACCACGCGCTCGCGGCCGCTCTTGCTCTGGTTGGTCTCCGGGATCTCGGGCAGCGGCCCGTCGGGATCGAACTTGCGCGCGTCGACGCCTGTCGCGATCGAGAGGGCGGCGATGCCGCTGTCCCAGCTCACCAGGCTGTCGAGCTTGAGGCGCTTCTCCTGCGCCTCGTCGAGCGACTCGCCGATGATGGTGAAGGCGCCGGGCAGGATTTTAATGTGATCGGGATTACGGCCGATCCTGGCCGCCCGTCCCTTCACGTCGGCATAGAAGGCGCGGCCGGCCTCGATCGGCCCGCCGGCGGCAAACACCATCTCCGCCGTCTCGGCGGCGAGCTGGCGGCCGGCATCGGAAGCGCCGGCCTGCACCATCACCGGCCAGCCCTGGACCGGCCGCGCGATGTTCAAGGGGCCGCGCACCTTCAGGTACTTGCCCTTGTGGTCCAGCACATGGAGCTTGTCGGGATCGAAGTAGAGGCCGCCCTCGACGTCGCGGATGAAGGCGTCGTCGGCCCATGAATCCCACAGGCCGGTCACGACATCGTAGAACTCGCGGGCGCGGGCATAGCGCTCGCCATGCTCCATCTGCTCGTCCATGCCGAAGTTGAGGGCGGCATCCGGGTTCGATGTGGTCACGAGGTTCCAGCCGGCGCGGCCGTCGGAAATATGGTCGAGCGAGGCGAAGCGCCGCGCGATCGTGTAGGGCGGCTCGAAGGTGGTGGACGCGGTGGCGATCAGGCCCAGGTGCTTGGTGTGCTGGGCGAGTGCCGGCAGGAGGGTCAGCGGATCGAACGACGTCACCGTCGCGGAGCGCTTCAGCGCCTCCATCGGCATGTTCAGCACGGCCAGGTGATCGGCCATGAAGAAGGCGTCGAATTTCCCGCGCTCCAGCGTCTGGGCGTACTGGATCAGTGCCTTGAGGTTGAAGTTGGCATCGGGCGTGCCGCCGGGATAGCGCCAGGCGGCGGTGTGGATGCTGACCGGGCGCATGAACGCGCCAAGACGGAGCTTTTTCTTCTGGGCCATGGACTTCATTTTGCCCTTGGCTGCCCGCCCCGCAAGGGCCGCCGGACGAGAAGAGCTAATTCGACGGATTACACGCCTTTGTCGGACAATTTATCTGTCATCCCGCCAGCACACCTTTGTCATCCCGAGTCGCGCAGGGTAACCCCCGCGCTGAAGTGAGGGATCTTCAAGCAGCGCCGATCCGGCATGCTATGCCCAATTCGGCTTCTGCAGCTTCATCCCGTGCGCGCCCTTGTAGGGCGGGCTCTGCGGCGGCTTCCAGCCATCGAGCAGCTTAGAATCGAGCGCATGAACCTCGATCCCGAGCGGCCGGCAAACCGTGAGCGGGTCCTGGGCGTCGGGGCCCCACAGGGCCACCGAGAGGTCGCCGCCGGGGCAGGTCGAGAGCGCGCAGAGAAGATCCAGCTCGGCGAAGAACTCGATGTGATCGCCCTTCTGCGCCGGACTGGCGCGCATGAAATATTTGTCGGCGCGGTTGAGGCCGGTGCACTGGAAGACGTTCAGCACGTCGTGCACGTCGAGTTCCGTCAACCCATGCGGCGCCACCGCGCGCACCAGGTTGGAGTGGCAATGGAAGTCGAAATCCTCGCCAGTCAGCATGCGATTGACGTAGGGATCGCAGCGCGTGCCCAGCAGGTCATGGATGCGGCCGCCGAACTCGTCGATCCCGTAGTCCTTCAAGCTGTCCGCCGTGATGGTCGCGAGCGGCCTCAGGTATGGCAGGGTCGACCACAGGCGATCGAAGGTCGTGACGTGCGCGGCTTGAAGCTGGCGGGTGCGCGAGGCCCAGAGGCGTTCGCGCGGATTGTGCGCGTTCCAGATGTTGAGGTCGCCGACCTGCGGCCCGTCGACGGTGACGATGCGGAAGACGTGGCCCGCCGGCACCTTCCAGGCCCGGCCGGTGCGGATCGGGATGGTGAACTGCTCGACGAGCTTGCGCCCACCCGCATCGGCGATGCGGCGGTAGAAGTCCTTGTCGACGGTGAGCGCCGAGCCTTCGTTCGCCTGATAGGCAGCGGGGTGGTCCTTCACGCGTCTCTCCTCTTCTACGCCCGGATTTTGTCCGGCACGGTCCCGGGCCTATCGGAAGACCGGCAACTCGAACCGGACGGCGAGAAACTCCCGATAAAGCCGAACGGTGCTGTAGTGATCGAAGGCGAACTCCCGCTCGTCGGGAAGCGCCGACAGGGGAAACCACTGCACGTCGCTCGATTCCCAATCGGGTGCCCCCGTCCGCTCCCGCGCGACACAGAAATGGACGAAGGCGATATTCTGCCGATCTTCAGCCGGTCGATTGGGCGCATCGATGATCCGGAAGAGCGTCATCTCGGCGACCTCGTAGCCGGTCTCCTCCATGATCTCCCGGGCTGCCGCCTGCTTGACCGTTTCGTTTCGATCGACGAAGCCGCCCGGCAGCGCCCACTTGCCGCCCTCCGAGAGCTTGCCGCTTCGCTTCACCAGCAAAATCCTGTCGCCTTGAAGGACAAGATTGTCGGCGACGACGTGGCGCAAGAAGGCGGTGCTGCCGTGCTCGAATGAACAAGTGATCATGATCGCCTACACGATCGCCGGATGCTTCTTATCCGTGCCCGCCGCCCGCTCCCAGCCGCGCGCCACCTGAAACAGCGTCGCCTCGGCGAAATTGCGGCCGACGAACTGGACCGAGAGCGGCAGGCCGGTCATCGAGACGCCCGCCATCATGGCCAGCGCCGGATGGCCGGTGACGTTGAAGGGTGTGCGCGCCTGGCGCGGATAGGTCCGTTCGATGTCGGCCGGAATGTCGATGCGGCAGGCCGGGTCCATGGAGCTGGCGCACAGCAGCACATCGACGTCGCGCAGCGCTTCCTCGACGGCGGCGATCATTTCGAGGCGGCGGCGCTGGGCCTGGACGTAGTCGCCGGCCGAGAAGAAGGCGCCCCCCATCAGGCGGCGCCGCGCGAGCTGGCCGTAGTCGCCGGGACGCTCGCGCAGCCACGGACCATGGATTGCCCAGGCCTCGCTTTGCAGGATGACGCGGTTGACGGCCGCGAACTCAGCCAACGTCGGCAGATGGACGTCGCGGATCTCGGCGCCCTCGAGCTGGAGCGTGCGCGCGACATGTTCGAGGGCCGCCGTTACTTCCGGATCGGCCGGCATGTCGATCTCATGGAAATGGCGGACAAAGCCCACGCGCAGACCGCGCATGTCGCGCTCCAGGCCGCTCGCGTAGTGCCCCTTGACGACCGCAACGCTGCCGGGATCGTGGGCGTCGTGACCGGCCAGGACTTCGAGCATCAGGGCATTGTCGGCCACGGTCCGTGTCATCGGCCCGATGTGATCGAGGGTGAAGGAGAGTGGAAAGACGCCGCGCCGCGAGACCAGGCCGTAGGTCGGCTTCAGGCCGACGATGCCGCAGCAGCTCGCCGGATTGCGCACGCTGCCGCCGGTATCGGAGCCCAGCGCCATCGGAAACAGGCCGGCGGCGACGCCCGAGCCGGAACCCGACGACGAACCGCCGGGGTGATGGTCGGCGTTCCAGGGGTTGCGCGCCGGCGGCCACGGCAGATCGTGGCTCGGCCCGCCGATGGCGAACTCATGCGTCGAAAGCTTGCCCAGCACGATGGCGCCGGCGCCGCGCAGCTTCGCGACGCAGACCGCGTCCGACGTGGCGACGTTGTCCGCCAGGATCTTCGAATGACAGGTGGTGGGCAGGCCGGCGACGTCGATGATGTCTTTTATGCCGACCGGCACGCCGTGCAGTGGCCCGCGGAGGCGACCCGCCGCGACCTCGGCCTCGGCCGTCCGGGCGGCGGCCATCGCCGCCTCGCCGTCGAGGCGGATGAAGGCATTGAGCTTCGGATCGAGCCGCTCGATGCGGGCCAGCAGCGCGGCCGTCAGCTCGACCGGCGAAAGCTCCTTGGCGGCAATCGCCTTGGCCGCCGCCGCGACCGACATCCAATGAAGATCGCTCACAGGCCGTCCCCCGCGCGCATCGGTGGCCACGGTTCGGCGCGCGGATCGGCCGGCGCCTTGATCTTCTGGACGACGCCGGCGGCCTGGGTCACCGCGGCAGCGACGTCGTCGGGAAACTCGGCCAGCGCCTTGTCGAGACCGGCGCGCCGCGCCAGCAATTCCATCATCGTCTTGTCCACGCCCCACCTCTTCCGTCGTTCTCTGCGTGCAGTTTAGGACGCAGCAGGGTCTTTGATCCAATGCCGACATCACCTATAGACGCATAGGGGCGGGGCGAGAACGAATTGGCAGTCGACCAGACAACAGCAATTTTCGCGGCCGAATTGATCCTGCTGCTGTTCTTCGGCCGGCTGCTGGGCGAGGCGATGACCCGCATCGGCCAGCCGGCGATCTTCGGTCAGCTCCTGGCGGGCGTGCTGCTCGGCCCCTCGGTGTTCGGCGCCTTGCTGCCCGAGCTGCGCCACATGGTCTTTCCCGGCACGCCGGCGCTCAAGGCCATGATCGATGCCGTCTCGCAGATCGGCATCCTGCTGCTGCTGCTGCTCACCGGCATGGAAACCAACCTGGCGCTGGTGAACCGAAGGCGACGGGCGGTGATCTCGAGCTCGCTGTTCGGCATCGCCGTGCCGTTCGCGTGCGGCCTGCTGCTGGTCTACTTCCTGCCGGCGGATCTGCTGCCCAACCCGGCCGCCCGGCTGGTCACCGCGCTTTTCCTCGGCACCGCGCTTTCCATCTCGTCGGTGAAGATCGTCGCCATGGTGCTGATGGAGGTCGGCGCCATCCGGCGCGATCTCGGCCAGCTCATCCTGGCGACCGCCATCCTCGACGACACGATCGCCTGGGTGATGATCGCCGTCATCTCCGGCATCGTCACGCAGGGCGCGGTGAGTTTCGCCGGCATCGGCGCGAGCGTGGCGGGAGTCGCGATCTTCCTGGCGCTCAGCCTGACGGTCGGACGCCGCCTGGTGGCCCGGATCATCCGGTGGTCGAACGACAATCTGCAGACCGAAGTGCCGGTCATCACCGCCATCCTGATCATCGTGCTGTCGATGGCGCTCGCGACCGACCTGATCGGCGTGCATACGGCGCTGGGCGCCTTCGTTGCCGGCATGCTGATCGGACAGTCGCCCATCCTCACGGAACACATCGAAGCCCAGCTGCGCGGCTTCATCATCGCCTTCTTTGGCCCCGTGTTCTTCGCCGTCGCCGGCCTCGGCATGGACCTGACCACGCTGTTCCATCCGCAGTTGCTGCTGGTGACGCTCGCCATGATCCTGATCGCCAGCATCGGCAAGTTCCTGGGGGCACTGATCGGCGGACGGGTGGGCGGGCTGACCAGCCTCGAATCGATCGCGCTGGCGACGGGCATGAACGCGCGCGGCTCGACGGAAGTCATCGTCGCCAGCGTCGGACTCTCCATGGGCGCGCTCAACAACCAGCTCTACACGATGGTCGTGGCCATGGCGGTGGTCACCACCATGATCATGCCGCCGACGCTGCGCTGGGTCCTGCAGCGGGTGCCGCTGCGCGACGACGAGGCGAAGCGACTGGAAGAGGAGGAAGCGGAGGCCAGCCAAAGCGTGCCGAAGATGGAGCGCGCCCTGGTCTGTGTCGACGAAAGCGCCAACGGCGCGCTTGCCGCCATGCTGGCCGGCCTGTTCGTGGCGCGCCAGCAGGTCATGACGACGGTCATGACACGCAACGACGAAACATCGGCCCACGATCATCTGACACAAGCGGCGACGGTGGCGGTCGCAAGAATGGCGGCGGCGCCGGCCGCGGCCTCGACCATCCCGCTGGCCGAACTCGTGCAGACCAAGCACGTCCGCGGCGAAGACACCGTCGAGAAGGAAGCAGCCAAGGGTTATAGCATCGTCTTTTTCGGGGTCGCACAGCCGATCTCGGAAACGGCCAACCAATTCGAACACCAGTTGCAGCGCCTGATCGCGGCGTTCGAAGGACCCGTGGCGATCGCGGTCAACGGACGGGACCGGCCCTTCGCCCCCGCTCATCCCCTCCGCATTCTGGTCCCGACCGGCGGCGGCACCGAGGCGCGGTTGGCCACGGAAGTGGCGTTGGCGCTGGCCAGGGCCGGCGGCGGAACGTTGACGGCGCTGCATGTGTTCGACCCGCAGGAGGATACCGACCTGCTGCGCGGACGCGCGCGACGTCGCGGCATGTCCGTGCTGGTCGATGCGCGGCGCCTGGGAAAGCACAGCGGCGTCAGCGTCAAGGGCATCACCGCGGTGAATGTGCGGCCGGAGGCGGAGATTCTGGAGGCCACCCTGGCGGGCCCCTACGATCTCGTCGTCATGGGCGTATCGCTGCGCCGGGGCGAGACCAAGTTCATCGGCCCCCGCAGCGCCGCCATCCTGCGGACCATCCGCACGCCCGTCCTGATGATCGCCCACTGATCGGTCGAGTGATCAGTTGAGCCACTCGAGCTTGGTGATTTCCTGCGGCGGCAGTTCGGAGAGATAGAGGTTGCCCTCGGCGTCGCCGGAAATGCCGTGCGCCCCGTTGATCGCGCCGCGGCAGCGACCCACCAGCTTGCCGTCGGGCGACAGCAGGCTGATGCGCGGGATCTGGTCGGTCACGAACACCATGTCGCGATCGTCCACCCAGATCTGCATCGGATGGTAGAAGTCGCCCCAGGCCGCGAGGAAGGCGCCGTCGCGATCGAACACCTGGATGCGGTTGTTCTCGCGATCGCCCACCAGCACCTTGCCGAAGCGATCGACCCAGACGGCATGCGGCGTGGTGAAGGCGCCGTCGCCCGCCCCGGGACCGCCCCAGGTGGCGATCAGCCTGCCGTCGGCGGCAAAGCGATGGACGCTCGAATTGCCGTAGCCATCGGCGACATAGATCTCGCCATCGGCCGCCTGCGCCGCCGCCGTCGGATGGTTGAACGGCGCGTCGAGCGAGGGCCAATGGCGCTTGCCCAGAGCCTGCAGGAGCCGGCCGGCGAGATCGAATTTCAGCACCTGATGGGCATCGCGGTCGGCGACCAGGATCGTGCCGTCGGGCGCGGTGTTGAGATAATGCGGTTCGGCGAGCAGACCCTCGCCCCAGCTTCCCATCAACCTGCCGTCACGGTCGAACACCAGCACCGGCCGGTCGGTGCCGCGCTGCGCCACATGCACCCGGCCCTCACCGTCGACCATGAGGTCGGACAGGAAGCCGAAGCTCTGGCCCGCCGGCAGCTTCGCCCACTTGCGATGGATGGCGTAGCGTCGGTCGCCCAGGATCACGGTGTAGCGTTCGTCGGACATCTGGCCCTCCCGCCCCGTTTGCAAATTCAGTGCCTCGTGGGATTGTCGGATCGTTCGGCCGATCAGCACAAGGGCCGGCACAAGCGAAAGCGAAGGGAATACGGCGTGGATTTTCTCGAGACGATGGCGCGCGGCATCGGGCGTTTCCGCCGCGACGTGTTCCCGCAACGCCAGGCGCAGTTCGAACACCTGGCCGACCATCAGCACCCCAAGGCGCTGTTCCTGACCTGCGCCGACTCGCGCGTCGTGCCTTCGATGATCACCCAGACCGGCCCCGGCGAACTGTTCGTCGAGCGCAATCCCGGTAACATCGCGCCGATCTACAGCAGCGACGTGGCCGTCGGCGTTTCGGCCAGCATCGAGTTCGCGGTCACCGCGCTGAAGACGCCCCACGTGATCATCTGCGGCCATTCCGACTGCGGCGCGATCAAGGGCATCCTCCATCCAGACGCCGTGGCCGATATGCCGGCAGTGGCGCGCTGGCTGAGCTATGGGGCCGAGGCGCGGCAGCGTCTCGGTGCCGGAGGCCCAGGCACCGACGAAGAAGAGCGCCTGAAGCACCTCACGGAACTCAACGTCCTGGTGCAGATGGAGCATCTGGCGACCCATCCCGCCGTGCAGCAGGCGCTGACCGAAGGCCGTCTCGCCATTCACGGCTGGGTCTATGAGATCGAGACCGGCGAGGTCAGGGCTTACGATCCCGCGCGCGGAACCTTCGTGCCTTTTCCCGAGATCTAGAACGTGATGATGTCGGGTTGAATCGATTGGGAGACTTCCAGAGGATTCCAATCATCGTCTTCCGGACCGCGGGCCTCCAGGCCCGCTCTTGATCATGAGCGGGCCTGGAGGCCCGCGGTCCGGATGAGCATGAAAACGGAGTCCGAAGCTCAAGTCATCCGGTGCTAGCGGCGGGTCAGTCGACCTGCAGGGTCATCGCCTTGAGGTAGGCCGTCTCGGGCAGGCCGGGATGCACCGGATGGTCGAGCGCCGCCCCGGCGCTGCGCAGGATGCGCGCGTTTTTACCCGCGTCGCGCAAGCCGCGCCGCACCTGTTCGGCAAACAGCGGCGGTTCGACCAGATGCGAGCACGACGCCACGAACAGGAAGCCGCCCGGAGCAACCAGCGGCGCCGCCAGCCGCACCATCTTGCGATAACCCTGGACGCCCACCTTGATGTCCTTGCGGCTCTTCACGAAGGCCGGCGGATCGCAGATCACGACATCGAAGTTACGGCCGTCGGGGGCGAGTTTCTCCAGGGTCTCGAAGACCTCGCCCTTGCGGAAGGTCACGATGTCGCTGACGCCGTTGAGGGCCGCGGCCTTGGTGGCCGACTCGAGCGCAGGCTGCGAGCGGTCGAGGCACATCACCGACTTCGCCCCTTGCTTGGCCGCGAGCACGCCGAAGCCGCCGCTGTAACAATAGGCGTCGAGCACACGGGCATCCTTGGCGAAGCGCGCCATGAAGCGGCGGTTGTCGCGCTGGTCGTAGAACCAGCCGGTCTTCTGGCCACCCGACAGATCGGCCACGAACTTTGCGTCGTTCTCGATCAGCTCGATCGGCCCATCCAATTCACCCTTGGCGATCGTCGTCTCGCGCTTCAGGCCTTCGAGTTCGCGCACCGGCGAATCGTTCTTGAGCACGATGACGCGCGGCGACAGCTCGGCCTCGATGGCCTCGAGCAGGACGGGCGTCAGATGCTCCATGCCGATGGAATTCACCTGCATGACCACCGCATCGCCGAAACGATCGATGATCACGCCCGGCAGGCCGTCGGCCTCGGCATGGATCAGGCGATAGTAGGGAACGCCGACCAGCCGGTCGCGCAGCGCCATGGCATTGGCCAGCCGCCGGCCGAAGAACAGAGCATCGATGACCGCCTCGGGATTCGAGGTAAGCAGGCGCGCCGCGATCAGCGAGTGCGGATTGAAGGTAGCGACCCCCAGGGCCTCGCCGCCCGGCGTGCGCAGGATCACGAGCGAACCAGGCGGCAGCGCCTTGGTCTCGGAGTCCATCAGAATCTCGTTGGAGAAGGCCCAGGGATGGCCCGACCGGACGCGGCGGTCCTCGCCGGCGCGCAGCAGAACACTCGGCAGTTTCTTCGCGGCCACTCTATTCTCCCCGGGCGACGCCATCGCGACGGGGATCGGCACCGCCCTCCCAACCGTCGCCCATCCGGCGAATGCCGGTGAGGCCGCCCTCATGCCCGCGGACTTGTACTTGATGGCCCAAGCCGCGCAAGCCGTCTGCCAGACCAGCCAGCGGCGTGCCCGCCTCCAGTTCGGTCGGGCCGTTGGCGTTGATCACACGTGGTAGCGCGATTGCTGCAGAAACCGGCAAATTCCAGTCGAGCATGCCGATCAGCGCCTGGAGCGTATCGCCGATGATGCGCGCCCCGCCCGCCGAGCCCAGGACCGCTACCAATCTCTTGTCGCGGTCGAAGACCAGCGTCGGCGACATCGACGAACGCGGCCGCTTGCCCGGCTCGACCCGGTTGGCGACCGGCTTGCCGTCGGCCTCGGGCACCGGCGAGAAATCTGTCAGTTCGTTGTTGAGCAGGAAGCCGCGCACCATGATCTGGGCACCGAACGGCGCTTCGATGGTGGTCGTGAAGGCGACGGCATTGCCCCAGCGGTCGACGATGCTCATGTGGCTGGTGCCGCGCTCGACATAGCCCGGCGGCACGCCGGGGCCGATCTTGCCCATGCTGCGATCCACCGAGATCAACCCACGGCGCTCCGCGATGTAGGCGGGCGACAGCAGGCCTTCTACCGGCACCTTCACGAAGGCCGGATCGGCGATGTAGCGGTCCCGATCGGCAAAGGCGAGCCGGCTCGCCTCGGCGATCAGATGGATCGAGCGCAGGTCGTTGGGCGTGTCGCGCCAGATATCGAAGGGCTCGAGCAATCCCAGCACCTCCAGGATCGCGATGCCGCCCGAGGATGGCGGCGGCATGCCGCAAACCACCCAGAGACGATATGGGCCACACAGCGCGTCGCGCTTGATCGGACGATAGTCGGCGAGATCGGCCAGCGAAAGCGTGCCGGGCCTCGCGTGGCCGCGCACGCGGTCCACCATCTCGGCCGCAATCGCGCCGCGGTAAAAGGCATCCGGACCTTGATCGGCGATCAGGCGCATCGTCTCGGCGAGATCGGGATTGGCGATGCGCTCGCCGGCCTTCCGGAGCGATCCTTCAGCATTGAAATAGACCGAGCGGATGCCGGGTTCTTCGCGCAGTCCCGGAATGCGGCTCAGCCAGGCCGCGAGCCGTGGCGGCACGTCGAAGCCGTCGCGGGCAATACTGATCGCGGGCTCGAAGAGTTCCTTCCAGAGAAGCTTGCCGTGCTCCTTGTGCGCGAGCTCCAGCATGGCGAGCGCGCCAGGGACGCCGACGGAAATGCCGGAAACGACGGCCTCGCGAAAGCCGAGGGGCTTGCCGTTGGGACCGAGGAACATCGTGGGCGTGGCGCCGGCCGGCGCCGTCTCGCGGCCGTCGTAGACCATGAGCGCGTGCGTCCCCCCGTCGTAGTGCAGGAGGAAACCGCCGCCACCGATTCCTGAGGCCTGCGGCTCGACGACACCCAGCACCATCTGCACCGCGATCGCCGCATCGACGGCGGATCCGCCGCGCCGCAGCACTTCCAGTCCGGCCTCGACAGCCAGGGGATGTGCCGCCGCCACCATCGCCTGCGGCGCCGCCAGGCCGGCCTGCGCGCGGCAGACCGCCAGCAGCACCGCCAGGGCGGCGAGCAGGCGGCGCAGTCTCATGCGCGACGCGCCACGATGAACAGCCGCCGGAAGGGAAAGATCGTGATGCCGTCGGCGCGCATCGGATAGGCCTCGGCGAGCAGGGCAGCGTAAGTCTCGTAGAATTGCGTCCGCTCCGGCTCCTGCAGCAGGTCGAGGTAGGGCCGCAACCCGGTGCCGGCAGTGAACTGCGCCACCGGATCCTTGCCGGTGAGCGGCTGCTGATAGATCGTCTCCCAGACTTCCAAGTCGGAGCAGAGCGGTTTCAGAACGTCGTAATAGCGCGCCGGTTCGAGGACGGGCCGGATCGTGCGCACGCCGGCGAGCTTGTCGCGCCACGGCCCTGATTCGGCCGCCTTGCGCATCAGCGCATGCGAGGGCGCTTCGTGGTTGCGCGGCATCTGGATGGCGAGCTGGCCGCCCGACGGCAGCAGCTTCATCAGGCCGGGGAACATGTCGATGTGCCCCTCGAGCCAATGATAGGCGGCGTTGCTGTAGAGGATGCCCGGCGGCTTGCCCGGCTTGAAATGTGCGAGATCACCTTTGGCAAAAGTGACGCGGCTGTCGGTCGTCTGCGTGCGCGCCTTGGCCAGCATCTCCTCCGACGAATCGATGCCGACGATCTCCGCCGTGGGAAAGCGTTCGGCCAGGAGGCGCGAGATGTTGCCGGCGCCGCAGCCGAGATCGTAGATCGCGTGGCCCGGCCTGGCGCCATTGGCCGGATCGAGGCGCCCCATCAGGTCTAACGCGGGTCGCACGCGCGCGTCGGCGAACTTCAGGTAGAGGTTGGCATCCCAGACCATTTGGGTCGTTCCAGAACTCACGTCACTTCTCCTCGAAAGCGGCATCGATCGGGACACGATACCCCGTCGCGATCTTGTTGCCCTTCTGCGCTGCAAGCACGACAGCCATGAACTCGCCGTACATCTCGTCGGTCATGCCCTTCTGCCGTGCCATGTAGCCGTGCGAATTGATGCAGTAGTCGCACTGATTGGCGACCGAGACGGCGAGATAGATCAACTCCTTGGTGAGACCGTCGAGCTTGCCCGGCGCCATCACCGCCTTCATCTCGGCGGCGAAGCGCTCCATGACGTCGGGATGGCGGGCCAGCGCCTTCCACACATTGTTGATGCCGGCGGGATCGGTGCCGCGCGCCTGCGCGATGCCGTCGACCACTGCCTTGGCGCGCGGATTCATGTCCTTGTATTCGGTCAATTTGGCCATCGATCGCTCCCGCAAAACAAAAAGGGCCGGCGCGCGGCGCCGGCCCCATCATGGCGTCTCCCGCCCGATTGTCAGTACATATGCTGGCCGCCGTTGATCGACAGCGTCGAGCCGGTGATGAAACCCGCGTCGTCGGCGATCAGGAACATCACGCCGCGGCCGATCTCCTCGGCCTTGCCGAGTCGGCCGACCGGGATCTTGGCGACGATCTTCTCCAGCACGTTGGCCGGCACCGCCGCGACCATATCGGTCTCGGTGTAGCCCGGGGCGATGGCGTTCACGGTAATGCCCTTCGACGCGCCTTCCTGCGCCAGCGCCTTGGTGAAACCGTGGATGCCCGACTTGGCGGCGGCATAGTTCACCTGGCCGTACTGTCCGCCCTGGCCGTTGATCGAGCCGATGTTGACGATGCGGCCGAAGCCCCGTGTGTTCATGCCTTCCCACACCGCCTTGCTCATGTTGAAGCAGGAGCCAAGATTGGTGTCGATGACGGCATCCCACATGTCGCGCGTCAACCGGCGCATGGTCGAGTCGCGGGTGATGCCGGCATTGTTCACCAGCACGTCGACCGGCCCCAGATCCTTCTCGATCTGCGCGATCACCGTCTGGCAGGCAGCGAAGTCGCCGACATCGAACTTGTAGACCGCGATGCCGGTCTCGCCCTTGAATTTCTGGGCCGCGTCCTCATTGCCGGCATAGGTGGCGGCGACCTTGTAGTTCTTGTCCTTCAACATGCGCGAGATGGCGCCGCCGATGCCGCGCGTTCCGCCCGTTACCACTGCAACTCTTTGAGCCATTTTTTCCTCCCAAGACATGCCGCCCGCGCACTCTAGCCGGTTCCATCCGAATTCACAGCCGGTGCCGGATAGAGGCATCAGCCGGCCGGTCATAGAACGGCAGCCATGAAACCTTTTGCCGCCCTGCTCGGCGCTGCCGCCGGGACCCACACCGCCGACCAACTGGCGCTCGCCACCCTGCCGCTGACCGCAACCCTCGTCCTGGGCGAGGGACCGGGCACGCTCGGCTTGCTGATTGGGGCACAAAGTGCCGCCTGGCTCCTGCTCTCACTCCCCGCCGGCGCCTGGGTCGACCGCTATCCGCGGCGCAACCTGCTGGTCGCAGCCCTCGGCCTGGGGTTTATCGCTTGCCTCGCCGCGGTCGCCGCCGCCGCCCTCGGCATCACCGTGCTGCTGGGCGTCGCCGCTTTCGCGGGCGCGGCCGGTACCGTGGTCTACGTCCTGACATCAGTCTCGCTGCTGCCGAGCCTGGTACCGCCGACCGACCTGCCGCGCGCCAACGCCCGCCTCGAACTGGCGCGCGCCATCATCAGCCTTGCCGCCCCCTTTGTGGCCGGACTTCTCGCGCAGCACCTGTCACCGACCTGGGGCTACGCCCTCGCAGCGGCCGGTGCCGCGCTGGCCGTGGCCTGCGTCCTGGCGCTGCCGAAGGCGCCGGCGCCGGCCCTCGCAGGCCCGCGCCCGTCGTTCGTCCAGTCGATCAAGGTGGGCGCCGCCTTCGTGATGGCCCACCCCTTGCTGCGCGGCATTGGTCTCTGCGCCATCTTCTGGAACTTCGCCTTCTTCGCCCTGCTGGCGATCTGGGCGCCGCTGGCGTTGGGCATCCTGAAGCTCGACCCCGCCGCCATGGGCCTCGCCCAATCGGCGCTCGGTGCCGGCCTCATCCTGGGCGCGCTCACAGCACCCTATTCGTCGCGCTGGCTGCCGCCGCTCGTGACCCTGATCTTCGGACCGGCGATCTCGGTGGTGGGCATCGCCCTGTTCCTGATCGCGCCGCAGTCGTCCGGACCGGCCGTGCCTGCCGCTGGCTTCTTCCTGATCGGTTTCGGGCCGATGCTGTGGGCGATCTGCCAGACCACCGTGCGTCAGCTCGTGACGCCTGCGCACATGCAGGGTCGCGTCAACGCCACGATCCAGACGGCAACCTATGGCGTGCGGCCACTGGGCGCGCTGGTGGCCGGCGCGCTCGCCGCCCATTCAGGCGTCGAGGCCGCGCTCGTTCTGGTTGCCGTCTCGTTCGTCCTGTCGACGCTGGCGATCCTGGTCTCGCCGCTCGCCCGTCTTCAGGCGATGCCGGCACCGGCCGGCGCCTGAGGCGTCATTGATTGACGGGGCCGATTGACGGGGCCGCCACGATGCTCCGACAGTGGCGCCATGACCGACGCCCCACGCCCGCCACTGCCGCCCTTCACCGACGAGACCGCCCGCACCAAGGTGCGGGCCGCGGAGGACGGCTGGAACGGCCGTAATCCCGAACGTATCGCGCTCGCCTACACCGCCGACAGCGTCTGGCGGAACCGGTCCGAATTCTTCGAGGGCCGCCCTGCCATAGAAGCCTTCCTCACCCGCAAATGGGCCCGCGAGCTCGACTACCGGCTGATCAAGGAACTCTGGGCCCACGGCGGCAATCGCATTGCCGTGCGTTTCGCCTACGAATGGCGCGACGATTCGGGCCACTGGTTCTGCTCCTACGGCAATGAGAACTGGGAGTTCGACGCGCGCGGCCTGATGCGCCGCCGGCACGCCTCGATCAACGACCTCCCGATCGCGCCAGCCGAGCGCAAGTTCCACTGGCCGGCCCCGGGGCCACGGCCCGCCGATCATCCCGGCCTCAGCGACCTCGGCCTTTAGGCCTTAGCCAAGCGCGACACCAGCCCGCTTGACCCGCAGGCACAGCCATCGGACCTTAGGCACGGAGGTCGTTGCATGACGAAGTTGTTGATTGCCGCTGCGCTCGCCCTGTCGGTCGTGGCCTGCGCCCGTGGTGAAAACGGAAACATAGGGGGAAATTCGGAGGCTGAGCGGGCCTACGGCAAGAACTTTTATCAGCCGAACCCTGGCATGGCCGCGGTCTACATCATCCGCGACGATCCCAGTCAGAACCCCACGCCGCTCAGCTTCATCATGGGCCAGCAGCCGGTCGGCAGCCTCTCGGGTCTCACCTGGACGCGCCTCGACCTGAAGCCATCGCTCTACGATTTCCGGGCTTACGGATCCGAGGGCAGCAGCACCGAACTCATCATCACCACCAATGCCGGGCAGAGCCGCTTCTTCCTGATCGAGGCCAAGCCGCCGGGCAATGCCGAGCTCCAGGAGATTTCCCAGGCCGAGGGCCGCCGCCTGGTCCGCAAGAGCCAAGCCGTCGGAAATTATCTCCCGGTCGAACCTCAATGACGGGCGCCCGAGGGTCATGACCCCATCGCCCTCGTAAGACGAAGGCACTTCAGGTGCTAGGTCGCATTGCGACCTAGCACCGACTTTGCGGACTCCGCAAAAGGGAAGAATAACGACCGAGTTAATCGCGCTGGACGCACATGGCGATGCCCATGCCGCCACCGATGCAGAGGGTGGCCAAGCCCTTCTTTGCATCGCGCTTCTGCATCTCGAAGAGCAGCGTCGTCAGCACGCGCGCACCCGAGGCGCCGATCGGATGGCCGAGCGCGATCGCGCCGCCGTTGACGTTGAGCTTGGTCGGATCGAGGCCGAGTTCCTTGCCGACGGCCAGCGCCTGCGCGGCAAAGGCCTCGTTGGCTTCGACGAGGTCGAGGTCCTTCACGGTCCAGCCGGCCTTCTTCAGCGCCGCCTGCGAGGCGGTGACCGGACCGATGCCCATGACCTTGGGATCGACGCCCGTGGTCGCCCACGACACGATCCTGGCGAGCGGCGTCACGCCGCGCTTCTTGGCTTCGTCGGCGCTCATCAGCACCAAGGCCGCCGCGCCATCGTTGATGCCCGAGGCATTGCCGGCCGTGACCGAGCCGCCTTCCTTGGTGAAGGCCGGGCGCAGTTTGGCCAGCGACTCGGCGGTCGTGCCGTGGCGCGGGAACTCGTCGGTGTCGACCACGACATCGCCCTTGCGGGTCTTCACCGTGACCGGAACGATCTCGTCCTTGAAGCGGCCCGACTTCTGCGCCGCCTCGGCCTTGTTCTGCGAGGAGGCCGCGAAGGCGTCCTGCTCGAGGCGGGTGATCTGGTATTTCTGCGCCACGTTCTCGGCGGTGTTGCCCATGTGGTAGCCGTTGAAGGCATCCCACAGGCCGTCCTTGATCATCGAGTCGACCATCTTGAAGTCGCCCATCTTGGTGCCGTCGCGCATGTGAGCGACGTGCGGCGCCTGGCTCATGCTCTCCTGGCCGCCGACCACCATGATGTTGGCGTCGCCGTTCTTGATCGCCTGCCAGCCGAAGGCAACGGCGCGCAGGCCCGAGCCACAGAGCTGGTTGATGCCGAGCGCGGTCTTCTCGACCGGGATGCCGGAATTGATGGCCGCCTGACGGGCCGGGTTCTGGCCCTGACCGCCGGTCAGGATCTGGCCCATGATGACTTCGTCGACTTCCTCCGGCTTCACATTGGCGCGTTCCAGCGCGCCCTTGATCGCGGCCTTGCCGAGATCGTGGGCCGGGACGGCCCCGAAGGCACCGTTGAACGAGCCGATGGGCGTGCGCGCTGCGCTCGCGATGACGATGTCCGTGGTCATGTAGTCCTCCTTGCGTGCCGCCCTACCCAATATTTATAGGCTCGCAGGCGGCCGGGGCAAGGACCCCGCCGCACCGCACCAATCACGCCCGCTTCAGGATCGCCGGGCGGCCCCCTGCTTTCATGCCGAAAAGCGGCCGGATCCAGCGCCAGGGACGCACCAGACCTGCATAAATCGCCCAGGTGCCGACGAACGTCGCCAGCACCGCGCCGAAGAAGCCCGCGACCGGCGGCACGCCCAGGGTCAGGAGCCAATAGACCACGATCACCGTCACGGTCTGGTGCAGCAGGTAGAATGGATAGACGGCCTCCGTCGCCTCGGCGAGGAAGGCCGGCCGCCGCACGAGATGGCGATGGGCAAAACCGATGATGGCGAACAGCCAGGCCATGGTGTTGACCGCCGACAGGAGCGCGTAAACCGGACGCAGGTCGGCCGGAATGACCGGCCGGACCGCCCCGCCGATGAACACCGTGTACAGCGTCGCGTAGGCTGCCACGCCGAGGGCCAGCGACAGGAAGCGCTGCCGTTCCAGCGCCGCGAGGAGGTCGGAAGATCCGAACAGGAAGGCGCCGTAGAGCAGAAGCGCGCCGTAGGTGACGAGGCCGTGCCAGTCGCCGATCAGGCCGTTGACGTTGCGCGAGAGAGGCGCCAGCCAGAGGATCGAGGCGGCAAGCGGCAGCACCATCGTCCACTGCAGCCCGGTACGGGCCGTGAAGTGCGCGGCGCGCGACAGACGGATACGTCCACCGGCACTGCGCGCCCACAGGAAGACGGGCAGCAGCACGAGGGTCAGCACCAGCACGTAGGCCAGGAACCAGAGATGGTGCCAGCTCGTGTTGCCGTTGGGATAGGTGCCGTCGAATGCCTGCGGCAGCCATTGCAGGAACGAGCCGCTGAACTGCCCTCTGTACAGCCGTTCTAGATAGACCTGCGGCGGCACCAGCACGATCATGCCGAACACCAGCGGCAGCAGCAGACGCTTCAGCCGGTCGGCGACGAACGATCCCGGCGTCCGTGCCCCCAGCGCCAGCATGACCGCAGCCCCCGAGACGACGAAGATCAGCGGCATGCGCCAGCGATTGAGGAACCGCATCGCCTCGCGCAGCCAGTCGATGCTGTCGGGGCTGGTGACGTGCCAGCTCCAGCCCGACCACGCCATGCCGGCGTGGTAGAGGATCAGGAGCCCGAAGGCGATCACACGCAACCAGTCGAGATCGGCACGGCGGGTGTTGGAGACGGCGTTGGACATCGTAGGGGACATGGTGGGGCTCCAAGATGAGACGTCCTGCTCCTACCGGTCAAATCCTTGATCCTGGTGGATTTTGTGACGACCGGCACGCCGGCTGGGACAACCGGTGATCCTGGCGGGATATCTTGTCTTGCTGGGAGCGCTCATGTTCATGGGGACCGCGGGCCTCCGGCCCGCATCATGATCATGAGCGGGCCGGAAGAGCATGAGAAGAGTGCGACTGGAGTCGCGCGTCCCCAGCGATGAGTCACACTACGTGAGCCGCGCAAAGCCGTCGGGGCTCCAATCCTCGCTGCCCACGCCATGGTGCACGAAGAAGAGTCCATCGGGATCGTACTTGTCCTTCACTGCGCGCAGCCGCGGGTAGTTGGCGCCCCAGAAGGCGCGCTGCCAGTTCTCCTCGTAGTAGTTCGACTCCGAGACGTAGGCACCCGGTTCGGGCACGAGCTTGCGCAGCTCGGCCATGGAGGCACGGATCTTCGCGGCACTGGCGCGCGCCTTGGCGACATCCGGCTCGTGGCCGGCGATGCCGGGAAAGGCCGGCGGACCCGAGGAGGCGATGATGGCCAGCGCGAAAGCTTCCGTCACCGCGGGATTGGTCGCCGTGTCGCGGGCGGCGGCGATCTCCTCCGCCGGCGCGCCGGCCAGGCCCTTGTTGAAATGCAGCGACTGCGTCCAGAGGCGCGAGCCTGCGAACAGCGCGTCCACGAGTTCGCCCTGCCGCTCGGGCTGGAGCAGCGACGCTGGCATCCAGGTCGATTCGTAGGCGTGCAGCACCCAGCCGGCTTCATTGAGATTGCCGCTCCAGAAGATGTTCTCGACGGGTGCATCCGGACGATCGTCCGACATGATCACATCGGGGGCGTTCTTCTTCATGAAGACCGGATCCCAGAAAAAGCGAGCGGGCCCGGCCACGATCGTGGGCGGGATCACGTTGGTGAAGTCGGCGGGTGTCGCCGCCACCCCATCGAGGAACGGCTTCCAGGCCGCCGCCGCCGCTTTCTGATCCACGCCCTGGAAAAACATCGCGATCTCGAGCGTGTTGTTGGAATGGAATTTCACCTGTTCGCCCCACGTCGGATTGAACAGGCTCTCGCGGTAGAAGGCGATGAAGCGCTCGATCAGGCGCCGGAAAGCCTGGTCGGACGTAGCCTTTACGACGATGAAGGCGGCCCCCAAGGTATCCGGCAGCTCGTGCGTGCGGAGCGTGAGGCGCGTCACGACGCCGAGGCTTCCGCCGCCGCCGCCTTTCAGCCCCCAGAAAAGGTCCGGGTTGGTGCAGGCGTTGGCGATCAGCACCTTGCCGTCGGCCGTCACGACCTCCGCCTCGATCAGCCCCGCCGCAGCCAAGCCGAAGCGTTTGGACAGGCTGCCGAAGCCGCCGCTCTGGATGAGGCCCGCGACCCCGACGGTGAGGCATCCGCCGCCCTGCACGTAGCGCCCGACCTTGGCCGCCGCTGCATAGGCGTCGCGCCAGATCGCGCCCGCGCCGATCGACATGGCCTTCTGCGGCGTTGTCGAACAGCCCTGGCCGACGAAGGAGTCGTGCAGGACGATGCCGTCCATCGACCGCGTCCAGACGAGGAGGGAATCGGGCGCATTCGAGGTGCCCTGATAGCTGTGACCGCCACCCTTCACGACCAGACGCAGTTTGTGCGCGCGGGCAAAGCTGACCGCGGCGGCGACATCGGCCGCGCTGTTTGCCGAAACCGCCCAGACGCTCGGCGCCGACACCCAGGCGCCGGCCCAGCCGCTGGTCTGGGTCAACGCAACGTTGTCGCGGATGTAGTAGGGATTCTTCAGGCCCTTGAAGACGGCGTCGCAGGCGGCACCACTTGGCGCGGCGGCACAGGCTTCAAGGGGCGAGGTCACCCGGACCAGCCGTCCGCCGACCTCGGCCTCGAGCGCCTGCCAGTTCGCGTCCGACGGCCAGGCGGGATCGCCCGGCCGGCTGCGCTGGAAGGCCGGCTTGGCGCCTTGGGCACAAGCAGTCGACATGAATGGCAGGCCTCCGGTCAGCTTCAACAGGTCGCGTCGGTTCATGGGGTCCTCCTGGGCGGGCGTCATCGAACGGCCCGCTTCTATCCCCCAACCCCTTGATCGGGCTGCGAATTGTGACGACCGGCGAGTGTCGTGGGACGACCGGCGACAGCCGCGAGACGAACGGTCAGCTACGGACTGGGGCCAGTGCCTCGAAGCGTTGGCGATAGCGGCGACTGAGGTTCACTTCCGCACCGTCCTGCAGGCGGATGCGCCAGTCGCCACTGACCCACGGCGTCACTTCCGCGACACGGGCGATGTTGACCACATGGGATTTATGGACGCGCACGAACCGCTTCGGATCGAGCTCGCTTTCGAGCTTGGTCAGTGACGAGCGAATCTCGAACGTGTCGCCGCCGACGTGGAGGATGGCATAGTTGCCGGCCGCCTCGACCCAGTCGATATCGGCCACGTCGACGACGACTTCCTTGCCGCCGCGTTTTCGAACCGTGAAGCGCTCGGGCAAGACTTCGCCCACCGGCGCGATGACCGGCGCTGCCACTGGCGTACGCTGCAGGAGATAGCGAAGGGCGATAACGCCGGTGGTCAACATCAGGTACGAAACGACATCCTTGGCGAACTCGTAGCCCAGCCGGTCGAGCGTGAGAGGGAAGGAATACGGCACCCCGACGATGGCGTTGAACCAGAGCAGGCGCAGAGCGCCCATGCCGGCCGTGTGCGCAATGCTGAAGGGCACGACAGCCGCCGCATGAATGACAAGGTTGCGCAGCCCGCCGCCGAGCGGCCAGCGGCGGTGCAGCCAATAGAGGGCCGGCAGAAGGGCCACGACCACGAGATGGCTCGTGATCTCGAAGACCAGCGTCTGCGCCAGCCCGATGCTGTGGCCACGACGCGCCTCGTCGATGACATCGACGTAGGAACGCGTGATCACCGACACGACCATCAGCACGGCCCAGATCACCGGCAAGCGCCAATCGAAAGATCGTTCCCGGGCTGCCATCAAGGTCGCTTGACTGGAATCTTGGGCGGTATGTCGCGCAACCAGTCGATCAGCGGCGTCCAGCAGAGATCGCGCGCGCGGCTGCTCACCACCATGCCGATGTGGCCGAGCGGCACGTCCCGTCGCGTGACCCGCTTCAGGCCACGCGCGGGATCGGCGAGGGCGGCGGCCGACAGTGGCGGCACGATGCGGTCGCCCGACGGGATCATGACCAGCGACGGCACCTTGATTTTGGACGGCACGATGCGGCGGCCGCCCACGACCCATTTGCCGCTGCCGGGGATATTGTCGCCATACCAGCCGACCAGGCATTCGCGCGCGACCGGACCGGCCAGCGGCGCGCCGTCGTTCAGCCAATCCTCGAGCAGCACGAACTCGCGGGCGCCGGCGCCCGCCTGATCCATGCCGAGGAAACGGCCGAACTTCTTCATCGCGAGCCAAGGATCGAGCGACCAGAACAGCGTCTGCAGGATATCGACCGGCAATTCGCCCACCCGGTCGGCGACCTGCGCCAGTAACGGGCCGGTCGACACCAGAAAAGCGTGGCCGGTGCGATCGGCGTGGAAGTCCCAGGGTGCTGCCAGAAGTGCCAGGCCGGCCACGCGCCGCGGCTGGCGCGCCGCCAACGCCACGGTGAGCGTGCCGCCCATGCAATAGCCCATCACTGCCGGCGCGCGGCGGGCACGTTTGGCGAGGAAGGCGAGCGCGCGCTCTAGGCGGGCGACATAGGCCGTGGTGTCGAACTTCCGCTCTTCGTCGTTCGGTGTCCCCCAGTCGACGAGATAGGGCCGCAATCCCGCGGCGGCCATGGCGCGCAGCAGGCTCTTCTCGGCGGTGAGGTCGAGCACTTCCCACCGATTGATCAGCGACGGCACGACCAGCACGGCGCGCGCGCGCCTGATGCGGGCGGCTGGATGGGTGGCGCCATAGTCGAGCAGGCGGGTGTTGCCCTCGCTCCACACCGCCGGCGGATTTTCCAGCGTGCGATGGACCGTGTGCTGGCGATAGGCGAGCACGCCGTCGGCCAGCCGATGCATGCGCCGCGCGATCTCGCGCCGAAGCGCCTCTTCGAACCGGCCGGCGCCATCCCGCGCCTCGAGGGCCGCAATTTCGGGCAGGAGTTCGGCGATCGCCTCAGGAACGGGAGAGTTTGGCTTCGAGCTCGGCGATCCGGGCTTCCAGTGTTTCCACGCGCTTTCGGAGCTCGCCCACGTCATCAGCGCCGTGCCCAGGTGCAGCGGCAGCGGGCGCGGTCCCAGCCTCGGAAGAAGGGGATTTGGCGGCATGAGGAGCTCCTTGGACGGCCTGCATCGCCGACGCAACCTGGGCGTTCGCGACCGCGAACAGGCGAGCGATCTGCTCGGTCAAAGCCTGGTCGGCGGCGAGGCCGGCCAGCTGGCCTTGCCAAAGGTCGAGGTAGCGCCGGGCCAGCCTGTCGAAGTCGGCCGGCTGTTCGTCGTTTTCAGAGGCCATGCGTTCACTATAGCCTATCGCTGCCATCCCATCGTGACGGAACGCGGTATTGCAGGCGCTAAGCCCTTCTTGTCGCACTGCGGTATCGGCGCTAATGTGGCGGACCCGCCGTGAACGAGCGTTTACCGTGCGGGAGCCAGAGGAGCGACGCGTAATGGCCGAGCAGGCAGTACCCGAGGGCGGACCGAAGCCCGCTCCCGTCGTCATCAAGAAATACGCCAACCGGCGACTCTACAACACGGCAACCTCCGCCTACGTCACGCTCGAACATCTTTCCCAGATGGTGAAGGACAAGACCGACTTCGTCGTCTACGACGCCAAGACCGGCGACGAGATCACGCGCTCGGTCCTGACCCAGATCATCTTCGAGGAAGAGAGCAAGGGCGGACAGACGCTGCTGCCGATCCCGTTCCTGCGCCAGCTCATCTCCTTCTATGGCGACAGCCTGCAGGGCGTGGTGCCGCAGTATCTCGAGATGTCGATGTCGCAATTCGCGCGCAATCAGGAGCAGATGCGCAGCTATATGCAGAACGCCTTCGGCTTCAACCCGTTCCAGCAGTTCGAGACCATGGGCAAACAGAACATGGCGATGTTCGAGAAGGCCATGCGGGTGTTCAATCCGTTCCACCCCGGCCAGCCCGGATCGGGACAGCCGGGCCAGGCGCAGCCGATGACCAATGGGCAGGACGCGCCCAAGCCGGAAGCGCCCAGCGCTGCTCCCGCCGCGGCGCCGAAGGAAGAGGTCGTGATCGACGATCTCAAGCGCAAGCTCGACGAGCTGCAGAACCAGCTCGCGCTGCTCAGCAAGAAGCCCTGATACCTCCGTGGCCGATCCTTCCATGTCGATGCTGCGGCGCGTGACGTCCCCGTGCATCGGGATCTGCAAGCTCGACCAGCCGAGCGGCTTCTGCATCGGCTGCAAGCGCACCATCGAGGAGATCGGCCGCTGGGCGATGCTCGACGATACAGAGCGCCAGGTCGTCATCGACCGGCTGCCGGGGCGGAAGCTCTAACGATCAGCTACCGGCCCTTGAAGGCCGGCTTGCGCTTTTCGCGGAACGCCGACGTTCCCTCCTTATAATCCTCGGTCAATCCGGTCAGCACGTTCTGGTCGGCGTCCATGTGGGCGCCGAGATCGTCCAGCGCGTGCGCCAGGCGATTGACGGTGTTCTTGGTCATGCGCACCGGAATCGGCGGCTGGCGCGCGATGCGTTCGGCGAATTCCATCGAGGCTGCCAGCGCCTGGCCGTCGTCGACCACCTGCTCGACCAATCCCCAGTCCAGCGCGTCGGCAGAGCCGATGCGGTCGGACGCAAGGATCACCGCCTGCTTGGTCCGCGCCGGCCCCATCAGCGCCAGCATGCGCGGGATGGAACCCCAGCTCATGTTCATGCCGAGCTCGATCTCGGGAATGCGGAAGTGCGCCGAGCGGCCGCAGGTGCGGAAATCGAGCGCCACGACCAGCGCCGCGCCACCGCCGATGCAATGGCCCTCGATGGCGGCGATCGTGACCTGGTCCATATCCTGCCAGGCCTTGCACATCTTGGGGCCGAGCCGCGCACGATGGCGGCGCTCGCCAACCGACAGCTCATCGCGCGCGCGGCCTTCCGGATCCTTCAGATCGAAGCCGGCACAGAACACCTTGGCCGAACCGGCCAGGATCACCACGGAAGTTTCCAGATCGTCCTCAAAATCGCGCGGCACGTCACGCAACTCGCGCATCGCCTGCTGGCTGAGCGCATTGATGTTGTCGCCACGATCGAAGCGTACAACGGCGATGCGGCCTTGCGGCCCCAGGCCCTTCTCGATCTTCACGAACTGGCGCTGCATGGGCGCGTTCCTCCTGTGTTCGCCGGAAGGTAGCGGCTCGGCTTTACAAGGGCGAGCCGCTTCGCTTGACTGCGTCTCATGTCGAAATCCATTGGAACCTTGACCCTCGAACGCCGCGTCGATGCGCTGTTTGCCCGTTACACCGCGGCCGGTTCGCCGGGCGCCGCCGTGGCCGTCATGCAGGGCGGCACAGTCGAACTGTGCAAAGGCTATGGCCTCGCCAGCATCGAGCTCGGCGTTCCCATCGGCCCGGCGACGCGCTTTCGCATTGCCTCGGTCAGCAAGCAGTTCACCGTCACGGCGGCGCTGATGCTGGCGGCCGAGGGCAAGTTGAAACTCGCCGACCCGCCGCACAAATACCTGCCCGAGCTCGCGCCCCTGCCGGTCACGATCGACCAGATGATGCGCAACTGCAGCGGTTTGCCCGATTTCCTCGAACTGCTGCGGCTGGGCGGCCACGGTCTCGACAGACCGGCACGGCCGGCCGACCTGCTGGCCGCCTGCCTGCGCAACCGCCATCTCAACTTCGCGCCGGGCAGCCGCTTTCTCTACAGCAACACCAACTTCCTGCTGCTCGGCCTGATCGTCGAGAAGCTGGCCGGGAAGAAGCTCGGCGACTTCCTCGCCGAGCGCATTTTTACGCCGCTCGGCATGACGGGCACGATGCTGGCACCGGAGATCGATACCGTGATCCCGGGCCTCGCGTCGGGTTATCTCGGCGACGCCACATCAGGTTTCCGCCGCGCCGCACACGCCTACCCGCAGGGCGGCGAGGGCGGCCTCACCTCCACCGTCGAGGACCTGCTGATCTGGTCCAGGCATTTCGACCAGCCGACGCTCGCGCCCAAAACGCTGCCGGCCCAGCTCGCCGCCGTGGCGCCGCTCACCGGCGGACATGCCAACAAGTATCGCCGCGGCGTGCAGGCCGACGAGCTGCGTGGCCTGGCCACCATTGGCCATGGCGGGCTGTGGCCGGGATTCCGCACCGAGTTCCTGCGCGTGCCGGAAGCCGATCTCACCGTCGTGGTGATCGCCAACCTCGGCACCATCGACCCGTGGCGGCAGGCGCGCGCCATCGCGGCCCTGGCACTGGAGGGGGCGGCGCTGGAAGGCAACAGGAAGATGAAGCCCCTGGCGGCGGCGATCACCGCGGCCGAGATCAAGCCGATCGCAGGCGCCTGGTTCAACGCCCAGGAACCGTCGCTGTTCGACCTGGCGTGGCGCAACGGCGAGGCGGTGGTGACGCAGAACGGCATGCCGTTCATGCTCGGGCGCCGGGCGGACGGCTGGTTCGCGGCCGAACGCGGCTCGTTCGAGTTCGCGTTAAAACCCGGCCGCGCCGGAACGCTGCGCGTCGACCTCGGCGCCGGCCGTATCCTCATCTTCAAGAAGCCCGGCCGCCGCAAGCCGGTCCCGGCCGACATCGCCGGCACCTACGTCTCGCCCGATTCGGGCGCCACCTGGCATGTGCGGCGCGGCGGCGCGGATTACACCATCGGCGTCAGCGGTCCGTTGATTGCCGGCGGACCGGCGTGGTCGCTCGCCGGCATCGATGCCGACACGGTCGAAGTCGTGAGCCCGGCGGGCTGGATCACGGCGAGCCAGCTCGCCCATCTCGAACGCGACCGCACCGGCCGCATCGTGGCCCTGCAGGTCTCGACCGGCCGCATCAAGCGGATGCGGTTCGAGCGCAGCACCTAGCCTCTCCCCTTAGCGAGGGAGAGGGACAAGGAGTTCGACGAATCAGCGGAAGGGGATGGCGTACATCAGGCCGCCCTTGGTCCACAGCGCGTTCTGGCCGCGTTCGAGCTTGAGCGGCGTGGCCGGCCCGACGTT
>CANJHI010000048.1 GCA_947474005.1 Alphaproteobacteria bacterium | reverse complement strand
CCGTGCCGAGGCGCGTGCGGGTGAGCGCCAGATAGAGGCCGACGCCGATCACCACGGCCAGCACAAGCGCCAGCAGGCGGTTGGCCGCCACCGTGGCGCCGGCGATGTGCAGCGGGAAGCTCAGGAACGAGTAGCTGAAATAGGCACCGCCGAAGAGCGCGAGCATGATGCCTTGGATCACGAACAGCATGCCGAAGGTCGCCAGGATACTGTCGACCTCGAGCGCGTCGCGGGTTTTGGCCCGCCGGACCAGGGGCTGAAGCAGGATGCGGTAGATTCCGTAGCTCAGCACGAAGGCTAGCGGCGGCACGATGAGGAGGCCGAGCAGCGGGCTCAGCGCCAGGCCGGAATAGAACCAGAAGGCGGCGAAGGCCGCTGCGATCAGCAGCTCGCCATAGGAAAGGTTCATGATGCGGGCGACGCCGTACTGCAGCGTCAGCCCCATGGCGACCAGCGCATACATGCCGCCCAGCGTCACGCCCTGTAGCGTCACTTCCAGGAGCATTATCTAACCTTCATCGGAGCGCGCCACTCCAGTGGCGCTCATGACCAGTGACGCCCATGGGAAGAGCGCAACTGGAGTTGCGCGCTCCCATGAGGCTTGGTTCTACTTCCAGGGAGCCTTGGGCACGGTGACGGTGCCGACGCCCGGCCGCTGTGGCGCGACGCCGACGAAGAAGCCATCCTGCCATTGGCCGATCAGCCAGAAGTTATCCTGCATCTGATTGTCGACCAGCTTCACCTTGCCGAGCACGGTGTCGAAGGTGCCGGTCTGCAGCTCCTTGATGATGGCGGGACGGTCGATCTTGCCGACCCGCTCGATCGCCTGCTCCAGCATCTGCAGCGAGGCATAGCCGATCTGGCTGCCCCAGCGGTCGGGGCCGCGCTTGAACATCTCCTCATGCTTCTTGGCGTAGGCCGCGGTCGAAGCGTTGTCCTTCGACCAGCCGCCGAGCGACATGATGCCCTCGGCGTTGGCGCCGAAGCGCTGCGTGTACATCGGGAAGCCGACGCCGACACCCAGGAACATCACCTTGGGCGCGTAGGACGCGACCTTGGACTGCTCGGTGAGCGCCATCGTGTCGGGTGGATAGGAGAAGGCCACGAAGGTGTCGGCGCCGGAGCGCTGGGCCTCGCCGATCAGCGGCGAGAGATCCTGCGTGCCGATGGGATAGCTCTTGTCGTAGGCGAGCTTGAAGCCGGCATCGGTGAAGCCCTTGCGCGCGGCCTGGCTGAGATCGATGCCGAAGCCGTCGGCGATCGAGATCATCGCGATGTTGGGCCCGATCTTGCCATCGGTGCGCAGCTTGGTCAGCAGGCCGACCAGCCCGTCGATGTACTGCTTGGAAGTGCCCAGCATCCAGAAGCTGTTGGGCCAGCGCTTGGCGAGCTCGGGCGCACGGTCGGTGACGGCGCTGAAGGTGAGCTGCGGGTAGCCATACTTGTTGAACACCGGGCCGACCGCGAGATTGAGGCCGGTGCCCCACGGCGGGAACAGCAGATCGACCTTGTCTTGGGTGACGAGGCGCTCGACGGCGCGCACGGCCTCCTCGGAGTTGGAGCGGTCGTCATACTCCATGACCTCGATCGGCACGCGCTTGCCGCCGATCATCAGTCCGCCCTTGTCGTTCACCTCCTTCACCCACATCTCGTAGTTCGGGATCTGGGTGATGGTGGCGCCGCCGGCATTGGGGCCGGTCTTGGAAATGGCGTAGCCGATCTTGACCTTGTCCTGCGCCGCAACAGGCGCAGTGGCGAGCGCAGCCGCGGCCAAGGCCGCAAGCGCGCGCAGAGTCAGACGCATCATGGCGTGTCCCCTCTTGGGTTGGCGTTTCCCTGATTCTTTTTTGCTTTTTCGAACGAACGCTACTCTAGACTAAATCTAGACTATATCGTTTGGGGGCCAAATCAATTCGGATTCACGCCGCGAGCGCAAGAATCTCCATCACCTGCTCCGGCCCCTTGATCGGGCGCGGGTTGTTGAGCACGGCGCGGTCGTGCATCGACTTCTCGGCGATCTCGCGAAAGCGATCCTTGCCCACGCCGACTTCCGACAGCCGGCCCGGCAGCCCGAGCGACTTCACGAGGCCCTCGACCAGATCGCCGGCCGCGGCCTCGGGCTTGCCGAAAGCCTCACCCACCCTCTTCTGGCGCTCGGCATTGGCGGGCAAGTTCCAGCGCAGCACCGAGGGCAGCATCACGCACGACGTGTGGCCGTGCGGGACGTGGCAGGCGGCGCCCAGCACATGACCGATGCCGTGGCTTGCGCCTACGCCGACGCCCGAGGTGCCGGCGCCGATCGACAGCCACATGCCGAACTGCAGATCGAGGCGCGTTGCCATGTCCTCGGGCTTGGCCTTGTGACCTGGCAGCGCGCGCGACAGCAGGCGCAGCGCTTCTGTCGCCGTGCCGATGGCAAAGGGATTGGCCTGCTGCGAGCACAGCCGCTCGACGGCATGGTCGACGGCCTTGAGGCCGGTCGAGAGCATGAGATCCATCGGCGTCGCCAGCGTCGCCGCCGGATCGAGCACGATCACGCGCGGCACGATCAGCCGATGGCCGAAGCTTTCCTTGATGCCATGGCGCGGATCGCTGATGCCGGCGAAGGCGTTGAACTCGGCGGCCGACAGCGTGGTCGGCACGGCGATCATGCGGATCGCCTCGGCTGGCGGCTTGATCGCCTCGGCTGGCGGTGCAGCACCCTCCTTCGGCTTGCCGGCGCGATAAAGGTCGAGATCCTCGATCCGGGTGGCGTTCTGCCACAAGGCAATGAGCATGACCTTGGTGGCGTCGATCGCGGAGCCGCCACCCACGGCCACGATCAGATCGGCCTTGGCCTCGCGGGCAAGTGCTGCACCTTCGATCACGCAGGGCCGGGGCGAATGCGCCGTGATGCCGGCATAGACGCCGGCATAGCGATCGCCGAGTTCGCGGATCACGTCGGCCAGCAGCGCACTTTGCGCCACAGATTTGGTGGTGGTGACGAAGACACGCTTTGCGCCCAGCCGCTCGGCCTCGGCCCGCAAAGCGGCACCCGCTGACTTGCCGTAGACCACACGCTCGATGGCTTGGTGTCCGTGGATGCCGCTCAACATGACGCTCTCCTACTCTAAGTGCCGACGATAGAGCGCCAGCATGCGCTCGTAGTGCTTTTCGCGGGCAGCCTCGTGAAGATTGCCGCGGTCGGAGAAGGCGTAGCCGTGGTGCGTGCCCATCTCGGTTTCCACACGTGAGGGGAACGGCGCCGAGGCCAGCAGCTTCTCGAATTTGGCAACATCGGACAGCGGCACGTAAGTGTCGTGCTCGGCGAACGAATAGTAGCCCTCGGCCGTGATGTCGCCGAGCATCAGGTGCGGCGAATCAGGCTTGTCGGTGAGCAGCCGCGTTCCGTAGTACGACGCGAAGCAGGCAATGCGGTCGGGGTGCTTGGCAGCCGCCGCCGTCACGAAAGCGCCGCTCATGCAGTAGCCGACCAGGCCGATCTTGCCGGGCTTGGCGTCGGGCATCGACGGCAGCCGATCCAGGATGACGCCGGTGTCGGCCGCGACCTTGGCGTTGGAGATCGATTCCAGGAAGCCGAACATCCTCGTCCGGTTCGCCTCGGCGTCGGGATGATCCTTTGTCGGCCCGCACACGAAATCTCGGATGGTGCGGTAGTAGAGGTTGGGCAGCAGCACGTAATAGCCGGACTGCGAAATGCGCCGGCAAATCTCGCGCAGGCCCTCGCGGACGCCAGGCGCATCCATCAGCATCAGGACGACGGGCAGCGGCCCGCCGTCGTCGGGCCGGACGCTAAAAGTGTTCATGGCGCCGTCGGGCGTGGGGATATCGAATGTGCGTTCAATCATGGCCGACGGTACCGGGCTGGTGCCCCATGGTCTATAACCGCCGCCTCTCACTGAGATCGAGGAGTGAAACCAAATGCCCGGCGCTTTGGAAGGCCTAAAAGTTATCGACCTGTCGCGCGTGCTGGGTGGCCCCTATTGCGGGCAGATGCTGGCCGACCATGGCGCCGAGGTGATCAAGGTCGAGCCGCCGCAGGGCGACGAGACACGCACCTGGGGTCCTCCGTTCGACAAGGAAGGCATCTCGGCCTACTTCGCCGGCATCAACCGCAACAAGCGCACGATCGCGCTCGACCTCTCCAAGCCCGAGGGCCGCGAGGTGCTGCTAAAACTGCTCGCCGAGGCCGACGTGCTGATCGACAATTTCAAGACCGGCACCATGGAGAAATGGGGAATCGGCTATGCCGACACGCTGGCGAAGAAGTTCCCGCGCCTCGTCCATGCCCGCGTCTCGGGCTTCGGCGAGGACGGTCCGCTGGGCGGCTTCCCGGGCTACGACGCCATGGTGCAGGCTTCGGCCGGGCTGGTCTCGGTGAATGGGTCACCCGAAAGTGGCCCAGTGCGAGTGGGCGTCCCGGTGGTCGATCTCTCGACCGGCATGAATGCCTGCATCGGAATCATGATGGCGCTCTACGAGCGTAACCGCTCCGGCAAGGGCCAGTTCATCGACGCCACGCTCTACGACAGTGCCATCGCGCTCCACCAGCCGCATGCGCCGAACTACTTCACCGCGGGGCAGAAGCCCAAGCTCGTGGGCAACAGCCACGGCAGCCTGGTGCCCTACTCGAACTTCCCGACCAAGGGCCGCAACATCGCAATCGCCGCCGGCAACGACGGCCAGTTCCGCAAGCTTGCGCAGATGCTGGGCAAGCCCGAGCTGGCCCAGGATCCGCGCTTCAAGACCAACAAGGACCGGGTGGCACATCGCCTCGAGCTCGAGGCCGAGCTGCGCGAGTTGCTCAAGGATCGCGACGCCGACAGCTTCTCGATCGAGCTGATGAAGGGCGGCGTGCCGTCGGGCGCGGTGCTGGAAGTGCCCGACGTGATGGAACATCCGCACACGAAGCATCGCGACATGGTGTGGGAGAAGGACGGTTATAGGAACGTCGGCAATCCCGTGAAACTGTCGCGGACACCCGCCGGCATACACAGCAAGCCCAAGAAGTTCGGCTCCGACACCAAGGCGGTGCTGGCCGAGGTCGGCTACTCCGCGGCCGAGATCGACAGGCTGGTTGCTGCCGGCATCGCGCTCACCGAAATCAAGAAGGCCTGAGGAGAGAACGATGTTTCAACCCGACCTGCTGAACGGCAAGCGCATCCTGGTGACGGGCGGCGGCACCGGCCTCGGCCGCTCGATGGCGCAGCGCTATCTCGAGCTCGGCGCCAATGTCGTGATCTGCGGCCGCCGCGAGGACGTGCTGAAGCGGACGGCCGAAGAACTGGCCAAGGAGACCGGCGGCGAGATCGAGACGGTTGGCTGCGATGTTCGCGTCGCCGACGCCGTCGAGGCGATGATGGACAAGATCTGGGAAAAGCGGCCGCTCGATATCCTTGTCAACAACGCCGCCGGCCAGATCCTGGCGCAGACCAACAAGATGTCCTCACGCGCCATCGACGCGGTACTGGGCATCGTGCTGCATGGCTCGGCCTACTGCACAGTGGCCGCCGGCCGGCGCTGGATCGATGCGGGAGAACGCAACAAGGTGGTGATGTCGATCCTCACCGTCTCGTCACTGACCGGCGCACCGTTCACGGTGCCTTCGGCAATGGCCAAGGCGGGCGTGCTTGCCATGACCAAGAGCCTGGCAGTCGAATGGGGACCCAAGGGCATCCGTACCTGTGCGATTGTGCCTGGTCCCTTCCCTACCGAGGGCGCGTGGAGCCGGCTGATGCCCAAGGAGCGCGGTGGCCAGGACGAGATGATCAAGGCGAGCCCGATGCGCCGCGTCGGCGAACACATCGAACTCGCCAACCTCGCGGCCTTCCTGGTGAGCGATGGTGCTGCCTACATCAACGGCGATGCCATCGTGATCGACGGCGGCAAGATGCTGCAGTCGGGCGGCGGTGGGGCCAACACCTCGGCCATGCTCGACTGGACGGACGAGCAGTGGGATGCGATCCGGCCGAAGAAGAAATAGCGCACCGCGTCCCGCTCGGCACCTAGCCCGCGTCGTCGGTCTTTTGCCCGGCGACGATCCAAGCGACCACGAGGTCATAGAACACGGCCAAGACCACGGGCCCGACGAACAGGCCGATCAGGCCACCGGCCAACGTGCCGCAGATCACGCCGGCCAGGATGACAACCATCGGCGTCTGCAGCCCTCGCGCCATGACGATGGGCCGCAGGACGTTGTCCACCAGCAGCAGCGGAACCGTGTAGGCGGTGTAGATCGCGGCAACACCCAAAGGCAGTGACATCCACGCCCAGATCAGAACCGGAAGCATCACGATTCCGGGACCGACCTGCACGATGGCCAGCACGAGGGCCACGAAGGTTATGGCACCGGCGAAGGGAACGCCGACGACCAACATGCCTATGCCGAGTAGTGCCGCTTGCAGAACAGCGATGCCGATGACGCCCTGCGACACGTTGCGGATGGTCGATCCGGCGATCTCGAGGAAGTGCCTTCCCTTGGCGTTGGCGACGCGGCCGGCCAGGTCGCGAGCAGTAGTTGTCAGGTGTTCGGAGTAGGCGAGCATGGCGCCCGCGATGATGATGGCGGTCGCGAACTGGAGAATCTCGAGCGCAAGACCTGCGGCGATACCGCCGATCCAGCGGCCCACCGAGGCGAGCTGGCCGACATGGCTCTTCAGGACGGCCCGCAGGTCGTTCGCGGCATTGAGCCAGAATTCATGGAGACGCTGACCGATGACTGGCCAACTCTGTATGGTTTCGGGTGGCGGCGGCAGGATATGCTCGCCCCGCATCAGGTCGCGCGCATAGGCTTCCAGCGTGTCGATGGCGGACCCCGCCAGCATGACCACCGGCGTCACCAACAACACCAGGAGGAGCGCCGACAGCAGGGTCGCGGCCATCCACCGACGCAAGCCCAAACGCCGGCGCAGCAGCGCGAAAAGCGGATAGACCGCGACCGCCAGAATCACCGCCCACAGCAGCATTGGCGCGATCGGTCGCAGGAGCTGCATGGCGCCCAAAACCACGGCCGCCAGCAGCGCTATGCGGATGGCGAGATCGATCGCGAACCGCGATACGTCCGCCCTGCCCTTTTCGGTGTCGATCATTGCCGTCTCCCCCGCCACACGTGGCGAACGGCACTTATCGCACGGCGGGAGCCTTGGCGGTATTGATCACCCGTACGGGATCGCCGTCGGCGACGCCGTCGGGCGGGCTCTCGATCACGCGATCCTCGGCCGTAAGGCCGCTGCCGATCTCAACCGTCTGGCCGAGATCGCGGGCGATGGTGATCGGCTTCAGCTTCACCTTGTTGTCGGCACCGACGGTGGCCACGCGAAGCCCGTTGCGGTCGAAGATCAGCGCACCGGCCGGCACGGCAAGGGCCAGCATGTTCGACGGCAGCTCGATGCGGGTGTTGGCGAAGGCGCCGGGCATGAGTTCGCCCGAGGCATTGTCGACGACGACCTGCATGCGCGTCGTGCCGGTCTGCGCGTCGACTGCGCGAGTCGAGGCCTCGACCACGCCACTGTAGATCTTGCCAGGGTATTCCGGCACCGTGATCTGTACGTTGGTATTGAGCTTCACGGCCGGCACGTAGTTCTGAGGGACGCTGACCGAGAGGCGCAACTTGCTGATGTCGGAGATGACGAACAGCGCCAGACCTGCGCTCGATTCGGCGCCGATCAGGGCGCCAATGTCGGTGTTGCGGGTGGTCACGATCCCGTCGAACGGCGCGGTCAGGCGCTTGAAAGCGAACAGGACCTCGAGCCGGTCGACAGCGGCCTGGGCCGCCCTGCTGAGCGCCTGCTTGACGGTAAGGTCTCCCAACTTTTCGTCGACCGTCTGGCGCGACACGGTGTTGGCCCCGCCGAGCTGCGACCAGCGCTGCGCCGTCACGGTGGCCAACGCCTCGCCGGCCTGAGCGCTCGCCAGCGCCGCCTTGGCTTGCAGGAGCTGCTGGTCGAGGTCGGGCGCCTCGATCTCGGCCAGGAGCTGGCCTGCCTTCACCGGCGCGCCAATATCGACGTACCAGGCCTTCAGGAAGCCGCCGACGCGGGCATAGATGGGTGCCCGCGCATAGGCCTCCAGCCGGCCCGGAAGGTCGAGGCTGCTCTTGTTGGCCCCGGTGGTCGGGGAGATCAAGCTGACCGTTGGCACGGCCTGGACTTCGGTGACCTCCTTGAGCTTCGCCTCGCTGGCATGGCGGCTCCAGATGCCGTTTGCCGCGACCAGGACGAGCGCCAGTGCGCCAACGATGCCAGCGGCGGCGAGGCCGCGGCGGGATGGCGGCTTGGCTGGGGGAGGTGTCTCAGGCGACATGGGGCGCTCCGGGGGCGGCGGCGGGCGCTGCGACCGCCTTGCCGTGGTGACGGTGCACGACGCTGAACACGACGGGCACAAAGATCAGCGTCGCGATCGTAGCAAAAACCAGACCGCCGATGACGGCGCGGCCGAGCGGCGCATTCTGCTCGCCGCCCTCGCCCATTCCGAAGGCCATCGGCGCCATGCCGATGATCATGGCCAGCGCCGTCATGATGACCGGCCGGAAACGGACGAAGCCCGCATCGAGGGCAGCCGCCGTGGCGTCGCCCAGTTCAGCCAGTCGCTCGCGGGCGAAGGAGATCACCAGCACCGAGTTCGCGGTCGCCACGCCCATGCACATGATGGCACCGGTCAGCGCCGGCACCGAGAGCGTGGTGTTGGTCGCGAACAGCATCCAGACGATGCCTGCCAAGGCTGCCGGCAAGGCGGTAATGATGACGAAGGGATCGCTCCAAGACTGGAAATTCACGACGATCAACAGATAGATCAGCACGACCGCCCCCAGGAGCCCGAACAGCAGGCCGGAGAAGGCCGACTCCATCGTCTTCACCTGACCCTGCACCTTGACGGCGCGAATGCGCGGCGATTGCTCGGGCGCCAGTTCGTCCACGATCTTGCGGACATCGGCCGCCACCGAGCCCAGATCGCGGCCCTGCACGGCGGCATAGACCTGCACCACGCCCTGGAGGTCGTACTGCGAGACCACGGCGTTGGCCGTGTCGCGCCGGATATCGGCGATACCGCCCAGCACCTGAAGCTGCGAGGCGGCCGGCGCCATGATCGGAAGGTTGCTGAGCGAGGCCAGAGAATCCAGCCGGTACTGCGGCGTCTGCATGACGATGTTGTAGGTCACGCCATTGGCCGGGTTGAGCCAGTAGGTCGGCGCCACCTGACCGGAACCGGCAAGGTTGACGACCAGCGAGTTGGTGACGTCGCGCGTCGTCAGACCGACGGTCTGCGCGCGCGTGCGGTCAATATCGACGGCGAAGACCGGGGCGCCGCGGGACTGCTGGAGGCGCGCATCGACGATGCCGGGCACCTTGCGAATGCGTGCAAGCAGCTTGTTGGCATGCTCGAATCCCGCCGCAAGGTCCGACGTGCGCACCTGCACGTCGATCGGCGACGGCGCCCCGAAGTTCAGAATCTGGCTGATGATGTCCGCCGGCAGGAAGGAGAAAGTGAAGCCCGGAAACATCTCTGGCAGCCGCCGCCGCAACTCGGCCACGTACTCCGCTGTCGGCCGGTGGTCTTCGACCAGCTTGATCTGGATGTCGCCGTCCTGCGGCCCGATCGTGCCGGTATTGTTGTAGGTCATGTTGATGCCGCTGACCGGCATGCCGACGTTATCGGCCATCGTCGCGATCTGATTGGACGGGATGACGGTGCGGATCGCCTTCTGGATGGCGGCGAAGTGGCTGGCGCTTTCCTCGACGCGCGTGCCGATCGGTCCACGCACGTGCATGAGAATCTGGCCCGAATCGACGATCGGAAAGAAGTTGCGGCCGAGGAAGGGCGTCAGCAGGAACGATCCGAGCACGAAGGCCATGAAGCCGCAGATGAAGACCGTCCGGTTCTTCAACGCCAGGCCGAGCAGATCGTGATAGACGGCGCGGAAGCGCTCGAAGCGGGCCTCGAAACCGCGCTGGAACAGAACCAGCGGATTGCGGGTCGGCGGCTTCTCGTGGGCGTGGATGTCATGCTTTTTCAGAAGATAGTTCGCCATCGTCGGCACCAGCGTGCGTGACAGGACGAACGAACACACCATGGCGAACATCACCGCCTCGGCCATCGGCACGAACAGGAAGCGCGCCACACCGTCGAGGAAGAACATCGGCACGAACACGATGCAGATGCAGAGCAGCGACACGAAGGCCGGCGTCACGATCTGCTGCGCGCCGTCCAGGATGGCCGTCTCGACTTCCTTGCCCTGCTCGAGATGCCAGTTGATGTTCTCGATGGTGACAGTGGCGTCGTCGACCAGGATGCCGACGGCAAGCGCCAGACCACCCAGCGTCATGATGTTGAGCGTCTCACCGAATGCCGCCAGCAGCGCAATCGACCCCAGGATGGAGAGCGGGATCGAGATGGCGATGATCACCGTCGAACGCCAGCTTCCGAGGAACAACAGGATCATCAGACTGGTCAGCACGGCAGCCAACACCGCCTCGTGCGCCACGCCGGACACCGCGCCTTCGACGAACAGCGACTGATCACCGAGGATGGCGAGCGAGACGTTCTCGGGCAGCACCTTTCTCACGTCGGCGACGCGCTCCTTGATGCCGTCGATGATGGACAGCGTCGAGGTGGCGCCGTTCTTCAGGACGGCCAGCAGGACCGACCGGCCGCCGTCGACATGCACGATGTTCTGCTGCGGCGGGTTGCCGTCGCGGACCTGCGCCACGTCGCGCAGATAGACGACGGTGCCGTTGGCCGCGAAGATAGGCACGTCGGCGAGCGCGTTGAAGTCAGCGGGCGCGTTGTTGAGCTGAATGGCGTACTCGTGGCTTCCGATCTTCTGGGTGCCGACCGGCGTCAGCAGATTCTGCGCCGCGAGCGCGTTCGCGACGTCGGCGGCCGACAGGCCGCGCGCCTGCATGGCGGCAGGATCGAGATCGATCTGGATCTGGCGGAACTTGCCGCCGAACGGGAACGGAATGGCGGCGCCCGGCACGGTCACCAGCGGCGTACGCACCGTGTTGATGGCAAGATCGAACACCGCCTGCTCCGAGACGCCCTTGCCCGCCAGCGCGAGCTGGATGATCGGCACGGTGGCGGCATTGTAATTCAGGATCAGCGGCGGCGTGATGTTGGGCGGCATCTGCCGCAGCACGGTCTGCGCGATCGCCGTGACCTGCGCGTTGGCGATGCTGATGTCGACGCCGGGCTGGAAGAAGACTTTTACGATACCGACGCCGGTGTAGGACGTGCCCTCGATATGCTCGATGTTATTGACGGTGGTGGTGAGCGAGCGCTGGAAATTCAGCATCACGCGGCCCGACATCTGGTCGGGCGGCAGGCCGGTGTACTGCCAGACCACGGCGATGACGGGAATGCGGATTTCCGGAAAGATGTCGACTGGCGTGCGCAGGGCCGCGAGCGGCCCCACGATGAGGATCAACAACGCCATCACGACGAACGTATAAGGCCGCTTGAGCGCGACCCGGACCAAACCCAGCATCTTGGCCGTACTTCCACACGGAGATAAGCCGCCGGCGCCCCACGCTCGGCAGCCGCCTATCGGAACATGTCGCTAAAGTTCTGTCGAGACGAGATTGCCCCTGCTTACTGCATGGCGGTGCGCTAGGCTTGCATGGCGTGCAGACGACGGAGGAAGCGGCAATCATGGCTGACTACGACTACATCATCGTCGGTGCCGGCTCGGCGGGCGGCACGCTCGCGGCCCGCCTCACCGAAAACTCCGCAATCAAGGTGCTGCTGCTGGAGGCTGGCGCCGCCAGCCACCCCTACTCGCGCATGCCGCTGAGCTTCGGCCTGCTGATCGATAATCCGGCGGCCAACTGGCTCTACCAGTCCGAACCCGAGCCCGGAACGGCCAACCGCGTCATTCCCGTACCGCGTGGAAAACTGTTGGGTGGCTCAAGCTCGATCAACGGCCTGGTCTGGGTGCGCGGCCAGCCGCTCGACTTCGACACCTGGGCGCAGATGGGCAACCGCGGCTGGAGCTGGCGCGAGGTGGCGCCGCTCTTCACGCGCATCGAGAATTTCGTCGACGGTGACGGCTCCAACGGGCGCGGCACCGGCGGGCCGCTAAAAGTCTCGACCGTGCCCGACCAGAACCCGCTCTACGACGCGCTGTTCGCGGCTTCCAAGTCGGCCGGCTTCAAGCTCAACCCCGACTACAACAGCGAGGACCAGGAAGGCGTCGTGAAGACGCAGACCTCGATCTACAAGGGACGGCGCATGAGCGTGGCGCATTGCTACATCGAGCCGGCGATGAAGCGGTCCAACCTGCATGTCGTCACCAACGCGATGACGCTGCGCGTGCTGCTGGACGGCAAGCGCTGCGTCGGCGTGGAATACGAGAAGGACGGAAAAGTCATCCAGGCCAAGGGACGCGAGACCATCCTGTCGGCGGGCGGCGTCGCCAGCCCGCAGATCCTCGAACTCTCCGGTATCGGCCAGCCGGAGCTTCTGAAGAAGCACGGCATCGAGGTGAAGCACGAGCTCAAGGCCGTGGGTGAGAACTTCCGCGACCACATCAACGCCCGCATCATCTGGCGGCTAAAAGTGGCCAACGTCTCCTACAACCACATGGCACGCGGCCTGGGCGCCGTGACGCAGATGATGAAGTACTTGGCAACCGGTGGCGGCTTCATGAGCCTGCCGTCGGCACCACTGCTGGCGTTCCTCAAGACGCGGCCGGAACTGGCGACGCCCGACGTGCAGATGCATCTTGTGCCCTATTCGATCAAGGACCCGAAGACCCGCAAGCTGCAGGACTTCCCCTCGATGACGATCGCCTGCTACCAGCTTCGCCCCGAAAGCCTCGGCTCGATCCATATCCGCTCGGCCGATCCCAAGGCGCAGCCGGCGATTCGCTTCAACTTCCTGGCCGACAAGATCGACCAGGACGCAATGGCCGCGGGCTTCCGCATGATGCGGAAGATCGTCGACGCAGCGCCGATGGACGCCTATCGCGACGAGGAGTTCTCGCCCGGACCGTCGGTGAAGAGCGACGAGGAGATCCTGACCTGGATCCGCAACAACTCGCAGACGGCGTACCATCCCATCGGCACCTGCCGCATGGGACCGGCGGGACAGAACACCGTGGTCGACGACAAGCTCAAGGTGCACGGCATCGACGGCCTGCGCGTGGCCGACGCCTCGATCTTCCCCACCATGCCGTCGGGCAACACCAATGCGCCGTCGATCATGGTCGGCGAGAAGATGGCGGATATCCTGAAGGCGGCGGCCTAGTTCGTCGCTAGGGGCTGCCCAGCCGCCGCTTCACATCCTCGGGGATGGCGATGGCCTTCAGCGAGCGGGCGTCGCCGTCCTTGCGTGCCCAGATGCGTGTCTCGGTGCCTTCGGCGGCGACCTGGCCCAAGGCATCGCGGAAGACATGGCTGATGGTGAAGGAACTGCGGCCAAACTTCGCGACGTGGCTTTCGATCACCAGCTTTTCGCCGGTCTGCGAGGCGCGCCGAAAGGAGCATTCGGCATGGACCAGCGGCGTGCCCTCCTTCCATTGGCCGCTACTGATGTCGTCGCGCCGGAGGCCGGCGGCGAGGAACAGACGGTAGGTCGCCTGGTCGAACCAGCGGAAGTAGGCGGGATAATAGACAATGCCGGCGGGATCGCAGTCGCCCCACTCGACGGTGACCTCGTGCCGGCTATTCAGCGGCATGACGCAGGGTGGCCGACGAGGCAATGGCCGCCAGAGTCTTCGACAGCGATTCACCTTCGGGATCGGCGAGTGCCGCCACGCGGGCATTGGCGACGGCATCGGCCGCGGCGCACGGCGCCATGCGACCGGCGAGCGTGGGGGCGATCACTTCGTCCGCGATGCGATGGTAGTTCTGCAGCCCGCGCTTATAAGTGTCACCATAGCCCTTGATCAGGCGCGCCGATTCCGCGATCTCGCGCGCCAGATCGACGCTCAAGGGCGCGGCGGCGCGGATCGAGGAGAGCCAGCGTTCGATCTCGGCCTGTTCCTCGACGAAACGGAAGGTGCGCGGCCGCCACCAGCGGAGCGACGCCAGGAACCTGAGCCTCGCGAAGCCCCATATTGTCGTGGTGCGCACATGCATCGAAAAATAGACCTTGCCCAGCCGCCCCGTCCGTTCGGCCCAGCCAATCAGGCGTCGCGCCAATGCGGGTGGCAGGACCGCGGCGATCTCCTCGATGCCCGGCTTGAAGTGCTCGGTGATCTCCAGAGGTTCGTGCTCTTTCGCACGAACCTCGCTCCGCACACGGACAAGACGCTCGGCCGAAGTCTTGGCCTGGGCCACGCGGATCACGTCCTCGAACGACATGCGCACGGCCAGGTGTCGCGCCGTCTCGCGCAGCAACTCCGGCGAACCCAGCGCCTGCACTGTATCGAGCCGGTCGAGATAGAGCGTGGCGTAGGCCTTGTCCTGATAGGTCGCGAGGCGGCGCACGCCCTCCTCCACCATGTCGAGACTGGCGGCCGGAAAAGCCCGGCGGGCGCGTTCGAGTAAATCCTCGACGCCATGCCCCGCGGCCTGGCGCTTGCGATGCTCGCGCACCGCCTGCTCCAGCTCGCCGCGCGCGTGGCCACGGCCGAAAGCGAAGGCGGCCAGGTTGGTGTCGACGGACTTCCCGGCGTGGCGGATCGAGGCCTCGAACGCAGCGTCGGGAATCGGCAAGCGGCCCGAGCCCGCGAGTGCGCCCAGCAGCACGGCATTGATGACGCCACCGGATTCTTCGGCCGCCTGGTCCATGTCGAACAGGATCTGTTCCTTGCTGCGCTCCTTCACCGCGCGCAGCAGGCGGCCAACGTCGAAGCTGCCGTCGCCCATCGCCATGCGTTCGCCGATGGCCAACACGCGGTGGGTGGAGGCGATCAGGGTCGTGCGCTCCGGCGTGACGAAACCGTTGAAGATCATGCGCCCGGCTTCGAGAAGCTCGGTGGCCAGCGCCACGTCAACCTCGCCGATCGCCGGATTGAGTGCCAGCACCGACGAAGACAGGCCGCGCGCCAGCATCACTTCGAGATAGTAGGTCGTAGCTCCGGTACGCTGCGCGACTCCAGGGATTTGCGTCGCCTGCACGCCCAGTCCCTGGCTTTGCGCGGCGGAAACGATCCAGTCGCAGAGCACGCCGCCGCCGTCGCCGCCAAGCGCACCGATCAGGAGAGTGACCGGGCGACTCACAGGGCTTTCTCCAGGCGAATATCGACTTCACGCTCCACGAATTGCCACTCCGGCGAGGTGCGGAGCTTGGCCAGCAGCTCGTCGAAGAGCGCCTCGTCCGCCGGTGCGAACTCGAACCAGGTGAGGAAATCGAAGACCGCACCGGGTTGGTCGCGGCAATGCACGAGCTGGCGCGAGACGACGGCGAGATACTCGCTGCCGATCGCGATGTGTCGCGATTGTTCCTCCAGAACGGCGCGGCGCTCGTCCTGTGCCAACGCCCACCAGGCCGCCGACTTGGTGATCGGGATCAACGCAGCCCGCGTGGCCGCCGGCCGGCCCAGCACCGATGGCGCGGCGTCGAGCACGCGCTTCTCGGTCGAATTCGTGTAGCGCAGGTTGCTCGTCACGCCGGACAGGATCCAGGTCGCCGCGGCGGCCGGCCGGGCACCTTTGTCGACGCGTGCGACGGACGCGAGCGATGCCCCACTCACGGCCGTGACGTCAGCGACGCTCCAGGCGCCCGCGGTGCCGCCGCTGAAGACGATCGGATCAGGCACCCGCCATCGCCTCGATCACGGACGAGCGGACCCGCCACTTCAGACGGTCCCACCAAGTGGCGTTCTGCACGATGTCAGCCTTGTAGAACGACGGGCAGAGGACGGCGGCATCGGCCACCTCGCCGCAGAGACCGCAGCCGACGCAGCCATTGTTGACGTGCGCCACCGGGTCCGAGCGCAGCGGATCGGGGCTGGGCTTCACCACCAGTGACGGGCAACCCGAGAGACGGATGCAGGAATGGTCGCCGGTGCAGACCTCGTCGTCGACGCCGTAGCGCGTGCGCACCACCCTCTCGCCGCGCTTGAGCTGGGCCGCGATCTGCGGGCGGATGCGGCGCTGACGCGCGAGCTGGCATTCGCCATCGGCGACAATGACCTTCAGCCCCTTGTCGGGCGTGTTCATCGCTTCACGCAGACCGCCCAGCATCGTGGCGACGTTATAAGTCCGGATGGTGCGCAGCCATTTGACGCCCATCGCTTTCAGCGTGGCCGCGATATCCGACGTCGTCTCGCCATCGCGGCGATTGCCCGCGGTGTTGGGAATGAACTGTGCGCCGGTAGCCGAGGTGTAGCCATTCTGCATGATCACCAGAATGCGATCGCCGCGGTTGAACATCGCCGAGGCGACGCCGCTCAAGAGGCCGTTGTGCCAGAACCCACCGTCGCCCATGACCGAGATGGTGCGCCGCTCCAGGACCGGGGCCACGGCGCCGGCCGCGGCGAGCGACATACCAAAACCCAGAATGGAGTTGCCGAGGTTGAACGGCGCCAACGTCGCAAACGAGTGACAGCCGATGTCGCTCGAAATGTGGACCTTGCCCACCTCCCGCTCCAGCAGCTTGATCGCCGAGAACACCGGCCGCTCCGGGCAGCCGACGCAGAAGCCGGGCGGCCTGAGCGGCAGCGGCCCGCCCAACAGGCGCTGCGCCTCGGTCCGACCGGCCCGCGCCGCCTCGAAGCGCTCGCGCGGCTTGCTGAGGTCGATGTCGTTGGCCGATTGGGCGAAGAATTTCAGCAGCCCCTCGGTCACCACCTCGGCGGTGTATTCGCCCGCCATGGGCAGCACGTCCTTGCCGTAGATCTTGGTGTCGACGTCACGCTTGCGCAGGATCGCGTGGATCGCCTGCTCGATATAATCGGGCGCGCCCTCCTCGACGATCAGCACCGCCCGCTTGCCCCTGCAGAAGTCGGCGATCTGTTCGGGCACAAGCGGATGGGTGACATTCAGCACGAGGGTCGGGATGCGGCCCTCGAGTTCGAGACGATCGAGCCCGCGCACCAGCACGTTGGTGATGCCGCCCTGCACGATGATTCCGAGATCGCTGCGCTTGCCGGGCAGGAACTCGTTCAGCCCATGCTCGACGATGAAACGCTCGGCGGCGGGCTGGCGGACCTCGACCTTGATCTTCTCGTGCGCGTAGGTCGACGGCGGATGCGAGATGCGGTCGTAGTTATGGGCGGCCGGATCGGCGAGGCGATGGTTGCGCGAGATCGCCGGCGGCTTGTTGTCCTTGGCAACGAACTCGCCGGTGACGTGGCAGGCGCGGATGCGCAACTCCATCATCACCGGCGTGTTGGTGGCCTCCGACAGCTCGAACGCCGTCTCGGTGCAGCGCACGATGGTGGGCAGCGAGGGCCGCGGGTCCATCAGCCAGAGCGAGGATTTCAGCGCATAGGCATGCGCACGTTCCTGGATGACCGAGGCGCCCTCGCCATAGTCCTCGCCGATCACGATCAGCGCGCCGCCGATCACGCCGGGCGAGGCGAGATTGGAAAGGGCGTCGGCCGCGATGTTGGTGCCGACGATCGACTTCCAGGTGACGCAGCCACGGATCGGATAGTTGATCGAGGCGCCGAGCAGCGCCGCCGCCGAGGACTCATTGGTGCAGGTCTCGAGATGAACGCCGAGTTCGTCGAGCAGGTCCTGCGACTCGACCAGAACATCGACCAGATGCGACACCGGCGCGCCCTGATAGCCGCCGACATAGGCAACGCCCGCCTGCAGGATCGCCTTGGTGACGGCGAGAATGCCTTCGCCCCGGAAGATCTCGCCCTCACCCAGCCTGAGCGCCCGGACCTCCTCGGTGAAGGAGCGTTCCGGGTTGGTCCGTTGGGCAACGGGAAGCTGCGGTTGATCCAGCATGCCGGGATTATAGGGGTTAACGTCGTCGCCGACGATCCCGTTTGCCGCCCTGGACGCCCTCGGCGCGGGCCTTGGCAATCAGCTCGCGGAACGGTGCCAGGAGCTTTTCGCGTACGCCGGGGGCTTTCTCAACCGCCGAAAGAGCGAGGGCCACAGCTTCCAGTGTGGACACAGCGTCGGGCCGTGCTTCCTTGCGCAGGTTGCCGTAAAGCGACGGCCCATCGGGCACGATCACGAAGCGCCGGAGCTTGGTCAGCCAGGCATTGCGCCACCACAAGGCCTTGGCCTGCGCCCAGTTGCCGTCGAGCACGACCAGCCCCTCCAGGCCCGAAAGCGCCATTTCCTGGTTGGGCAACGTCGCGCCCTTGCGATCGACCGCAATGAGCGGCCCCTGCCCGACCGCGTGTGCCGAGCCGAGATAGAGCACGCCCCAGTCGCGCGCCTCCACCGGCTCCCCCATCGCATGGCCGAGATTGCGCCAGGACAGGCCGACGGCGAGCTTGGCATGGGCGAGCGTCCGCGTGAGCAGGCCTGCCGTGCCCAGCGCGTGGTCCTGTTCCTGTGGATGCTGGAGGACCAGCACCGTCACCTTGTTGTCCACCGTTTCAGGCATGGCCGACGTATAGCGTCATGAGTAGGCTTGCGCGATGCCTGTTGCCGTCCTGATCCATGGCAGCGTCGTCAAGCTGCCGGCCGAGGCCGATGGCGCAGTCGTCGTCGGCGGCAGCCATGCCGCCGCCTATGCCGCCTACATGTCGGCCAAATACGGCTGCCGCGCCGCCATCCACCATGATGCCGGCATCGGAAAGGACGAGGCAGGCGTCGGTGGCCTCGCCTATGCAGAGAGGCTCGGCATGGCGATGGCGGCCGTGGCGACCGCGACCGCGTGTATCGGCGACGGACAAGACATGTATGCACGCGGGCTGATCAGTCGTGCCAACGCGCTGGCTGAGAAATGCGGCGTGCGCGCCGGCATGAACTGCAAGGAGGCCGCCGAGCTGCTCAAGAAGGCGCCGTGGCCGCACACCAAGCCGCCAGCAATGGGCGAAACGCGGCACGTCGTCGACGGTTTCGCCTGCGTCGATTCCTCTTCTCTGCTGGTGCCGCAGGATCGAGACGGTATCGTCGCCACCGGCAGCCATTGTGCGCTGAACTCCGGTCAGGCCGTCGAGCCCTTCCGGCCGAGGCTTGTTTTCTTCAATGATGCGGGGCCCGGCGCCGACAAGGGCGGCATAAGGGGCTTCGAGATTCTCGACCGCGCCGGCATCGCCGGAGTGGCAGTCGCCGCTCAATCCGCCCGAATCGGCGACGGTCGCTCCACCTTGCAGGACGGAATAGTCTCGGCGGTCAGCGATGCGGCATACCGTCTGGGCGCGCGTGTGGGCAGCTCCGCCCTTGCACTGGCGCGCGCGGTGGCCGAAAAAGCTGCCTAGCGCCACACGGGAGAAGCTCTGGACATGGCCGTCGTCAACGTTAAGTCCGAGATCGCGGGCAATGTGTGGAAGATCCAGACCAAGCCCGGCGACCGCATCGAAGTCGACGGCGAGATCATGATCCTCGAATCGATGAAGATGGAAATCCCCGTCCTGTCGCCCAAAGCGGGCATCATCAAGGAAATCAAGGTCAGCGAAGGCGAAGCCATCGGCGAAGGCCAGCTGGTCGCCATCCTCGATGCGTAACAGCGCCGTGGCCATCGACCTCGCCCGCCTGTGGGCGCCGTCCAATCTGCGTCGGGCGGCCCCTGGCGTTGCCCTGTGCGCGGCCATCGCCGCCGTCGCTTTCATCGCCGACACCCGTAGCCTATTGCGTTTCGGCGCCGTCTGGGTCCCGCCGTTGATCCTTACCCTGGTCATCGGCATGGCGCTGCAGCCGCTATCGGCGCGCCCGGCCCTGAAGCCCGGCCTGGAATTCGCCGGCCGCACCTTGCTGCGTATCGGCGTCGCCCTGTTCGGCGCCCGCCTCACGCTGGGCCAGCTTGTCGACGACGGCATGCTGCCGATCCTGATCGCGCTGGCCGCCGTCGCCTGCACCATCGGCTTCGGCGCCTGGGCAGCGCGCCTGTTCGGCCTCAGCCGCGATTTCGGCCTGCTGACCGGCTGCGCCACCGGCGTGTGCGGCGCCGCGGCAGCCATGGCGGCCTCGGCCGTGCTGCCGAAGCACGAGAATTCCGACCGCGATCTCGCCTTCACCGTGATGGGCGTCAACTTCCTCAGCACCGTCGTGATGGTGCTTTACCCGCCATTGCGCGAAATGCTGGGCTACTCGCTGTTCGAGATGGGCGTGTTCCTGGGCGGTGCGATCCACGACGTGGCCCAGGTCGCGGGCGCGGGCCAGACACTCGGCCCCAAGGTGCTGGCCGATGCCATCATCACCAAGCTGCTGCGCGTTGCCTTCCTGCTGCCGGCCGTCATCGGCATCGCCTGGTGGGTGGCGCGGGGCGGCGTTGCCGTCGGCACGGCGCGCCCGGCTCCGCCGGTCTTCCTGTTCGGCTTCCTCGCTCTGACCACCCTCAACTCGATGGGCCTGGTGCCGGCGAACGTCCAGGCGATGACGGCGCAGGTCTCGTCATTCCTGATCATCACGGCCATCGCAGCCCTCGGCATGAAGACATCGCTGCTGGCGCTGGCCCGAATTGGCATCGCGCCGGTGATGCTCCTGCTGGCCGAAACCGTGTTCATCGGCCTGCTGGTCGTGGGACTGATCTATGCCCTGCGAGGCCTTGTCTAGTTGCGAGGACTTGATCGATGAGCCGGCTCGGGATCGCCCTCAAGAAGCTCCGCGCCGACTGGATACCTGCCCGCTTCGTCCTGAGAACCGGGCGGTTCTATCGCTCGACGATGGGCACCATAGAACTCGACGGTCCCGCCGATCAGCGGCGGGAGATGTTCCAGCAGGTCGCGCGCTGTTGGCAGCACCTCGGCGAGCAAGAGCCCTATTGGTCCGTGCTCACAGCGCCGCAATTCAAGATGTCGCACATCGGCTCAACCGGCGACGAATTCTATCGTTCCGGCCAAGCCTGCCTTTCCACGATAAATGCTTTTTTCGCACGTAGCGGACAGGCGATCGCAGACATCCAAAGCGTGCTGGAATTCGGATGCGGTGTAGGGCGGGAGACCACGGCCCTGGCGAGCCGTTTTCGACGTGTCGTCGGCGTCGATATCTCCGCCGCACACCTCGCGCTGGCCCGGCAGGCCGTCTCGCGGCATCACCAGTCCAACGTCGGGTTTGTCCAGCTCGCGTCGATCGAAGCGGTAGCAGCCCTTCCCCAATGCGATCTCCTCTACTCGGTGATCGCGCTGCAACACAATCCACCGCCAGTCATGCTGGAAGTGCTGTCGCAGCTGTTCGACCGGCTGCGGCCCGGCGGGTACGCCCTGTTTCAGCTTCCGACATTCTGGAAAGGCTACAGCTTCTCGTGGCGGGAGCAGCTCGCACGAACCGACAGCCTCGCCATGGAAAAGCACGTCCTGCCGCAGGCCGCCGTCTACACAGCGATGCGGCGCTACGGCCTCGATCTACTTGAAGTGCACGAAGACCGCGCGGTAGGCGATCCCGACATTATTTCCAACACCTTCTTCGCACGAAAGAGCGTGTGCGGAGGCTAGTCCGCTTCCCTGCACCTTGCTCACGTACCGGGCTTGGTTCCGGTCGCTCGGACGACCTCGCCCCAGGTGTCGATCTCCTTCTTGATGAATTCGGAGAATTGCAGGGGCGAGCCCGGTGCGGGCACGGCGGCGCGCTGCTCTATCTGGCGAATGATCGCAGGGTCATTGAGCAGGGCCAATACGTCCTTGTTCACCTTGGCGACGATCTCCAGCGGCGTGCGAGCCGGTGCGGCGAGTCCGGACCAGCCAGCGGCGTCGAAACCCGGCAGCGTCTGGGCGATGGGCGGGATCTTGTCGAGCGGCGGAGGCGCCGGTCGCGCGGTCGTCACGGCCAGCGCCTTGATACGTCCGTCGACGATATGGTTCAGCGCCGCCGCCGTGCTGTCCATCATCAGGGGGACGTGCCCACCCAGAAGATCGGCCATGGCAGGCCCGCTGCCCTTGTAGGGAATGTGCACGATGTCGAGCTTCGCGCGGAGCTTGAACAACTCCATGCTGAGATGCTGTGACGTGCCGGGGCCCGCCGAGGCATACGACCACTTGCCCGGTTCCTTGCGGGCGAGTTCGATCAGATCGGCCAGCGTGTTTCCCGGAAAACTGGGATGCGCCACGATGACCAGCGGCACCAGGAAGATGTTGGTGATCGGCAGGAAGTCGACCAGAGGCTTGTAGGGCAGGTCGGGGAAGAGGCTCGGATTGACGCCGAACGTGCCGCTCGACACCACCATCAGCGTGTACCCATCGGGCGCCGCCGCCTTGCCGTATTCCGTCGCCGGAATGCCGCTGCCGCCGGCCTTGTTTTCGACGATGACCTGCTGCTTCCAGACGTCGGTCAGCTTCTCGGCCATCAGGCGGGCGAAGATGTCGGCCGCTTGCCCTGGCGGAAACGGCACGACGAAGCGCACCGGCTTGTTGGGCCACGGCGCCTGCGCCAGCGCGGGCGCGGCCAGCAGAGCCCCCGCGGCACCAGCCAGCGCCAGCGCGCGACGGCGTGTCGGGTTCGAACGCATACTCGCCTCCCTTTATCTTTCGAGAGGCAAACTAGCACAGCCGTGCGGTCCAGCCAGTGTCTCAGACTCGACACAATCGGAGCCAAAATGGGAACTACGGTGCGTCTTTGCCGGGAGCTTGTTCCGTGACCGATCGCTACTACGAGGACTTCAAGATTGGCGACCGATTCGTGAGCGGCGGCATGACCATGACCGAGGCGGGCATCATCGCGTTCGCGCGGCAATGGGACCCGCAGCCCTTCCACATCGACGCTGAGTTCGCCAAACGCTGGAGCTACGGCGGGCTGATCGCCTCGGGCCTTCACACGATGGCCGTGACACTGCGCCTGTGGCTCGACCTCGGAATCCTGCGCGCCAGCAGCCTGGGATCGCCAGGCATCGGCGAAGTACAGTTCCCGCGGCCGGTACGCCCCGGCGACACGTTGCGCGTCGTGACCGACATCGTCGAACTGCGGCTGTCGTCGTCCAAGCCGGACCGGGGCGTGGCGCGCATCCGCCAGGTCACGATCAACCAGCGCGACGAGCCGGTGCTGGAACAGGAAACCACCGTCTTCCTGAAACGCCGGCCGGCACCGGCTGTCGCGCTGAGCGCGCAGTCCTGATCCCGCAGTCCTGACCGCTTGAGTCACGAGTCACACGCCTCACGTCCCGTCGGGAGTCACGACGCATCGGCCAAGCCTTTGTCGCCGCTGGCGGAATCACCGCTCTCCGACGTCGCTGCGGGAGTCGCCGGGTGTCGAATTTCGAGACTCTATCAGCGAGATGCTCGGCACGATGGCGCTCGCCGGCTTGTTCTTCTCGGCGATCAGTACCCCCGCGTGTAGTTGATTTCTTGCAGGAGCTGTCCTCCAGCCTCGAGGCTGCGGATGTTCGCGACGATCTCGGTGACCAGCTGCCCCACAGTCGGCCGCCGGGCCACGTGCGGCATCACCGTAACCTTGGGATGAAGCCAGAGCGGGCTTTCCGGCGGCAGCGGCTCGGGCCAAAGGGCGTCCAATGCGGCGTAGGCCAATTGTCCCGAATCGAGTGCCGCGATCAGGTCGCCTTCCACCACATGCTTGCCGCGCCCGACGTTCACCAGCATGGCGCCTCTCGGCATCATGGCAAATGTGCGCGCGCAGAAGATGCCCTCGGTTTCCGGCGTCAACGGCAACAGGCAGACGGCGATATCCGTCTGACCGAGGAATGACGCCAGCTGATCGTGACCGTGGAAGAGGGGGACCTCTGCCGCCTGTCGCGGTGAGCGGACCCACGCGGAGACCTTGAAGCCTAGCGACTGCAGGACCAGCGCCGGCGCCGTGGCCATCATTCCGAAGCCCAGAAAACCGATGCGCCTTTGCTCGGGCCGGGTGATCGGTACCCTAAGCCATTCGCGCTTCGCCTGGGCCGCCTGGTAGGCAGGCATCTCCCGATGCAAGCGCAGGACATGCATGATGACGTACTCCGTCATCATCGGATCGCCCCCCGGCGGCTCCACCTTCCCAAGCGGGACCTTCGGCAGTTTCGGATGATCGACGAAGCTTTCCACTCCGGCCGAACGGCTGAACATGGCTTTCAAGTTGGGGAAAGCGGGAAGCAGGTCGAAGTCCGGCCGCATGAAGGCCAGATATTCGATATCCTTCACCTCGCCGACATCGGGCCAGATGCGAATGGGCAGATCAGGAAGCTGCTCCCTGAAAGTGTCGAGCCATGCCTGGGCATTGCCAATGGCCTTGTCCAGATTGACGATGAGTAGTGCCATGCAGCCTCCGGAGCGACGCTCAAAGCGACTCGCCGCTCTTCAGGATGATAGCCGCTTGCGGATGCCAAGCGATACGTGCCGCATTATTTGAATTCGCGCCTTCAGCGCCAGGCGAAAACCGGCTGCTCGAAATGGTCGACGCGGGTGTCGCGTCCGGCCAGCGCCACTTCGCGGAACTGATAGAGCACGGCCGCCGTCGGCGCGTTGACCGTGGCAACGGGCAGCGGCAGTCGGATGATCGGCCGATCCGACTCCTCGATCGCCACGATCTCGGGCGAGCCCTCGCGGAAAAGCTCGGCGCAGTCGATGCGATAGGCGGCAGCGACCTCCGCCGGATTGGGCGTCACCGTGACGCCAGGCGCCCACACCACGACCGGGGCGATGAGATAGCCCGAGCGGGTCGGATAATCGTCGAGCGTGCCGAGGACATCGTCGACCGACGCCAACACACCCAGCTCTTCGTGCAACTCACGCAACGCCGTCTGCTCCAGCGTCTCGCCGGGATCGACCCGCCCTCCCGGCAACGCCCACTGCCCGCCATGGGCGCGCAGTCGGGGGGTGCGCCTGGTGAGCAGGAAGGCCGCCTCTCCCGGGGCCTCGCCTTCAACAAGGACGACGGCCACGGCGGCATGCTTCAGGACGCCGGCATCGGCGCTGCGACGCAGGTCGAAGCGGCTGAGATGCTTCGTGATCGTTGCGCGCAGCGTGTCGTCGAATCTGAACGACTTCACGCGGCGGACGGCCTTCTGAAGGTCCAGACCACCGCCGGCGGTACGTTGCGCCAGATGCGCCGGCCGCGGGTGCCAACCAGCCGCAGTTGTTCACGCAAGGCGCGCGGAACCGGCGGTGTCGGGCCATAGGTGAATTGCACCAGCGCCGCGCCCCGCGGCAGCGCCTCGAAGACCCCGTGCACAATGCCGTTCACGATCTCCGTCGGCAGCGACAGGAGCGGCAGACTCGACACGACAGCGGCGATCGGCGTCGTCCCGTTGTCGGCCAGCAGTTTTGGCAGGCGTGCGGCATCGCCCTCGATGATCTTCGGTTCGGTGAAGTGGCGCCGCAGGAAGCTTGCCAGTTCCGGATCGCGTTCGATCAGCGCCAGTCGCGCAGGCGCGATGCCGGCGGCCAGCAGCGCCTTGGTGACCTCGCCGGTGCCGGCGCCCAGTTCCACGACATGGCCCGGCCGCCCGTCCATCGCCTGGACCGTCGCGCGCGCCATCGCCTCGGCCAGCAGTCGGCCGCTGGGAATCACCGCCCCCATCGCGAAGGGCCGGCGCAGCCAGCGTTTCAGGAAAAGGGCGGTGCCGGCACGCGAATCGAGACCGTGACGTGACTCGAACGTAGGCATCATTTCACGCTAGCAGACAGGGCGGCCGAGTCGACAGGGAAAACCGTCTTACCCCCTATTGCGCCGGCTGCATCGAGGGGCCAGCGACACGCGGTGCCGGGGCGGCCTCGTACACGGTCCGGACGTGGCGCATCTGTTCGAGGGCGTTGACCAGGGACACGTAGACCGCCGCGGCATAAGGCAACGACTGCACGACCATGAACACCGCCCAAAGCCTCGCCTCCGGGTCGACGACCCCGTTGTTCACCCACAGGACCACCGCGCCGACCCACAGCAGGATGGCCAGCACGGCCTCGCCGCGCGCCATCCCCAGCGCCATGCCGAGCGTGGCACGTTCGTCCATCTTCGGCGTGCGCATGAAGGGCAGCCGGCTGGTCGCGAGGCCATAGATCACGGCGCGGCCCACGGTGTAGGTGAGCGCGAGACCCGCCAGCGACGCGCCCACGCTCTGGCGGAACGTGCACTTCACGCGGTCGAAATAGAGGCCGAAGGAATAGAGCAGCTTGAAGACGAAGATGCCGATCGTCGGCAGAATGAACTCGGACGGCGGCAAGCCGACCGGCTTGATGCCGAACAGCGGCGGGACCAGGACCGCCAGCAGCCAGGCGAGGCCCGCCCAGGTGAAGATCAGGTTCAGCGCATCGGCGAACCACGGCGCCCAGCCCGACACGAAATGGTACTTCTGCCAGAAGGTGAGCTTGGTGCTGCCGCCCAGCATCTTACCGGCGTGGGCCTTCATGATCTGCATGGCGCCGTATGCCCAGCGGAACCGCTGCTTCTTGTAGCCGGAGAAATGATCGGGCGTGAGGCCCTTCCCGAAGCGCTCGCGGCTGTACATGGCGCCGTAGCCATTCTCCATCAGGCGCAGGCCAAGCTCGGTGTCCTCGGTGATGCACCAGGTCGCCCACCCGCCCATCTCTTCCATCAGGTCGCGGCGCACCAGGGTCATCGTGCCGTGCTGGATGATGGCGTCGTATTCGTTGCGCAGGCACATGCCGATGTCGAAGAAGCCGGCATATTCCCAGTTCAGCATTTCCTTGAAGCGGTCGCCGGTCCAGTCGCGATGGTCCTGCGGCGCCTGCACGTAGCCGATCTTGCGGTCGTCGAAGTACGGTACCAGCGCCTTCAGCCAGTCGGCACGGACCTCGTAGTCGCTGTCGATGACGCCGATGACCTCGGCGTCGGACGCGGTCTGGCTGAGCACGTAGTTGAGCGCGCCCGCCTTGAAGCCCTTCATGACGTCGAAGTGGAAGAAGCGGAACCGCTCGCCGAGCTGCGTGCAGTAATCCTGGACCGGACGCCATACCGCCGGATCCTTGGTGTTGTTGTCGATGACGATGACTTCGTAGTCGGGGTAATCGAGCTTCGCCAGCGACTCCAGCGTCTGGATCACCATTGCTGGCGGCTCGTTGCAGATGGCGAGATGCAGCGAGACCTTGGGCCATACCCGGTCGGCCGGCTGGCGCGCGATCATGTCGGCCGCCGGCAGGGCTTCGCGCGTCCAGCGTCGCCGCCAGATCGTCTCCACCATCTCGAGCGCCTGCAACAGCGCCATGCCGAGGCTGAGGACCAGGAAGAAGGCGAGCACGCCCCAACCGATGATTTCAGCCATCACCATGTAGCTGCCGGCCGCCACCGAGCCGCCGTAGACGACCGCGCTGGTCGACAAAGCCACCAGGCCGCAGAAGGCGAGTTGGCCCGCCGTGCCGAGACCGCTCCAGCGCCACAGGAACAGGAGCATCAGCGGCAGCGCCGCCGCGACCGACCAGGCAGCGCAGCTCAGCCATTGCGGAAACCGGTCGACGGTGCCGGTCCAGTTGAACTTCTGCTGGCGGTCGGCGTTCCACAGACCCCAGTAGCCGCCGGCCTTGCCCTCGAGGTCGTATGACTTCCACGGCTGGTCGACCGCCTCGACGACGAAATGCTCGATGTTCTGCGACCGCAGCCACGCTACCGCATCGCGGATGTTCTTGGCCTGCTCGGCCGGCGTCGCATGCTTGACGATGCCGCTGCCCGGACTGCGTCGCGAGGCGCCGTTCGACGGCCAGCCGACCTCGGTCACGATGATGTTCTTGTTCGGATAGGCCTGCTTCAGCATGCCGATTCGGCTCTTGAGATAGTCGAGCGGCGCCTCGTCCGACTGCTCGTCCCAATAGGGCAGGATGTGGACGGCGAGATAGTCGACTTCGCGCGCGAGTTCCGGATAGTGCAGCCAGACATGCCACGGCTCGGCGGTGCTGACCGGCACCTTGACGTTACGCTTGACGTTGCGGATCTCGCGGATGAGCTGGGCCGGGCTGGTCGCGTTGGGATCGCGCAGGTCCTTCTGGCCGTCCCAGCGCAGGATGTTCTCGTTGCCGACCAGCACCCGCTCGATATTGGGGTTCTGGTTGGCCATGCGGATCAGCGCCCGGGTCTCTTCGGCATTGACCTCGGCGGCCTCGCGGCCGAACTGCTGCTTGGCCTCGTTGGCGCTATAGATCCAGGCGCCCGGGACGAGCTTCAGCCCGTTTTTCGCCGCGATCTCCGGCATGACGTCGCCGCCGTCCGTCGTGCGATAGGTACGCACGTACTTGACCTTGCCGCCCAGCATCGCGAAGTCGCGTTCGATCTGTTCCTTGCGCGGCTTGATGACCGGCGCCGGCGCGTCGCTCACGGCCGTGCGCAGGAAGCTCCAGATGCCGCTCGCCTTGGCCTCGAGCGGGTCCTGGTCCTTGGCCCATGGGGCGTAGGTGACACCGTGCAGGGGGCCTTCGACGTTCGCCGCCTCGACCTGGGCGTCGAGCAGGCGCCAACCGACCATCGTGGCAGCGACGACGAAGAGAAGGACCAAACCCTGGCGGATCATAGATTGAACGATCGCTCCGACAAACCGCCGGTGGTGCATGCCGTCGTCGGGATCGCGGTGTCGGGATCGCGGTCGCATGTCTCCTGCGGACGATGAACGTCGACGCAAGGACCGTGCCGGATCAGCTCACCGACGAGCCGATAACCATGCAGTGCGGCAGACCTCTTGGAGGCTTCCTTGCGCCCGATTTCCTCGTCTGCGACCCTTCACAGACGATGCGGCGACCGGGCGATCTATAGCCGTGCCTCCCGAAACCGTAAAGAGACCGCAGGCGAAGAAGGCCAAATTGCCCAAATCTCCGCTGGTAACCGCCGCCGGGCTTCGCCAAAACGCCACAGCCCATGACTAGCCAACCATGACTGATCAAGATTCCTCGGCCGCCCCGGCTGCCGTACCAGGCCATCTGGCCCGCTACCGCCCTGCCGACCGCTACGGCTTCCTGGCGGGAGCGGGGGCGCGTTTGCGCTATGCGGTATGGAACGCTCCGGGAACCCCGCGCGGCACCGTCGTGGTTCTGACGGGACGCGGCGAGTTCATCGAGAAATACGCGACCGAGATCATGGGCGAACTGCTGGACCGCGGTTTCGCCGTCTATGCCCTGGACTGGCGCGGCCAGGGCCTGTCCGACCGGCCGCTACCCGATCGCGGCAAGGGTCATATCGACAACTTCACAACCTACATGGCCGACCTCGCGCTGTTCCTGGAGACCATCGTGGCACCTGACGCGCCCCGGCCGGTCCTGGCGCTCTGTCATTCCATGGGCGCCCATATCCTTCTGCGGCACCTGGCCGAGAACGGCTCGGGGCCGCTGTCGGCCGGGGTCTTCGTCTCACCCATGACCGCGCTCCGGCGCGAGGCCATGCTGCGCTCGGTCCTGATGCTGATGCCGGAAGTGCCGGCGGTGGAGGATCGCTACATCTTCGGCACCGGGCCGTTCGTGCTGCTCGCCCGGGAGTTCGCCTCGAATTTCGTCACGCACGACGAGCGCCGTTACCGCTTCACGGAAGAATGGTTCGCCGCCGATCCCCGGCTCACCCTGGGCGGCCCGACCATCGGCTGGTCGCGTCAGGCCGTCCGTTCGATGACCGCGGCGCTGGCGCCCGGCTATCTGGAACGGATCGACCTGCCCCTGCTCCTGATCACGGCGGGCGAGGATCGCCTGATCGATCCCTCCAACCACGGGCCCATCGTCGCCCGCATGCGGCACGCCGAGCACTTCACCATCGCCAGTGCGCGGCACGAGGTCATGATGGAAACCGACGATCTGCGCGCCCTGTTCTGGGAAGCCTTCGACCGACTGGCGAAAGGCGTGCTGGGCTGATGACCGAACTGCAAATGCTGGTGATCGCCGGCGCCTTCATCGTCGCCGGCATCGCCAAGGGCGCGATCGGCATCGGTCTGCCGCCGATCGCCATCGGCCTGATGACGCTCGCCCTGCCACTGGGCGATGCGCTGGCGATCATGACCATCCCCACGCTCATGACGAACGTCTTCCAGGCCTTTTACGGCGGCCACTTCGTGCCGCTGCTGCGCCGCTTCGGAACCATGGCCATTGCCGCCATGGTCGGCGTGATCGGCGTGGCGGTGACCCTCGACAAGCTCGGCACGGCGGGCATGACTGGCTGGCTGGGCCTGTTGCTGGTGCTCTATGCCTCGCTCGCCCTGTTCGCCTGGCGTCCGGTCATGCCACGCGCCGGCGAGCGCTGGGCCAATCCGCTGATTGGCCTCGCGAGCGGCGCGGTCGCCGGCCTCACCGGCATGGCCGCCGTGCCGTTCCTGCCCTACATGCAGTCGCTGCAGATTTCCAGAAACGAGCTCGTGCAGGGCCTCGGCATCATGTTCCTGTTCATCATGGGCGCGTTGGCCGTGGCGCTGGTTCAGCAGAACGTCTTCACCCTCACCAACTCGATCGGCGGCGTGGCCGCCCTCGCCCCCACCTTCGCGGGCGTCTGGATCGGCCAGAAGCTGCGACATGCCGCCTCGCCCGAGACCTTCCGCAAGATCTTCCTGGCCGGCATGCTGGCGCTCGGCGTGCACATGGCGCGCGGCTTGCTGTAGACTGACGCGCCATGCCCCTCCTCACCCACAAAGTCACCGTCTGCGGCATCCCCGAGCTGCCGCAACATTGCTCGGCGGGCGTCAGCCACGTGCTGTCGATCATCGACACTCACGAGCCGCGCCCGCCCGCCCTCGACGACTACTTCGAGATCGACCACGAGCTGATCCGCTTCGACGACGTCGTGGCCGAATACCCCGGCTTCGAGGCTTGTACGCCGGCCCACATCGTCCGGGTGCTGGAGTTCGGCGAACGGGTGCACGCCCATCCGCAGGGCCACGTGCTGGTGCATTGTCATGCCGGCATCTCGCGCTCGACGGCGGCCGCCGCCATCCTGATGGCCCAGCATGCGCCGGGGCAGGAGGAAGCGGCGTTCCTAAAACTGCTCGGCATGCGCAAGCACGGCTGGCCCAACACCCGCATGGTCGAATTCGCCGACGAGCTGCTCAAGCGCGACGGCGCCATGCTGCGCGGCCTCGTCGCCTACCGCCGCGCGCTGATCGACGCCAAGCCGCACTTGAGCGAAGTCGTCCGCAACATCGGCCGCGGTCACGAACTGCCGGCGTAGCACACATCGTGGACCGGGCAGCGGCACACGGGATGTGCCGCAAAATGGCGCCAGCTGTACCGCAGCGTGTGCCGCTCCCTCGCAATTCGTTCGACCGTTCAACGTCTTGCCACCTTCTTGCGGCACAGTGCCGAGGCGCTTCGGGGACACCTCCGAATCGCGGCGCTGTGCCCCAGCTCGGACAGTCGCGAACATCATGAACGACGTCAGCGACACGGCCAATGTGCTGTTCATCGTGTTCTCTCCACATGGTTCTAGAGTCCGGTGAAACCGGCAAAACCCCTCCACGGGGTCGAAAAGGCCAGTGACCGCATGGCATCGTCCTTTGGCCCGGGACGAGGGTTCGGGCTCGGCGGGGTTTCTCCCCGCTCTTGTGCCAACCACGAGGAGCGATCTTCCGGTGGTCGACTAGGTCTTGCGTCCCGCAGATGCGGACGGGGGGCCGGGCATGTCCGGTCGGGCTGGCGGCAGTTCAGGACCCTCACGAGGAGGCAGGCACTGCAGGCAGTCGACCGCGCCAAGGGTTCTCCTGCGCGGGTATGCTCTCTCTAATCGCGTCATTTTGCGACGCCTTCCCCGACGGCCATGTAAGGAGGCATCGACTATGGTTTTGATCGACAGGGGAATTACGCCCCCTGCACCCGTGGCTCGCGGTCAGGTCCTGGGACCTAAAACCCCTTGCATCGCCCGCGTGGAGAGCGGGACGCCACCGGCCCACGAAAAAGGCCGCTCCGGGCAAGTGAACCGGGCGGCCCGCGCATTACACACGTCGTGGCAACGTATCAAAAATATAGCACAGAACCTGCTGAATCTGTAGATCACAAATCGCAGACCTGCATTGCGCTTTTCCCCAGGCTGCTGGCACTGCCGGCAGAGGCCGGTGCGGACGTCTATTCCTTGCGCTCAACAGAGGCTGTGGAAACTGCCGATCTGTGGAGGACGTCATGACAAGCCGCACTTGTGCTGTGTGGTGGCGAGTAGGAAGTCAACGACGAAGATGGGAAAGTAGTTCGGTCATCGCTCCGTGAGGGCCGAACGTCAGGTCCCCACCGACGAGGTCAATCCTTGGCCATCTTCTGCTCCATGGCCGCAACACGGGCGCGGAGCGCTTTCACCTCAGCCCATAGGTACGGCACGAGCTTGCTGTCGTCTCGCGCCCAACCTGTGAAACCCGGCTGGTTGGACTCAAGGTTCGGATCGTTGTCCCCGATCGTCACCGCCTCCGGCACGAACACCACCAGTTCCTGTGCAATGAATCCGATGCCAGGATTGCCATTCACCTTCCATGACCAACGGCGCGGTGACACGGCGTCGATAATGCCGCCCACGTCGGTGAGATCGGAAAACCCTTGCTTCAAACGACGGTCGGACGACGTGTTGTACGCGGTAGCTGAGCCAGTCGTCGTGATGGAGCCTACGTCCTGGTAAGTGCCGCCACTGTCGCACAATTTAAGCTCTTGGCGCAGCTATGCCGCCGCCAGCATAGGAGGTGCCGCAGGCGGGGTTGCCGCTCTCTACACCGGCGGAGTGGCATCCGGTGCTGTTGGCGGAGCGACCTACAGCGTCACCAATCAGTTGCTTACAACGGGGAGTATAGACATTGGCCGGCTCGCCTTCGATACCGGTACCGCTCGGCTATCTCAAACGTCAGCGAGATGGTAATCTCGACATAGTCGAGATTCAAATACATCCGCGGCGGATGGCATTCGTCATAGGTTTTGGCACCGCTCCGCCCGAAGGCGTCATACTGCCTTGGGCAAAATT
>CANJHI010000047.1 GCA_947474005.1 Alphaproteobacteria bacterium | reverse complement strand
CCGGCGCCGGCGCCGATGTACGGCGTGATCACCGAAGCGGGCATGAAGTCATACAGCAGGTTGGCCAAGATGCCGAGCTGGCCGATCTGGTTGCTGAAGCCACCGACGCCCACGGCGTTGATGTTGGTCGTGTTCTGGCGATAGACGGCCTCGAGTTCGACGCGCGGGCCGACGAAGTCGTAGCCGATCACGCCGCCGGCAGCCCAACCGGTCTGCGGCGTCACCTGCACGGTGTTCAGAGTGCCGCCGCTGGTCGCGGTGGCGGCCGTCACGTTGGTGTTCAGAAGCCAGTTCAAACCGCCTTCCGCACCGATGTAGAAGCCCGGCGTCGAAGTCTGCGCCTGGGCGGCAATCGGCAGCGCAACCAGCGCGGCGGCGGCGAAAAGAGCCTTCTTCATGAGTACTTCCCCTCGATATTGAAATCCGACAAGCATGCCGGAACTGGATGATCACCAGAACCGGGCGGAATATACACACCACGACTAGTGCGGAGCAAGGTGCGTGGCCGTTCCAAGGACGACTCGTGGCCGACCTGTGGCCAAGCGGCAACAGTCAGCAATTTCAAGCTTTTATCGGGGTTTTCAGGCGGCCCGGTGTGCCGTTTTGACCCCTATATATGGTGTGCCACGAGGACGCGCCCGCGACCCGCGACTTACCCACAAAAAGCCTCCTATCCGTTCATCCTCTGGTCTCGCGCCCCGCCGGCGCGCGCGAGCTGCGGAGATCAGAACCACAACCAGTAGAAACCACCATCTTCCTGCAGTCCGACGGTGAGATTCCACATGAAGATCGCACTGCAAGTCGATTCAATCACCCTGCAGGTATCGTGCAGGCGCCCGGCCTCGGGATTTTGAATCGCCGCCGCCCCCCGATTTGCGGTAAACCGCCATTCACTCACAGACGGAATCCGGGGAGGCAAAACGCCATGGGTCAGTACAGCAAGGTCGAGATCGACGGTCGCCTGATGATCGTCACCATCAACCGGCCAGAGGTCTATAACGCCTGCCATCCCATGGCGAACCAAGAGCTGGTCGATGCCTTCGACGAGTTCCAGACCAACCCGGAACTGTGGGTCGCCATCATCACCGGCGCCGGCGACAAGGCCTTCTGCGCCGGCAACGACCTCAAGTACCACGCCGAGATCCAGGCCAAGACCGGCAAGCGCCCGGTCCATCCGGCCAAAGGCTTCGGAGGCCTCGCCAACCGCTTCGACCTCGACAAGCCCGTCATCGCCGCGGTCAACGGCCTCGCCATGGGCGGCGGCTTCGAGATCGCGCTGGCCAGCGACATCATCATCGCGTCCGACCAGGCGAAGTTCGCCCTGCCCGAGCCGCGCGTTGGCCTGGCCGCCGGTGCGGGTGGCATGCAGCGCCTCTCCCGCATGATCCCGCTCAAGAAGGCGATGGGCATGATGCTGACCGGCCGCCACGTGCCGGCCAAGGAAGGCTACGAGATGGGCTTCGTCACCGAGGTGGTGCCGCACGCCGAGCTGATGACGGCAGCCAAGCGCTGGGCCTCCGAGATCCTCGCCTGCTCGCCGATGTCGGTACGCGCCACCAAGCAGGTGGTGATGCGCTCGCTCGACGTGCCGGCGACCGAGATGGCGATGCGCAACCAGAGCTACCCCGCCTTCGTCGCCATGGCGCACAGCGAGGACACGGTCGAGGGCCCCAAGGCCTTCGCCGAGAAGCGCAAGCCCAACTGGAAGGGCCGCTAGAGTCACGGAGTCATCCTATCGGCGGCGGTTCGGGCACCCTGCCCGGACCGCAACGCCTTGAGAGGACTTGCAGATTCTGGTCGCACGCACGCGAGCCCGGAGTCGCCGAACGTCGAATTTCAAAACTGTTTTTCCGCCGCGCCGATTCGGCCGATGACCTCGGGCGCAAGGGAAGGGCGGCGTTCGACTCCATATTCCGCCTATAGGATATAGTACTATTCCTGTCAAGCCGATCGACTCTCCCATTGACTCTTCATTGGTCGGACCAATAAACAGGCGGACCAACATTGACCGGCGCCAAGACCGGAAGAGGAGACGCCCATGTCCACCGAGCTGGCGCCCATGGAATTGGCGGATGCGCTGGTATCGCCGGCCGTCCACGCCGACGAGGACCGCATCCATGCCCTGTTCTCGGAACTGCGCCGGACCTCGCCGGTCCATTGGACCGAGCCCGCCGACTACCGCCCGTTCTGGGCGCTGACGCGCCACGCCGACATCATGGAGGTGTCGCGCAAGAACGACGTCTTCATCAACAGCCGCCGCCTCAACCTGATGACGCGTGCGCAAGAAGCGGCGGCCAAGAAGTCCGGCGGCAAGTACGACCGCATGTATCGGACGGTCGCCCACATGGATAATCCCGACCACCGCGAATACCGCCGCGTCACCACCGAATGGTTCATGGGCCCCGGGGTGCGGAAGTTCGAAGCAGCCGTCGCAACCCTCGCCGAAGAATCGCTCGACCACATCGCGACCTTCGGCGGCGCACCGTTCGACTACGCGCGCGAGGTGGCGAACCTCTTTCCGCTGCGCGTGATCATGTCGATCCTGGGCGTGCCGCGCGAGGACCAGCCGCTGATGCTGCGGCTGACCCAGGAATTCTTCGGCGCCGACGATGCCGATCTCAGTGGCGATGGGGGCGGTGATGGCGCCAGCACCGGCCAGCACTTCGATCTGCTGCGGCAATTCTTCGACTATTTCACCGCCATGGCCGCCGACCGGCGCAAGCAGCCGCGCGACGACCTCGCCACCGTGATCGCCTGCGGCCGGCCCTACGACGGACCGATGGGCGATCTGGAAACCGCGTCGTACTACGCGGTGATTGCCACCGCCGGGCACGACACGACGGCCGCCGTGACGGCCGGCGGTCTCCTGGCTCTCCTGGAAAATCCGGATCAGTGGCTAAAACTCCGGGCCGATCCGGAGAAGATCAAAGGCGCCGTCGAGGAGATGTTGCGCTGGGTATCGCCGGTCAAACATTTCCTGCGCACGGCGCGCGAGGATTATCGGCTGCGCGATACGACCATCGCCGCCGGCGACGGCGTCGCCCTCTTCTATCCCTCGGCCAACCGCGACGACGCGGTCTTCGATGACCCGTTCCGCTTCGACATCGAGCGCACCCCGAACAGGCATCTCGCCTTCGGCTTCGGCGGCCACATGTGCCTCGGCCTGTCGCTGGCCCGTCTCGAGCTCACGACGTTTCTTCGCGCCTTCGTGCGGCGGGTCGACAGCATCGAACCGGCGGGCGACGCCCAGCGCATCCACGCCAACCTGGTCGGCGGCTTCAAGGCGCTGCCGGTGCGGATTGGTCTCGTGCATTGAACCGAACAGGACAGCCAGACAGATGAAGGCGATCCAGGCCGACAACCTCAGTTCGATCGACAGCTACCGCGTGGTCGACCTCGACAGACCCGAGCCGGGGCCTGCCGAAGTCCGCATCAGGATCGCCGCCTGCGGCGTCGGCTATGTCGACGCGCTGGTCTCGCTCGGCCGCTACCAGGTCAAGCCGCCGCTGCCCCATGTCCCGGGCGGCGAGGTCTCGGGCTGGATCGATTCGGTCGGCAGCGGCGTCACGGGGTTCGCGCCCGGCGACCGCGTTCTGGCGCAGGTGCGCGGAGGCTTCGCCGAATATGCCGTGGCACCCGCAACGGCGGTCAATCGGATTCCGGACGGCATGCAGCTCGGCCAGGCCGCGGGCTTTCGCGTCAACTACGTCACCGCGCTGCATGGTCTGCGCGATCGTGCACACATCAAGCCCGGCGAGACGCTGCTGGTGATCGGCGCCGCGGGCGGCGTCGGCAGCGCCGCCGTCCAGATCGGCAAACTACTGGGCGCCCGCGTCGTCGCGGTGGCGTCGACACAAGAGAAGCGTGCGCTAGCCGCGCAAAGCGGCGCCGAGATCACACTCGACCGCGATCCCGAGGGCTGGCGCGATCGCCTGAAGGCAGCGGTGCCCGGCGGCATCGACGTCGTGTTCGATCCCGTCAGTGGCCCGCTGCTACAGCCGGCCTTTCGCTCGCTCAACTGGGGCGGACGCTATCTGGTGATCGGCTTTGCCTCGGGCGAGATTCCCGCCCTGCCCGTCAACCTGCCGCTGCTCAAGGGTGCCGCCTTGGTCGGTGTCGACTATCGCCAGTTCTCCGCCGTGTTCGAGGCAGCCGCGGCCCAGCGGGAATTCGACGAACTGCTCGCCTGGGTCGCCGAGGGGCAGCTCGTTCCGCCGGCCGGCCGCGCCTTTGCGTTCGACCACTACCGCGAGGCGCTCACCTACGCCTTGAGTGGAGAGGGAATTGCCAAAACGATCTTCGAAGTCGCCTCGACATGACATGCCCCAGCCACCTTCAGCAGGACTCAGGAAATGCCCGTAACCACCAATAGCTTCGCCATGGGCGAGATGCTGGCCGTGCTGCTGTCGCGCGACATGGCCGACGGCGAGAAGGCCATCGTCGGCACCAACTCCGACATCCAGGTCGCGGCGTGCAACCTCGCGCGCCAGCGCCAGGCGCCGCATCTGTGGTGGGTGTCGGGGCCCGGCGGCATGACCAACCCGACCGAGGGCATCGTCCGTCCTGCCGCCGACGCCGAGAACATCGCGGTGGCCGAGGCCGTGATGGACCTGCCGCAGATGATCGACTTCATCGACTGGCAGGTTCACTTCTTCGACTTCGCCATCCTGGGCGCGCTGCAGACCGATCGCTTCGGCAACATCAACACCGTCTGCGTCGGCGATCATGCGAAGCCGCGGCTGCGCGGCCCCGGCACGGTGGGCATCAGCGCGCTCTGCGGCCTGTCGCGGCGCTTCTACATCATGATGACCCGCCACGACCGCGGCGCCTTTGTCCCTAAGGTCGACTTCGTCTGCGGCGCGGGTTTCCTCGACGGCGGCACCTCGCGCACCGACTTCGGCCTGTCCGAAGGCGGGCCGCGCCTGGTCGTGACTCCGCTCGGCGTCTTCGACTTCGAACCGGCGAGCAAGGCGATGCGTATCAAGTCGCTGCACGATGGCGTCACCCTCGACGAGGTGCGCGACAACACCGGCTTCGACCTGGTGATGCCGGCGAAGATCGAACGCACCGCCAACCCCGACGACGAGGAGCTGTTCCTGCTGCGCCGCACCGTCGACTCGACCGGCGTACTGGCGCGCAAATTTCCCTGGCCCAAGGCCCACTGAGGTTCGACCGATGAATAACTATCATTTCGAAGAACACCACCTGCTGCTGCGCGACCAGGTGCGCAAGATGGTCGAAAAGCACGTGGCGCCGATCGCCTCGGAGATCGACGAGAACGACCGCTTTCCGCAGGAGCTGGTGGAAGTGTTCGGCGACATGGGGCTGCTGCAGCTCTGGGTGCCGCAGGAATATGGCGGGCCGGGCGCCGACCTCACGTCGGTCTGCATCGTCAAGGAGGAGATCGCCAAGGTCTCCGAATCGGCCGCCCTGCTGGCCGCCAACAATTCCTTCGGCCTCGTGCTGCCGATCCTGAACTTCGGCACCGAGGAACAGAAGCGCCACTATCTCGGGCTCGCCGCCAAGGGCCGCACGCTGACGGCCGTCGCCATCACCGAGGCCGGCACCGGCTCAGACGTGTCGTCGATGAAGACGCGGGCGGTGAAGGACGGCGCGAGCTGGGTGCTGAACGGCGGCAAGATCTACATCACCTTCGGACCGGTCGCGCACTTCATCCTGGTGTTTGCCCGCACCAGCGAGGGCAAGGGCGCCAACGGCATCTCGGCCTTCCTCGTCGACACCAAGACGCCCGGCTTCTCCTACGGCAAGCTCGATCGCAAGATGGGCATTCGTGGCGTGCCCAATGCGCCGATCTTCTTCGACAATGTGCGTGTGCCCGCAGAGAACATGATCGGTCCCGAGGGCCAGGCCTTCAAGACCTGCATGCGCATCCTCGACCTCAACCGGCCGACCATCGGCGCGATCTCGGTCGGGCTGGCGCAGGGCGCGATCGATGCCGCCGTCGGCTACGGCCGCGAACGCAAGCAGTTCGGCCAGCCGATCGCCGAGTTCCAGGGCATCCAGTTCATGCTGGCCGACATGCAGATGCAGACCGAGGCGGCGCGCTGCCTGCTCTACGACTGCACGCGCATGGCCGACCGCGAGGAATGGGCGAGCTTCTCGGCCAAGTCGTCGATGGTGAAATGCTTCTGCAGCGACACCGCCATGAAGGTGACGACCGACGCGGTGCAGATCTTCGGTGGCGCCGGCTACATGCGCGATTTCCCGGTCGAGCGCTTCATGCGCGACGCCAAGATCAACCAGATTTTCGAGGGCACCAACCAGATCCAGCGTCTGGTGATCGCCCGCGACATGCTGCGGAGGTAACGCCATGCCCGCTTCAAGCAAATCCGTCTCGAAGAAAGTCGTCGACCTCGATACCGCCCTCTCCGTCGTCAAGGACGGCATGACGCTGGGCATCGGCGGCTGGATCTTCCATGGCCAGCCGATGGCGCTGGTGCGCGGCCTGATCCGCAAGGGCGTGCGCGATCTCACGCTGGTGCCCTCGCCCGGCAGCGTCGCGCCCGACATGCTGATCGGCGCGGGCTGCGTGAAGACGACGGCCTGCGTCTTCATCAGCTTCGAGCATCTGGGGCTCGCGCCCAACTTCCGGCGCGCGGCACAGTCGGGCGCGATAAAGGTGCTGGAGATGGACGGGCCCGGCATCGCCGGCGGCCTGCGCGCTGGTGCCTGCGACCTGCCTTACGGGCTGATCCCCAATCTCGGCACCGACCTGCCCAAGGTCAATCCCGAGGGCTATCGCAAGGCCCGCATCCAGGAAGGCGGCCGGCCGCTGCTCGAAGTGCCGGCGATCAAGCCCGATGTCGTGTTCCTGCACGGCCAGCAGGCCGACGAGGAAGGCAACGTGCAGTATTTCGGCGCGGGCTACTTCGACCTGCTGATGGCGCAGGCAGCCAGGCACGTGATCTGCTCGGTCGACCGCATCGTGCCGTCGAGCACGGTGCGCCACCAGGCGCGCCTTACCAAAATCCCCTCGGCCTTCGTCGATGCCGTCGTCGTGGCGCCGTTCGGCGGCCATCCCGGCGCCAGCTCCGGTCTCTACGAGCAGGACGAGGCGCACCTCCGGGCCTATGTCGCCGCCAGTCGCGACCAGGCGGCATTCGACGCCTATCTCACCGACCATGTGCGCGGCGGCGAGGACGGCTATCGCGATCGCATCGGCGCCAAGGCGCTGGCCGGCCTCACGGCCGGGAGCGCGTCGTGAACCAGGACTTCGCCCCGATCAAGCGCAAGCGGCTATCCGACGAAGTCTCGGCGCAGATCCAGGGGCGCATCGCCTCGGGCGAGCTGCGCTCGGGCGACAAGCTGCCGCCGGAGCGCGAGCTGGCGGAAAGCTTTGGCGTGAGCCGCGGCGCGGTGCGCGAGGCGCTGCGCAATCTCGAACGCACCGGCCTCATTGCCTTGCAGGCGGGCGCCCACGGCGGCGCCTTCATCGGCCAGGGCGATCCCGGCCTGATCGGCGACAGCTTCCGCAACCTCTACCAGCTCGGCAGCGTGTCGCTCGACGAGTTGACCGAAGCGCGGCTGTGGCTCGCCTCGACTGTCGTGCGCAATGCCTGCGCGCGCGCCACCGAGGCCGATCTTGCCGCGCTGACCGCCAACGTCGACGAGGCCGAGCGCCTGCTAAACGCCAAGCGCTACGACGACAAGATCGATATCCATATCGAGTTCCACAATCTGCTGGCCCGCGCCACCGGCAACGCCGTCATGGCCATGCTGATGGGCGCGCTGATGGAGGTCATGCGCGACTTCGCTCATGCCGCCGGCGGCGAGCGCAACGACCTCACCATCAAGGCGCGCCGGCGCCTGCTGGCAGCGCTGCACAAGCGCGATGCCGACGCCGCGGTGACGGCGATGACCGAGCATCTCGAAAGCCTGCGCGGCCGCTATCGCGACCGCATGGCGCCGCATCGCGCGAAGAAGGGGATGAATTGATGAGTCTTATCCTCCGGACCGCGAGCCTCCGGCTCGCTCATGAATCCGAGCGAGCCGGAGGCTCGCGGTCCGGAAGAGGCTTGACCCAATGAAGTCCCTCGCCGGCATGCGGGTCGTCGATTTCACCAGCATGATCGCCGGTCCCTACTGCACGCGCCTGCTGGCCGACTGCGGCGCCGAGGTGCTGAAGATAGAAGAGCCGCATGGCGACCACATGCGCTCCCGCCCGCCACTGCGCGACGGCCACAGCACCTACTTCGGCCATCTCAATGCCGGCAAGAAGAGCGTCGCGCTCGATCTCAAGAGCGCCGAGGGACGCCAGGCCGCGCAGGATCTGGTCGCCGCGAGCGATGTCGTGGTCGAGAATTTCCGGCCCGGCGTCATGAAGCGCCTCGGCCTCGACTATGCGACGCTGTCCGCCACAAAGCCCGATCTCGTCTATTGCTCGATCTCGGGCTTCGGCCAGACCGGCCCACGCGCCGAGCAGCCGGCCTATGCGCCGGTGATCCATGCCGCCAGCGGCTTCGATCACACGCAGTTCACCTATCAGGATGGGCAGGAGAAGCCCGCCAAGACCGGCATCTTCGTGGCCGACGTGCTGGCCGCGGTCTACGCCTTCGGCGCGATCCAGACGGCGTTGATCGCGCGCCTGCGCCACGGCAACGGCCAGTTCATTGACGTCGCGCTGATGGATTCGATGATCAACCTGCTGGTCTTCGAATGCCAGGAGGCGCAGTTCCCGTCGAAGGAGCGGCGGCCGCTCTATGTGCCGATGCGGGCGCGCGACGGCTTCGTGATCGTGGCGCCGGTGAACCAGCGCAACTTCGAGCAGCTCGCCGACGCGGTGGGCCATCCCGAGTGGAAGACCGATCCGCGCTTCGCCACCGTCGCGGCCCGCACGACGAACTGGGATGCGCTGATGGCCGCCGTCGAGGGCTGGACGTCGACGCGCGCGGCGCGCGAATGCGAGGACCTACTGATGGCGGCGGGTGTGCCCTGCTCGCGCTATCTCACCATGTCCGAAGCGATGGCCGACCCTCAGCTCGCCGCGCGCGGTTCTCTGGCCACGGTGAATGACGGCGCCGGCGCCTTCCTGGTGCCGAACCCGCCCTTCCAATTCGCCGACGGATCGGTCGGCGTCGGCCCTGACGTCCCCGCGCTCGGCGCTGACACCGAAGCAACACTCCAGAAAATTTCCGGGAGGAAACAATGATGAAAAGACGGACGGGTCTTCTGTGTCTCGCTTTCGCCCTCGGCGCGCTGCCGGCCGCTGCGCAGGCGCCCTATCCCGACAAGCCGATCCGGCTGGTCGTGCCCTACGCACCGGGCGGCACCACCGACATCATGGCGCGCACCCTGCAGGAGCCGCTGTCGAAGGTGCTGGGCCAGCCGGTGATCGTCGACAACAAGGCGGGCGCGGCCGGCGCCATCGGCACCAAGCAGGTCGCCACTGCCGCGCCCGATGGCTACACATTGGTGTTCGGCAACAACGGGCCGAGCGCCATCGTGCCGCTGATCCAGAAGGACGTGGGCTACGATCCGATCAAAGACTTCGCGCCGGTGTCGCTGGTCTCGATCGCGCCGTTGACGCTGGTTGTCCATCCCAGCGTGCCGGCCAACAACGTCAAGGAACTGATCGCCTGGGCCAAGACGCAGCCCAATGGCGTCGAGTATGCGACGGCGGGCGCGGGCTCGTTCGGCCACCTCGCCACCGAGTTGTTCGGCAAGGAAGCCGGCCTGAAACTGATCCACGTGCCCTACAAGGGCCAGGCGCCGTCGACCATGGCGGTGCTGAACGGCGAGGTGAAGATGCTGCTCACCACCTCGTCGGACATGCAGGATGCCGCGGTCAAGACCGGCAAGCTGAAACTGCTCGCGGTCTCGACCGCCAAGCCCTCGCCGCTGATGCCGGGCGCGCCGACGATCGGCCAGTCGCTGCCGGGCTACGAGGCCGTCGTCTGGTTCGGCATCCTGGCGCCGGCGGGAACGCCCGCGCCGGTGATCGCCAAGCTGAACGCCGCCATTCGCGAGGTTCTGGCCAATCCCGAGCTGCAGCAGAAGTTCGTGGGTTACGGCGGCGTCGCGACCGCAAGCACGCCGCAGGAATTCGCCGCCATGATCAACGCCGAAGTGCCAAAGTGGAAGAGCGTGGTCGAGACGGCGAAGATCACGACGCAGTGACGCGACTCCCTGAGAGTACATCTCGACACAACAAATCTGTCATCCCGAACGAAGTGAGGGGTCTTTCCTGTAGCCTCAAAGATCCCTCGCTTCAGCGCGGGGGTTACCCCGCGCGACTCGGGATGACACCGAGGCTGAACGACGATGGGTGGGTGCGATTCAGCGTCCGCGCTTGTTGTCGAAATCCCAGTCGAGCTCGAAGCGGTCGCCCTTCGACTTGATGTAGGCGGCGTGCGGCGAGCCGAAATGGGCCGGCATCAGCAGTGCCCCCTGCTCCACGCAATCCGCCAGCAGCGTGTTGCGCGTGGCGCGGGCTAGGTTACGGTCCTCGCAGAAGACGCTGTTCCATTTCCATAGCGGCACCTGTACCGGATTGTGCAGCGAGTCGCCGGGGAAGATCGCGCGCTTGCCACGCGACTCGAGGTCGAGCCGGATCTGGCCCGGCGTATGGCCGGGCGCAGGCTTCAGGGTGAGGCAGCCGCACATCGCATGATCGCCCGATACGAACTCCGCCATCTTCGCCTCGACGATGGGCAGCACCGAGTCGTTATAGGTGTTGACCTCGAAAGGCACCGAGCCCGCCCGCTTGGCGACGGCGGCCCAATGATCGTGGTCGGTGCGCGACATCACGTATTTGGCGTTGGGGAAGGTCGGCACCCACTTGCCGTTCTCGAGTTTCGTGTTCCACCCCACGTGATCGACATGCAGATGCGTGCACATCACGTAGTCGATCTCCTCCGGCTGCACGCCGGCCTCGCGTAGCCGTTCCAGGTACTGGGTGTTCAGCATGTCGAAGCGCGGCATGCCCGGGCGCGGCTTGTGATTGCCGCTGCAGGCGTCGATCAGGATGGTGTGCTTGCCGGTGCGGACCAGCCAGGAATGGATCGACGTCATCAGCCGCCCGCTCTCGGCCTGGAAATAATTCGGCGCCAGCCAGTGCTGCTCGGCCTTGAAGGCGTCGGCTTCGAACTCCGGGAAGAAATCCTTGGCCGGAAAGCCCGGCCCCATCTGCTCTTCGATGCGGGTGACGCGGACGTCTCCGATGTGGCGGTCTTGCATGGTTATCTCCCCTTGAACGCGGGCTTGCGCTTGTCGAGAAATGCATTGAGGCCTTCGAAATGATCCTCGGTCGCCGCACAGGCCGATAGGCCCTCGGCCTCGCGGTGTGAGTGCTCGTCCCAGCTGTTGTCGAAGGAGTTGCGGATCAGGCTCTTGGCGACGCCGAGCGCAAAGGTCGGGCCGTCGGCGAGCTTGCGCGCCATCTTCGCGGTCTCGGCCGCGAGCTGATCCTTCGGGACTACCCAGTTCAGGATGTTGTTGTCCTTGGCCTCCTGCGCGCTGAAGCGCTCGCCTAAAAGCGCGATCTCGAGCGCCTTCCGCTCACCCACGACGCGCGGCAGGAAGTAGGTGGCACCGCCGTCCGCGCTGAGGCCGATGTGGCGGTAGGCCAGGGTGAAGAAGGAATCGTCTGACGCGATGGCGAGGTCGCAGTTCAGGATCAGCGACAGGCCGAAGCCCGCGGCGGCGCCCTGCACTGAGGCCAGCACCGGCTTGTTCATGCGGCGGATCTGGTAGATCGCCTGGTGCGCCTTCACGACGCGCATCTCGAAGCCCGCGAGATGGGCCTCCTTCTCGGTCGTCAGCGACTTGTGGAAACCCCTGATGTCGCCGCCCGCCATGAAATGGGTGCCGGCGCCGCGGATCACCACGCAGCGCACCGCGGGGTCCTTCTCGAACTTGGCGGAATGCTCGATCAGCAGATCGCGCATCTCCATCGACAGCGCGTTCAGCTGCTCCGGCCGATTGAGCGTCAGCCAGCCGATACCGTCTTTGACCTCGGCAAGAACGTGCGGCTCGGACATGCGGTTGTCTCCTCCAACTTCGATGGAGGAGCAGTCTGCCGCATCTGATCGCCGAGCCAATCGGCAATTTCATCCCATGGCTTGCGCGGCATCGACTTGCGGAAGAAGCCGAAATGGCCGACCGAGTCGGCGCCGAGGTCGGCCGGCGTGAGATGGAGACGTTCGACGGCGGCGTGCGGATAGTAGGGCCGCAGCGCCTCGACCGCGCTCAGGGGCGCGATCGGATCGTCGCTGAAACTCATCCAGCGCAGCGGGAACGTCACCGCGTGGTTGTGCGGGCGGAGCGGCCGGCCACGCACGTCGCAGACATAGTGGGGCGAGCGGCCCCAGCGCGCCCAGCTCCGCGCAATGCCCGCCGGCAGGTTCGCAGTGCCGACCCAGCTTCCGGGAAAGTGCCCCGTCACCGCCGTGAGACCCGGGATCAGCAGCCACCACAAGGTCAGCATGCGGAGCCGCCGCCGGCCGGGCGGCCAGTGGCGCCAGTGTCCGCTCTGGCTGCAGATCAGCACAGCGGCGGACAACTCGCCGATGTTGTCGGCGAGGCCCAGCACCTGGCCGCCGAAGGAATGGCCGATCACGGCGCGCGTGGCGCCGGGCGCCAGCCGCGCGAGGTGATCGATCATCGACGGCTGATCGACGCCGCCCCACGCCTCCATGGTTGCCGCAGGCGGCTTCTCCGAGCCGCCCATGCCGCGATAGTCGTAGGTCAGCACAGTGAAGCCGCGCGACGCGAGATGGCCGGCAAAGGCGCCGTAGAATTGACGCGCGATGCCGGTGCCGCTGTTGATCAGGATCGCGCCGCCGTTGGGGGCGGCTGGTTCGAACAGGGTGGCCGCGAGCTTCGTGCCGTCGCGGGCGGCGAGCGTGAGGTCCATCTCCGATCTATCGGCGCGCGGGGACCGCGCGACAAACGCAAGTCGCGGCGTCCGCGCTGAATAGCATTCAGCCCGGCTTCAGCTCCGCCAGCAGCCAGCGCCGAAGCGCTCGGATCGCCGGCAGGCCGCGGTCGCGCGCCCGGCAGGCAAACCAGATCTGGCCGCGCGCCGGCACCCGCGGGCCGACGCGCACCAGCGTGCCGGCCGCGATCTCGCTCTCGACCAGGGGATCGAAGACCAGTGCCACGCCGAGGCCATGCGCGGCGGCGCGCACCGAGGCGCCCATACCGTCGACCTGCAAGCCTTTGTGCAGTCCCGCGCGCTGCTCGAACGGCGCGGGATCGAGGCCGGCGCCGGCCGCCCAGTCGGTCCACGAGGTCCCGAAGGGAGCGACGCGGATCAGCGGCGCGCGCAGGATGTCGGCCGGCGCCCGGAACCGGAGGCGCCGCGCCAGCGCGGGTGCTGCAACCGGGACCGAATAGAGCGACATCACCTTTTCAGCGGCGAAGTCGGGCCAGTTGCCGTCGCCATAGCGCAACGCCACGTCGACCAGGCCGGTCTCCATGTCGGCCATGCGCGGACTGGCCTCGACCTGCAGTTCGATGCGCGGATGAGCGGCCAGGAACTGGCCGAGGCGCGGCAGCAGCCAGTGCGTGGCGAAGATCGGCACCGCCGACACCCGCAGCCGCTGACTGCCGGCGCCTTGGCGGGCAAGGGCGCGTGCGAGATCGCCGAAAGCGCGGCCGGTGGTCGAGGCGAGCAGCCGGCCGGCCGCCGACAGCACGACGCCGCGCGGCCCGCGCTCGAACAGTTTCTCGCCGAGCTGGCGTTCCAGGCCGGCGATGCGGTGGCTCACCGCCGACGACGTGACGTGCAGCAACTCCGCCGCCGCCTTGAACGAACCGGTGCGCGCCGCCAGCTCGAAGGCTTGCAGCGCGAGAAGATCGCGCGAGGTGAGCGTGGTCTCCTCAGCCATTGCCGGGGCTCGCCCCCAGCCCTTCGTCAGAACGCCTCGGCCGGGAGCGCCATCACGGTGGCCGCACCCGCCTTGATCTGGTGGTTGAGCGACACGGTCTGCGGCAGCACGCGCGTCACATAGAAGCGCGCTGTGGTGAGCTTGGCCTCGTAGAAGGCGTTGTCGTTGCCGGCGGCGAGGCCCTTGTGGGCGGCCACGACGATACGGTTCCACATGAAGGCCATGGCGGTGAGCGCCATCAGGCGCAGCAGGTCGGACGCCGCGGCGCCCGCCTCGTCCGGATTCTTCATGGCGTTCTGCATCAGGTAGAGGGCGGCGTCCTGGACGCGGCCCAGCGCCTTCTCCAGCGGCTCGACGAACTCCTTCATCTTGTCGTCGGCCTTGTGCTTGGCGACAAAGCCCGCGATCTCGCCCAGCAGGCGCTGGGCGGCCGCCCCGCCCTTCATCGGCAGCTTGCGGCCGACCAGGTCGAGCGCCTGGATGCCGTTGGTGCCTTCGTAGAGCTGGGTGATGCGCGCGTCGCGCACGAGCTGTTCGACGCCGTTCTCGCGGATGTAGCCGTGGCCGCCGTAGGTCTGCACCGCGAGGTTGGCGCACTCGCTGCCCATGTCGGTGAAGTGCGCCTTGATGATCGGCGTCAGCATCTGGATCAGGTCGTCGGCAGCGTCGCGCTTGTCCTTGTCGGGATGGCTGTGCGCCTCGTCGATCAGCAGGCCGACCCACAACGACAGCGCGCGGGCCGCCTCGGTGAACGACTTCTGGATCATCAGCATGCGACGGACGTCGGGATGCACGATGATCGAGTCGGCCGGGCCATTGGCGTTCTTCGGTCCGGTGAGCGAGCGTCCCTGCAGGCGGTCGCGGGCATAGGCGACGGCGCTCTGGTACGAGGTCTCGGCGATGCCGAGGCCCTGCATGCCGACTCCGAGGCGGGCCGCGTTCATCATCACGAACATAGCGGGCATGCCACGATTGAGTTCGCCCACCAGCCAGCCCTTGGCGCCATCGAGGTTCATGACGCAGGTGGCGTTGGCCTTGATGCCCATCTTGTGTTCGATGGCGCCGCAGCGGATGCCGTTGCGCTCGCCCACGCTGCCATCGGCCTTGGGAATGAACTTCGGGACCAGAAAGAGCGAGATGCCCTTGGTGCCACCCGGCGCATCCGGCAGGCGCGCCAGCACGAGATGCAGGATGTTCTCGGTGAGGTCGTGCTCGCCGGCCGAAATGAAGATCTTGGTGCCGGTGATCGCATAGCTGCCGTCGGCCTGCAGCTCGGCCTTGGTGCGGATCAGGCCGAGATCGGTGCCGCACTGGGGCTCGGTCAGGCACATGGTGCCCGACCAGGTACCGTCGGTGAGCTTGGGCAGGTACTTCTTCTTGAGGTCGTCCGAACCGTGGCGCGACAGCGCCTCGTAGGCGCCGTGGCTGAGGCCCGGATACATCGCGAAGGCCTGGTTCGAGGCGGTGAACATTTCCTGCAGCGCGAAGCCCACGGTGGCCGGCAGGCCCTGGCCGCCGTACTCGGGATCGCAGGTGACGGCGGTCCAGCCGCCCTCGCGGAACATGTCGTAGGCGTGCTTGAAGCCCTTGGGCGTGCGCACGACGCCGTTCTCGTAGGTGCAGCCTTCCTCGTCGCCGGTGCGGTTGAGCGGGAACAGCACGTTCTCGCAGAGCTTGGCCGCCTCCTCGATGATGGCGTGGATGGTGTCGGGCGTGGCGTCCTCGTAGCCCGGCAGCTTGGCGAGCTGCGACACGTCGAGCACCTCGTTCAGCACGAACTGGATATCCTTCAGCGGCGCCTTGTAGACGGCCATGGTTTCCTCCGTGAGTTTCTTGTCAGCTTTGCGGTCTAGTCGCTTTCCGGGTCCACGCCGCGCTGCTTCAGCTCGGCTCCAACTTGTGATTCGACTTCCTTGAATTCGGCAATCTGTGCATCGAGGTCACGACGCTTGGCCTCCAGGTCGGCCACGTGGCTGCGGCTGCGGCGCAGGAGCTCGCGAAGCTGTTGCACGCCGGTGCGGTCGACCTGATAGAGATCGAGCAGCTCGTGGATTTCGGCAAGCTTGAATCCAAGCCTCTGGCCGCGGCGAATCCAGCCGAGCCGCGCGCGGTCGCCGGCGCTGTAAAGCCGCTGCGTGCCCTGGCGGCGCGGCTTGATCAGCCCCTCATCCTCGTAGAAGCGGATGGTGCGGGGCGTCACGGCGAACTCGCGCGCCAGTTCGGCGATGCTATAGATACGCTGACTGTCGCGGATTGTGGGGCTCTTGGCCGTGGAAGCGGCCGGCGGGGCGGCGACGGACATGATGGTGTCTTCATAGTTAACGTTTACGTAAACGTCAATGTAGGGTTACGTAAACGGAAGGGAGAGAAATGGCGATCTATCAATTGGGCGACAAGAAGCCGGTCATCCCCGACTCCTGCTACGTCTCGGAGGAAGCGACGCTGATCGGCGACGTCATCCTGGGCGAGCGGGTGAGCATACTGTTCGGCGCCGTCCTGCGCGCCGACAACGAGCCGATCACCATCGGCGACGACAGCAACGTGCAGGACAACTCGGTGCTCCACACCGACCCCGGCGCGCCGCTCAACATCGGCAAGGGTGTGACGATCGGCCATTGCGTGATGCTGCATGGCTGCACGATCGGCGACGGCGCGCTGATCGGCGTCGGCGCCGTGGTGTTGAACCATTCGGTGATCGGCAAGGACAGCCTGGTCGGCGCCGGTGCCGTGGTGACCGAAGGCAAGACCTTCCCCGACCGCGCCGTGATCTTCGGCTCGCCGGCCAAGGCCGCGCGCGAGGTCACCGAGGACAACGTGCAGCGACTGCGCATGAGCGCCGCGAGCTACGTCCGCCGCGGCGCGCAGTACAAGAAGGACCTGAAGCGCATTGGGTAGCGGCTGGAAAAAGGGATAGGATTGGAGCATGACCATCACCCTTGCCCGTGAGCAGCAGGAATGGCTGGAGTCGCAGGTCAAAGCTGGCGTCTACAGCAGCGTTGACGAAGCGGTGGCTGACATCGTTTCGCAGCGCATGCGATTCGAGCAACTCGTACAGGCGGAACAGCCGTTCGATAAGCTCGAGCGCCTTGGGTAGCCCTTGCTTCCATGTCGTCCTGAGCGCAGCGAAGGACCTCACGTCGGCAACGCACCCGGTAGCCGTGCCATGAGAGCCTTCGCTGCGCTCAGGATGACAAGAAGTCGTTCGCCATGATCACCACGCTCGACCATCTCTTGATCGGCGGCTCCGTCGGAGCCTACGAGACGCTGCTGGGGCGGCGCGCGACCGGCGGCCGGCTGCGCACCGGCAATGTCGGGCTCGCTTTTGCCGGCGGTGGGCCCGGACTTCAGTCGATGACGTTCGCGACGGGCGACGTCGGCAAGGCGGCGACGCTGCTCGAGCGGCGCGCGGTGGCCGTGACAAGGGACGGAGATGCGCTGGCGCTCACGGGCCATGGCGTGGCGATCAGGCTCACCGCCAAGGGCAGCGATGCGCCCTCGCCTTTCACGGATGACGAAGCAGCGTGCGTCTCCGCGCTCGACCACGTCGTGGTGCGCACACCCAATCCCGAACGGGCGATCGCCTTCTATGCCGGGCGGCTGGGGCTCGATCTTCGGCTCGACCGATCCAATGAGAAGTGGGGCGCGCGGCTGTTGTTCTTCCGCTGCGGCGATCTGGTGGTCGAGATTGCGCACGATCTGAAGAAGGGTGTGTCGGACGCGCCCGACCAGCTCTGGGGACTTTCGTGGCGCGTGCCCGACGTCGCCAAGGCCAACGCCCGCCTGAAGGCAGCGGGCCTCGACGTCAGCGAACCGCGCGATGGCCGCCGGCCCGGTAGCCAGGTCTTCTCGGTGAAGGACAAGGCCGAAGGCGTGCCTACCCTGGTGATCGGTGGCGTGGGGCGATGGTAAGGGGGCGCTGGTAAAGCCGCCGGGCAGCATGCAATGCTGTCACAAAATCGTCATAAGCGGAGGAACTCATGCGGCTCGCCACGATCGTTCTCGGCGCACTCGTCCTCGCCTCGCCTGCCTCGGCGCAGGGCGTGGTGAACGTCTACTGCTCGGTGCAGGTCGAGTGGTGCACGCTGGCCGCCAACGAATTCCAGAAGGCGAGCGGCATAAAAGTCTCGATGTCCCAGAAGGGTTCGGGCGAGACCATCGCGCAGCTCAAGGCCGAGGCGCAGAACCCCAAGGGCGACGTGTGGTTCGGCGGCACCGGCGATCCGCACCTCCAGGCTGCCGAAGAAGGACTGACCGAAGCCTATAAGTCACCGCGGCTCGCGGACCTGCATCCCTGGGCGGTGAAGCAGAACACCGATTCGGGCGGCAAGACGGTCGGCATCTATGCCGGTGCGCTGGGCTTCGGCTTCAACACCGAGCTGCTGGCGAAGAAGAACGTCAAGGCGCCGGCCTGCTGGGCCGATCTGCTGAAGCCGGAATTCAAGGCCGAGATCCAGATGGCCAATCCCAACTCCTCCGGCACCGCCTATGTGGCGATCGCCACGCTGGTGCAGCTGATGGGCGAGGAAGAGGCCTTCAAGTACCTGAAGAAGATGCACGCCAACATCAACGCCTACACGCGCTCGGGGACTGCGCCGATGAAGGCCGTGGCGCGCGGCGAGACCATGGTTTCGATCAGCTTCGTCCATGATGGCGTGACCGAGGCGCTGGCCGGCTTCCCGGTGAAGACCGCGACGCCGTGCGAAGGCACCGGCTACGAGATCGGCTCGATGAGCCTGATCAAGGGCGCGCGCAATCTCCCCAACGCCAAGAAGTTCTACGACTGGGCGCTCACGCCCGACGCACAGAAGCTCGGCGCTCAGGCCAAGCAGTTCCAGGTGCCGTCGAACAAGGCGACGCCGCTGCCGCCCGAGGCGCCGAAATTCTCCGACATGAAGCTGATCGACTACGACCAGGCCAAGTACGGCAAGTCGGCCGAGCGCAAGCGCCTGATCGCGCGCTGGGACAGCGAAGTGGGCACCCTGCCGAAGCCGTAGCGGCCGAACACCGATGAACTCGCGTGCGCCCGTGTCGTGGTCAGCGGCGTGGTCGGCGGCGGGCTTGCTCGCCGCCATCGTGCTGCCCTGGTACGCGCTGCAGGAAGGCCTCGATTCAGGCGCGTGGTTCGGCGGCCTGTGGTCGTCAGAGGATTACGCCAGCGCCCTCGCCCAGGTCGTCGAACACGGAAAGTGGTGGCTGGCGCCGGTGCTCGCGGCGCTCATGGCCTGCCTCGCCGCCGCGTTGGTGCCGGCAACACGCCAGCGCCGCGGCACGCTGCTGCTGATCGCCAGCACGACGGGACTTCTGCTGTTCGTGGTCCAGGCGCTCGGCATCGGGTTGCGCGGCTGGACCGCGGGCTGGCTCACGACAATGTTCGGCGAACTCGATACACGCCAGGTCGGCCTTGGTGCCGGCGGCGCCGTAGTACTGGTGGCACTGCTCTCACTGCTGTCCATCGGGTTGGCGCTGCGCGGAAACTTCGGCGGCGATGCCTTCGTTGCCGGCGCGGTGACGACGGTGGCGGCCTCGATCGTGCTGTTCACCGCCTGGCCGATCCTGCGCATCCTGGTGCAGGCCTTCCAGGACGGCGACGGACTTCTGGCGCCGGCATTGCTGGTCGAGCGGTTGGCGACGGAGAAGATCTGGAGCCTGCGCTGCCTCTCCGGCGGCGGCCGCTGCGGCGTCGCCTGGAACACGCTGTTCCTGGCGCTGGGCTGCGGTGCCGGCACGACGGCGCTGGGGCTCGCCTTCGCCTTGATCGTCACGCGCACCTCGTTCGGCTTCAAGAAGACGCTGCGCGTGCTGACGGTGCTGCCGATCGTGACGCCGCCCTTCGTCATCGGGCTGGCGCTCATCCTGGTGTTCGGCCGATCCGGCCTGGTCAACCAGTTCCTCGAATGGTCGATGGGCATCGAGCCGACGCGCTGGATCTACGGCTTCCAGGGCGTGTTCCTGGCGCAGCTCTTCGCCTTCACGCCTGTGGCGTTCCTGGTCCTGATCGGTGTCGTCGAAGGAGTGAGTCCCACGCTCGAGGAAGCCTCGCAGACGCTACGTGCCGATCGCTGGGCCACCTTCGCCACGGTGTCGTTGCCGCTGATGCGGCCGGGCCTGGCCAACGCCTTTCTCGTCGGCTTCATCGAGAGCATCGCCGACTTCGGCAACCCCATCGTGCTGGGCGGCGACTACGGCGTGCTCTCGACCGAGATCTATTTCGCCGTGGTCGGCGCGCAGCTCGACTACGGCCGCGCGGCCTCGCTGGCGCTGCTGTTGCTGGTCTTCGCCCTGGGCGCCTTCTTCCTGCAGCGCCGCATCGTCGGTACCGGCTCCTACGCCACCATCTCGGGCAAGGGAGACTCAGGGCTCCCGACGCCGCTGCCCGACGCCGCACGCCGCGCCGCCGCCTGGGTGGCGCTGCCGTGGGCCGCCTTCACGCTCATTCTCTACGGCTTTGCCTTCGTCGGCGGTTTCGTAAAGGTATGGGGACGCGACTACACGCCGACGCTCGATCACTACGCCAAGGCCTTCGCCGTCGAGCGCACCGCCGACGGTCTGATCTGGACGGGGGCCGCGTGGAACTCGTTCTGGACGACCCTGAAGCTCGCCGCCATCGCGGCCCCCCTCACCGCCGCACTCGGCCTGATCGCCGCCTGGCTACTGGTGCGCCAGCGGTTCACGGGCCGCGGCACGCTGGAATTCGCCACCATGCTGAGTTTCGCCGTGCCGGGCACAGTGATCGGCGTGGCCTATGTCTTCGCCTTCAACGTGCCGCCGATCGAGATCACCGGCACGGCAATGATCATCGTGCTCTGTTTCATCTTCCGCAACATGCCGGTGGGTGTGCGCGCCGGCATGGCGGCGATGAGCCAGATCGACCGCAGCCTCGACGAGGCCTCGCTGACACTGCGCGGCCGGGCGCCGCAGACGCTGGTCTATGTCGTGCTGCCGCTGCTGCGGCCGGCCATCGTCGGCGCCCTGGTCTACGGCTTCGTGCGCGCGGTGACGACGGTGAGCGCCGTGGTGTTCCTGGTGACGGCTGAGTACGAGCTTGCCACCACCTACATCATCCTGCGCGTCATCAACGGCGACTACGGCCTCGCCATCGCCTATAGCTGCGCGCTGATCGTCCTGATGCTGGCCGTGATCCTGCTGATCCAGTTCGCGGTCGGCGACCGGCGGCTCGGGCGGCGCGCCATAGCACTCAGAGGAGGCCGCGCGTGAGCGTCGAATTCCAAGGCGTGGTGAAGCGCTACGGCGAGGCGACCGCCGTCGCCGGCATCAGCTTCACGGTCGAGGCCGGCACGCTGGTGACCCTGCTCGGCCCCTCGGGCTGCGGCAAGACGACGACGCTGCGCATGATCGCGGGCCTCGAATTGCCGAGCGAGGGCCGCATCGCGATCGCCGGCCGCGATGTCACCACGCTCGGCGCCACCCAGCGCGACGTCAGCATGGTGTTCCAGTCCTACGCCCTGTTCCCGCACATGAATGTGCTCGAGAATGTCTGCTACGGGCTCCGCCGCTCCGGTCAGTCGCGGAACGACGCCGCCCGGCACGCGCGCGAAGGCCTGCTCCAGGTCGGGCTGGAATGTTACGAAGAGCGCCAGCCGTCGGAACTGTCAGGCGGCCAGCAGCAGCGCGTCGCCGTGGCGCGCGCGCTCGTGCTCAAGCCCTCGGTGCTGCTGTTCGACGAGCCGCTCAGCAATCTCGATGCCCGCCTGCGCCGGCAGATGCGCGAGGAAATCCGCGAGCTGCAGCAGCGGCTCGGCCTCACAGTGGTCTATGTGACGCACGACCAGCAGGAAGCGATGGCCGTCTCCGACCGCATCATCGTCATGAACGCGGGCCGCATCGAACAGCAGGGCAGCCCGCGCGATCTCTACGAAAGGCCAGCGACGCCATTCCTCGCGCGCTTCATGGGCGAGTCCAATCCAGCGCGCGGCGTCCTGCGCCGCCTCGATCCCGCGACCGTGCGGGTGCGGCTGGGCGCCTGCGAGATCGATGTCGCCAACGCGACCGCCGGCGACGGCGAGGCCACGGTGGCGATACGGCCCGAGGCCATCGCGGTCGAACGCCCGGCCGATGCCCCTCCAAACAAGGGGGCCGCCAACAACCTGGCCGGCACGATCGCCAAGGCAAGCTACCTCGGCACGCATATGGAATATTCCATCGACACCGCGGCAGGCGTGCTGTTCGCCACCTGCCCGCACGTCGACCGTCCCCTGACGGCGGGCGATCCGGTCGCGCTGCGACTGGCGCCCCGGGGCGTCATCGTGGTTGAAGGCTGAATGCATCGTCTCACCCTCCTCGCCTTCCTGGTTCTCGCCGCCTGCGCCGCGCCGCCAGCCACGACGCCGAAATCGGCCGCAGGCCTCGCCCCGCTCGGCCCCTGCCCGCCATCGTCATGGAAGCCCGAGGCGCCGCCGCCCACGGCGAGCGCCAAGACCTCGATGGTGCTGCTGGCGGTCGGCGAATGGGCGCGCTTCGGCCGCCAGGTGATCACCTATTCCGCGAACGCACCGCCGCGAACCGAGCAGTTGGGCGTCAAGGAGCGCGACGCGCCCGAACGCATCCACGACTATTGGGCAAGCGTCGGTCATCCCGAGCGCAGCGGCCTCGACGACGTGGCGTGGTCGGCGGCCTTCATCTCGTGGGACATCCAGAGCGCCGGCGTGTCGCGCGATCTCTTCTGTCCCGACCAGCGCCACACGATCTATGTCGAGCGCCTGGTCGAGCGCGCCAAACAACCGGGCGCCGCCTTCATCCCCCGGCCACCCCGGGAACGCGCGCCGCAGGTCGGCGACCTGATCTGCGCCTCGCGCAGCGGCAGCGGCACGACGCTCGACAACCTCAACCGCGGCGCCGGCCACTGCGACATCGTGGTCGAAGTCCGGCCCGGCGAGGCCCATGTCATCGGCGGCAACGTCGGCGACTCGGTCAGCCGCAGTGTCTTTCCACTGGACGGCGGCGGGTTTTTGTCGCCCATTTCCGCCCGTCCGGTATTCACCGTGATCGAGAATCGTCTGCCCTAGGGAACGTCAATGTCTCGGCTGTCGCTCTACGACTACGTCATCATCGGGGCCGGATCGGCCGGCTGCACCATGGCTAGCCGGCTTGCCGCCAAGGATGGATTGCGGATCCTGGTGCTCGAGGCCGGGCCGCCCGATTCGTCGTTCATGCTCAAGATGCCGGCGGGTTTCGCCAGCCTGGGCGACAAGACGCCCTACAACTGGCGCTACGAGACGACGCCGCAGAAGCACTGCAACGACCGGCGCATGTACTGGCCACGCGGCAAGACACTGGGCGGCTCGTCTTCGATCAACGCCATGCTGTACGTGCGCGGCAATGCCTGGGACTACGACCAGTGGCGCCAGCTCGGCAACGAGGGCTGGAGCTACAACGACGTCCTGCCCTACTTCAAGAACGCCGAGAACAACGAGCGTGGTGGCGACGACTTCCACGGCGTCGGCGGCCCGCTCAACGTCGCCGACCAGGTCGATCCCTGCAAGCTCAACGAGGGCTTCCTGAAGGCCGCTGAGCAGGCCGGCCACACGCGCGTCGCCGACTTCAACGGCGCCCAGCAGGACGGCGTCGGCTACTACCAGGTGACGCAGAAGGACAAGAAGCGCTGGAGCACGGCCAGCGCCTACCTGCGGCCGGCGGTCGAGCGCGGCAACTCCCACCTCGAGATCATCACCGGCGCGATGGTCGAACGAATCATCTTCGACGGCGGCCGCGCCATGGGCGTGCGCTACGTGGTCGACGGCCGCGACGAGGTCGCGCGCGCCAACCGGGAGATCATCCTGTGCGGCGGCGCGGTGAATTCACCGCAGCTGCTGCTGCTCTCGGGCGTCGGCCCGGCCGATCACCTGAAGTCGCTGGGCATCACGCCGGTCATCGACCTGCCCGGCGTCGGCGGCAATCTGCAGGACCATCTCGACGCGGCCGTGCTGCAGTTCTGCAAGACGCGCGACACCTACGACACCGCCAACAAGCTGGTCTCGCTCTACCAATATGTCGTGAACAAGAAGGGCCCCGGAACCTCGCCGATCGCCGAGTCGGGCGGCTTCCTGAGCACGCGCCCGGGCCTGGCGGCGCCCGACATCCAGCTCCATTTCCTGCCGGTGCTGGTGGTCGATCACGGCCGCACCCAGATGAAGAAAAACGGTTACAGTCTTCATGTCTGCGCGCTGCGGCCCGAGAGCACCGGTACGATCCGGCTGCGCAGCACCAACCCCAACGACCATCCGCTGATCGACGCCAACTACCTGGCAGAGCGCAAGGATCTCGAGACGCTGATCGCCGGCGTAAAAATGGGCCGCGATATCTTCGCCCAGTCGGGCCTCGATCCCTACCGTGCCGACGAATTCCAGCCCGGCGCTGCAGCAAAGACCGACGCCGAACTCGAGCAGTGGATCCGCGCCAAGTGCGAGACGATCTATCACCCGGTCGGCAGCTGCAAGATGGGTCCGGACACCGACCGCATGGCCGTCGTCAACGACAAGCTGCTGGTGCACGGCGTCGAGGGCCTGCGCGTGGTCGATGCCTCGATCATGCCGACGCTGGTCGGCGGCAATACCAATGCCCCCACCATCATGATCGCCGAACGCACCGCGGCGATCATGCACGCGGCCGGCCTCACGAACTGACGGACCGCGGGCCTCCAGGCCCGCCTCATCGCCATTGAAGCATGAGCGGGCCTGGAGGCCCGCGGTCCGACGGCTAGCCGCGTTTCTCGACGACGAGAAGCCACGGCCGGCCACCGACCGGCTGCAGCCGACCCTTCGAATCGACGGGATAGAGGCTCATGGTGACGCTGTCCTTCACGTTGCCGCCGACGGCGTGCACGAAGCCGCCGCGCACCTCGGTGACGACGTCGCAATGGTTCGCCGTGTTGTCGATGCGCCGCCGGGCCGTGCGCGAATCGGCATAGCGCCAGGTCGGGCCGGCGGTACCGCTGCACACGAGGTCGCCGGCTTTGGGTGAATATTCGTTGGGCGCGTGCAGCAGGAAGGGTGCGCCGCGCGAGGCGTGCTCGCGGTCGTAGAGCGTGGCCAGGTAACTGCCGTGGCGGCCGTCGCGCGGGAAGGCGGAAGCGCTATAACCCGACTTGGCCATCACCCAGGCCACGAAGGCGCCCGACCACGGCCTGTTGGAGGTGCGCCCGTTCCAGTCGGGATGGCCGCAAGTGCCCCAGTAGTCCCCCACCCGGCTGGCCAGCGGCTCGCTGCGCTCGCTGATCCCGGTCCGGTTGGTGTAGCCGTTGGCATGGCCACCATAGACGACGGTCGAGCGGCCGAATTTGGTCCACTCGTTCCACGCCGTCAGGGCGACCTTATCGGTGGGCGGGCGTTCGCTGTAGCCTTGATGGCTGCTCGAGCCGCCGCAGGCCGCCAGGAAAAGGGTGAGCAGAAGGATCGCTGGCAGCCGTAGACCGAACACACGGGAGGAGGTCGCAATGGGCGGCTGCCAGCAAACACGAATGTCGACGAAGGGGCGGTCGATACTCATGTATAACATGCAGGGGGTAAAATAAGCGTTTGTTCTTATTAGGTTTTAATCTAACACGGAGGCCGCACAATGTCATGCTCGGATAGTCCTGCCGACATTCGCCGCCTGGAAGAGCTCGCCTTCCGAGGCTGGCCCGCCCTGGAGAGCCGGGATTTCGCCGGCTGGCGCCAGCGCTTTTCGCGCGGCTACACCAAAAGAGCGAATTCTATCAATGCATTAGGAATCGATACTCGATTTGATCCTGAAGTCGTGGCAGCGCTCGAAGCCCCCTACCTCGCCCTCGGCCAGACGCCGGCCTGGCGGCTGACGCCCCTGGCGCCCCCCGCCATCGGCCCCCTTTTAGCCGCCCGCGGCTACCGGACGATCGAGCGCAGCCTGATGCAGGTCTGTCCGCTCCACGCGGGCTTTGCTGCCGATGGAGAGGTGCAGATCCTGCCCCGCCCGACGCCGGCCTGGATCGACGCCTTCCGCACCCACAGTCCGGTGCCGCCGCTGCACGGCGAGACCATGCAGCTCATGCTGGCTGCCATCGCGGCACCGGTCGGGTTCGCTTTCGTTGAGGAGGCCGGCCGGCCGATGGCCATGGCGATCGGGGCGATCGAGGGCGACCACATGGGCCTGTTCGACGTGCTGGTGATGCCGTATGCCCGCCGGCGCGGGCTGGCACGGCGCGTGACGGAAAGCCTCTACGCCTGGGCCTGGGGCAAGGGCGCACGGTTTGCCTATCTCCAGGTCGTCGCCACCAATTCAGCGGCGCTGCCGCTCTATGCCGACCAGGGCTTTCGCACCGTCTACGGCTACGAGTATCTCCTGCCGCCTTGACCCCTCGCCGCCCGGCCTCACATAGTCGGCGCCGGGAGGAAACCAAAAATGTCGAACTATCCTTGGGAGAAGAGCTACCCGCCGGGCGTGAAGTGGGAGCTCGACGTTCCGAAGAAGACCATCCACCAGACCTTCGAGGATAGCTGCGCCCAGTACGGCGACCGGCCGTTCACCGACTTCCTCGACAAGATGCTGACCTTCCGGGACTACAAGGTGGCCTCCGACAAGGCCGCCGCCGGCTTCCAGAAGCTGGGCGTCGGGCCCGGCGTCCATGTCGGCCTCTACCTGCCCAACACGCCTCACTACATCATCGCCTTCTTCGGCGTGCTCAAGGCCGGCGGCATCGTCGTCAACTACAGCCCGCTCGACGCTGCCCGCGAGCTGGAACACAAGATCGGCGATTCCGAGACCGACATCCTGGTGACGCTCGACGTCAATGCGCTCTACCCGAAGATGGCGGCGATGCGCGGCAAGACGCGGCTCAAGAAGCTGATCGTGGGCTCGATCGCCGACTATCTGCCGTGGCCCAAGAACTGGCTCTATCCGATCGCCAAGAAGAAGGAGCTTTCAGCCTGGCCACGCGACGACTGGCACATGTCGTTCAAGGATCTGATGGCCAACGACGGCAAGTACACGCCCCATCCCGCGCCCGAGAACCTGTGGGACGAGGTCGCCATCCTGCAATACACCGGCGGCACCACCGGCCTGCCCAAGGCCGCCATGCTGACGCACGGCTGCGTCATGGCGGCAATGAGCCAGGGCATGGCCTGGACCAAGCCCTACACGACCCCGGGCACGGAAAAGGTCGTCTGCGTGCTGCCGCTGTTCCATATCTATGCGCTGTCGGGAATCATGCTGGGCGCGGTGGCCAACGGCAACCAGCTCATCCTCTATCCGCGGCCCGACATCGACATGATCGTGGCCGATCTCTCGACCAAGAAGCCGACCTTCCTGCCCGGCGTGCCGACGCTCTACACCGCGATCCTGAAACATCCCAAGGCGCAGGGGCTCGACCTCAAGTCGCTGAAGATCTGCATGTCGGGCGGCGCGCCGTTGCCGGTCGAGGTCCAGCAGAGCTTCGAGAAGCTGACCGGCGCCACCCTGATCGAGGGCTACGGCCTCACCGAGACCTCGCCCACCGGTGCGATCTGCCCGGTCGACAAGACCGTGCGCCGCGTCGGCTCGTGCGGCCTGCCGATGCCGGGCACGATCATCGAGATCCGCGACATGGAGAACAAGGACCGCGTGCTGCCGGCCGGCAAGGACAATGTCGGCGAGGTCTGCATCATCGGCCCGCAGGTGATGAAGGGCTACTGGAAGAAGGTCGAGGAGACCGAGCAGGTCCTGTTCAGCCATCCCGCCAGCAACTGGAAGGGCCTTCGCACCGGCGACATGGGCTACATGGACGAGGACGGCTGGCTCTATCTGGTCGACCGCTCCAAGGACCTGATCATCTCGTCGGGCTACAACGTCTACCCGCGCATGATCGAGGAAGCGGTCTACGAGCATCCGTCGGTCGACGAGTGCATCGTCATCGGCATCCCCGACCCCTACCGCCAGGAAGCGCCCAAGGTGTTCGTGAAGCTGAAGCCCGGCGCCTCGCTCACTTTCGAGGAGTTGAAGAAGCACCTGGAAGGCAAGATCGGCAAACACGAGATGCCGGTGGCGCTGGAAATCCGCGCCGAGCTGCCCAAGACGCCGGTCGGCAAGCTCTCCAAGAAAGAACTCAAGGAAGAAGAGCGCGCCAAGGCGAAAGCCAAGGCGGCGTAACGAACGCATGGCAGGCCGGCGCGTCTTTCTTCTCGGCGGTGCCGGCCTCGTCCTTGGCGGCTGCTTCGACCGGCCGTGCCACGAGCGCAATCCGGCGCAGAAGGCATTCCTCGACGGACTAGCGGCACTCGCCAAGCCGGCGCTCGCGTCGAACAATCCACTCGCCATCCAGGAAGCTGCCCGCCAAAGCGTGGCGCTGGCCGACAAGGTCGGCGCCTTTTCCGACTGGTGCGGCACCGTCCGCAAGATCGAGGGCAACGCCCAGACCGCCGCCGTCACCATCGAGGTCGGCCCGCAAGTTTCGCTCTACGCGTTCAACGACTGGGCGCTGGCCTTCGCCGGCTCGGTGACCGACCTTTTCTCCACACGATCTCGTCAAACGCCGCCGCCGGGCCTTTCCGAGGCGGCCATCGCGGCGCTAAAAACCTTGCGGCTCGGTGAACGCGTGACGCTCTCCGGACGGATGGGCGAGATCGCGGGCTCCGGCGTGTTCGATCTCTCCCGCCTGTTCGGCAAGAGCGACGCGGAGCACCGCCAGTTCCTGCAGACGCCACGCTTCGTGGCGCGCATCGAGGCCCTCGCGGCATCGAAGAAGACCTAGAAAGGACTCCGAGTGCCGTCTTTCAATTATGACTTCCCCTACTCGACCAAGAAACTCCCGATCTTCGCTTCGAATGTCGTAGCCTCCTCCCAGCACCTCGCGGCAACCGCCGGGCTGCGCATGATGGCCAAGGGCGGCAACGCGGTCGATGCAGCGATCGCCAGCGCCATCGCCATCACGGTGGTGGAGCCCACCATGAACGGCATCGGCGCCGACGCCTTCTGCATCCTGTGGGACGGAAAGAAGCTGGTGGGCCTCAACGCCTCGGGCCACTCGCCCGAGCTGATGACGCCCGACCAGTACAAGGGCCAGGACAAGATGCCCAACGTCGGTTGGGGCAGCGTCACCACGCCGGGCGCAGTGTCGCTCTGGATGGAGCTGCACAAGCGCTACGGCAAGCTGCCCTTCGCCGACCTGTTCGAGCCCGGCATCAAATACGCCCATGACGGCTTCCGCGTCTCCTACATGGTGGCGAGGCAATGGGATCGCGCGATCGATCGCCTGAAGGGCCAGGAGAGCTGGGTGAAGGCGTTCCTGCCCAACGGCCGCGCGCCGCAGCCGGGCGAGCTGTGGAAATTTCCCGACCAGGCCCGGACGCTGACCAAGATCGCCGAGAGCAAGGGCGAGGCCTTTTATCGCGGCGAACTTGCCGAAGCGATGGACAAGTACGCCCGCGAAACCGGCGGTGCGCTGCACAAGGAAGACCTGGCCGCCCACAAGCCCGACTGGGTCGATCCCATCGGCCTCAGCTATCGCGGCACGACCCTGCACGAGATCCCGCCGTCGGGTCAGGGGATCGCGGCCTGCATGGCCCTCGGCATCCTCGAGAATTTCGACGTCGCCGGCCATGATCCCGACGGTCCCGAGATGACGCATCTGCGCATCGAGGCGATGAAGCTCGCCTTTGCCGACATCTATCGCTACGTGGCCGACCCACGCTTCATGGAAGTGACGCCCAAGCAGATGCTCGACAAGGGCTACCTGAAGAGCCGCGCCAAGCTGATCGATCCGAGGAAGGCCAAGGACTTCGGCCCCGGCACGCCCAAGGACGGCGGCACGATCTATCTCGGCACCGCCGACGAGCAGGGCATGATGGTGTCGCTGATCCAGTCGAACTACACCGGCTTTGGCTCGGGCATCGTCGTTCCGGGCACCGGCATTGCGCTACAGAATCGCGCCACCGGGTTCGTCACGACCAAGGGCCATGCCAACGAGGTCGGGCCCAAGAAGCGGCCCTTCCACACCATCATCCCGGCCTTCATCACCAAGGATGGCCGCCCGGTCGCGACCTTCGGCCTGATGGGCGGCGCGATGCAGCCGCAGGGCCACATGCAGGTCTTCTCGCGCATCGTCGACTACGGCCAGAACCCGCAGGCCGCCATCGACGCGCCACGCTGGCGCGTGCACGAGACCGACGGCACGGTCTGGACCGAGGACCACATGCCGGCCGATACCGCCACCGGCCTCGAGGCGCGCGGCCACAAGCTCACGCGCACCAAATCGCCGAGCTTCGATTTCGGGTCCAGCCAGATCATCTGGCGCTATCCCGACGGCGGTCCCTACCTCGGCGCCTCCGAGAGCCGCCGCGACGGCGCGGCCGTCGGCTTCTAGCCATGAGCGCCACCGTCGTCTCGATCCAGGACGGCGGCTTCGCGATCAACGGCCGGCCGACCTACGCCGGCCGGAGCTGGAAGGGCCATCGTATCGAAGGGCTGCTGTTCAACAGCCGCATGGCCAACGCCATCGCCGACGACGAGAACCCCGCGACACAGGGCGCCTGGGCCTACGCCGACGGCGACTGGGATGCCGAGCGCAACACGGCCGAGTTCATCGCGGCTCTGCCCGCCTACCGCGCGCACGGCCTGCTCGCGGTCTGCCTGAATATCCAGGGCGGCAGTCCGCAGGGCTACTCGTGGCACCAGCCCTGGCAAATCTGCGGCTTTACCCCCGAAGGCGCGCTGAAGCCGGCGTGGGCGGCGCGCCTTGCCAAGGTGATCGAGGCCTGCGACCGCAACGGCATGGCGGTGATCCTGGGCCTCTTCTACGGCAAACAGAGCGGCACTCTGAAGGACGAAGCTGCCGTGAAGGCTGCCGTCGTCAACACGGTCGACTGGCTAATCGAAAAAGGCGCTACCAACGTGCTGATTGAGATCGGCAACGAGGTCGACCTCGAGAATGTCTGGGCGCATGCCATCATCGCCGCCCCGCGCTGCCATGAGCTGATCGAGCTCGCGCAAAAGCGCAGCAAGGGAAAGCTGCTGGTGAGCACCAGTCTGATCATGCTCGACGCGCCGCCCGCGAAGACCGTGGCAGTGTCCGACTTCCTGCTGCCGCACGGCAATCGCGTCCACGGGCCCGACGGCTATTTCCAGCCGAGCCCACATGGCATCCGCCTGCAGGTCGCGCGCTGGCGTGCGGCCGCGGGCTATCGCGGCCAGCCGATCGTCTACAACGAGGACGATCACTTCGAATTCGACAAGCCGGACAATCATTTCGCGGCCGCCGTCGAGAGCGGCGCGAGCTGGGGCTTCTTCGACTACCGCCGCTCGCGCGAACGCTTCGAGGACGGCTTCCAGTCTCTGCCCGTCGACTGGACGATCTCATCCGCGCGCAAGCGCGGCTTCTTTGGGTTGCTGAAGGAAATGACCGGATGAATTGGGGCACCCTGAGCCACGCCGAGCGCGATGCAGCCTACAACAACACGATGGCGGTGAAGAACAGCGCCGACCTCAGCGCCGCGCGCGAGGCGGCGTCCGCCGAATTCCGCCGCGCCCACCCTGGCCATCTCGACCTGCGCTACGGACCGAAGGATCGCAACACCTGGGACCTGTTCCCCGCGGCCAATCCCAACGCACCCTGCATCGTGTTCATCCACGGCGGCTACTGGCAGCGCAACAGCAAGGACGGCTTCGCCAACCTGATCTCGGGGCTACACGCTCGCGGCTGGGCCGGCGCCCTGCCTGGCTACACGCTGGCACCCGACGCCACGCTCACCGAGATCGTGGCCGAGATCAACGCGGCGCTCGACTGGCTGGCGGCCAACGGCCGCGCGCACGGCATCGAGGGCAAGGTCGTGCTGTCCGGCTGGTCGGCCGGCGGCCATCTGACGGCCATGTGCCTCGGCCACAGCCGCGTCAGCGCCGGCCTTGCGATTTCCGGCGTCTACGAACTGGGACCGATTCGCGACACCTATCTGAACGAAAAGCTGAAACTCAGCGACGGCGAGATCGAGATGCTGTCGCCGATGCGCCTACCGATGGTGGCGAAGCCGATGCTCATTACCTACGGGACGGCCGAGCTGCCGCCGCTGGTCTCGGACAGTCGCCACCTTCACGCCAAGCGCGCGGCCGCCCATCTGCCGGGCGCGCTGCTGCCGATCGCCGGTGCCGACCATTTCACCATCGTCCACGAATTGCGCGATGCCGATGGTGTCCTCACCCGACAGGCACTCCTGCTCGCCGATTGAGGTCTGGCACGCCCGTTGCATGAACCGCCGCAACAAGCGGGAGGGTTTCAATGCTTCGTCGTCATTTGCTGGCCGGTGCGGGATTTGTCGCTGCCGGTACTTTCGCGGCACCCTCGATCCTGCGGGCCCAGACCCGTACCGTAAAGATGGGGGCGCTTCGCCTGGTTCATTCCATGCCGCCCTACTTTTATGAGAAGTTCGCGCCGGCCAACCTCAAGATCGAGATCATTGTTTTCGACAGCCCTACCGACGGCAAGAACGCGGTCGTGACCAAGTCCGTCGACTTCGGCACCTTCGGCATCGCCGCCGCCATCCTGGGCGGTGCGGCGGGCGAGCCTGTCGTGGTCGTGGGCGCGCTCTCCAACAAGGGCATGGGTGTCATCTCCAAGGCCGGCTCCGACGTAAAGACCGTCAGGGACCTCAAGGGCAAACGCGTCGGCATCTGGCCGGGCTCGACCCAGGAGGTCTTCATCATGGAGCGCCTGCGCATGGAAGGGCTGTCCGTCAAGGACATCACGCCGGTGCGCGTGCCGTTCGGCGAGATGCCCGCCATGCTGGCGCGCGGCGATATCGACGCCTATGTCGGCGCCGAGCCTGGCCCTGCCCTCTCCATCACCTCAGGTGTCGGCCAGCTCGTCGAATACCCCTGGGCGCCGTGATCATGGACGGCCGCACGCTGTCGCGCACCGAGTTGGTGATCTGCGGCATGATCGTGATCGGCCTCGCAGGCTATCTCTCCGATCGCGTGGTCGCGGCGACCGGCAATCGCCTGCTGCGCTGGAGTCCCAACCATCATGG
>CANJHI010000046.1 GCA_947474005.1 Alphaproteobacteria bacterium | reverse complement strand
GAAGGCGACATTGCCGAAATGGGCGCTGCGGCTCGGCCGGAACCAGAGGTCGCGGAAGGCCATGGTAATCTGCAAGTTGCCGCGTCCCCAGCGCAGCCGCTGCTTCCACAGCGCGGTCAGGCTGTCGGGCTCCTCGGCCCACACGATGGCATTGGGATCGAACAGGGCGCGGCGGCCGCAGATCTGCGTCTTGATGGTAGTGTAGGTGTCCTCGGCGAGCGTGCTGGTATCGATCCGGCCGCCGATCGCGAGCAGGTTCTCGCGGCTGTGGAGCTGCGCGCCGCCGGCCATGCAGGGAATGCCGCCGGCCACGTTCTGCGCCCGCCGCGCCGCCGCCTGCGCCGTCACGTATTCGAAGGCGATGAAGCGCGAGAGAAGGCTGGCGGGCTCGCTGCCTTCCTTCACGTAGGCCGTGACGCCGCCGACCTCCGGGTCGGCGAAATGCCGCGCCATGCGCCGCAGCGTCGTGCGCTCGAACAGCACGTCGGCATCCATGATCATGATCGCCTCGGCCCAGTCGTCGGCCAGGATCTCGTGGATGCCGTGGTTGAGCGTGTGCGCCTTGCCCTGGCCGCCTTTCTCGCGCCGCAGGTGGAACACCGACCCCGGATACTGCGCCATCTTCCCGCGCATGACCTCGGGCGTGTTGTCGGTGCTGGCGTCGTCGACGATGTAGAGGCGCCACGCGCCGGCCGGGTAGTCGATACCCATCAGCGAATCGATGCTGGCGCCCAGCACGTCGGCCTCGTTCCAGGCTGGCAGGATGAAGGCCACGCGCGGCGTATGGTCGGCGCACTTCGGATAGTGATTCCACCGCCCGTGCAGGCCGACGAGCAGGAACTGCGCGAAGGTGGCCAGGGTCGGCACCATGCCCAGCAACACGAAGCCCAGGCAGACGGTTATCAGGGTGTCGATCATGAACTTCCATTGTCGCGCCGCATCCACTGTCGGGCAAGGCTTGCCGCCGGTGGCGAAATTGCAGCGAAGGGGGAGCAGAACATGAGCTTTGAGTCGGGACCGTGGCGAAGTACAAAAGTGCCAACGCTAGATCGAGGGAGAACCGCCGTGGATGCCAAGGAAATCGCCGCACTGGCCGAGAAGATCGCCGAGGGCCGCCGCTCGCAGAAGCCGATGGACATCGTCGCGGCGACCGCCGGCCTGTCGGAATCCGACGCCTACAAGGTGCAGTTTGCCATCCACGATCTTTTCGCTGCCGCGGGCGACAGGTTCGCCGGCTGGAAGGTGGCGCTGACGCTGCCGCAACAATACGAGCCGCTGAAACTCTCGGGCCCGGTCTTTGCCGGCATCTACCAGAGTGGCTTGCGCGAAAGCGGCGCGGTGTTCGAGAAGGGATGGCCGCTCAAGCCTGGCATCGAACCCGAACTTGTCGCGCGCATTTCGAAGGATGCGCCGGCGGGCGGCGCGCCATACACTGCCGACTCCATCCGTGCCCACGTCGGCAACCTCTATTGCGGCATGGAGCTGGTCGACAACCGCTACCTCGACGTCACCAAGATGACCGGGCCCGCGCGCATCGCCGACAATGTGCTGCAGGCAGCCCTCGTGGTCGGCACCGAAATCAAGGACTGGCAGAAACTCGAATTCCCGAGTCTCAAAGGCCGCTCGACGCTCGACGGCAAGGAACTGGCCCACGGACTCGGCAGCGCCGTCATGGGCAGCGCGCTGATCTCGCTCGCCTGGCTCGCCAACAAGCTCAACAGTCACGGCCGGCACCTCAAGGCGGGCGACCTGGTGCTCACCGGGTCCGTTCATCCGCCGGCGTTCCTACCGGGGACGGGTGTCGCCCGGACGGAGTTCGAGGGCCTGGGTGGTACGGAGATCACGATTAAGTAGAAGAGGCCAAAGCAGGAGTCTCGCCATGAAGCGGTTCGGAATCTGGCTCGCGCTCGCGGCCCTCGCGTTCACCCTACCGGCCGCGTCGCAGACGCCGTCGCCGCCGCCACCGGGACCTGCCGCCACGCCGTCCGACTACATACTGCTCACGGTCATCATGCGCCACGACCAGACGATGAACCTGGGCGAGCTCAACAGGATCCAGGAAGAGCAGGGATTCTGGGCCAAGTTCCCGCCCGAGGGCATCCAGGTCGAGTCCTGGTACATCGCCATGGGCCTTGGTTACATCGTGACGCTCCGAGTGCCGCCGGCGCGCCTGCGCGAAGTGAACCGCGCCGTGGAGCAGGGGGCGTGGAAGGCCTTCCGCACCGAGTTCTATCCGACGTACGACGCCAAGAAGATCGCCGAGACGCTGCGAGAGCAGGCCCTGAAAAAGTAGCGCTGCCTTTCCAAGGCACTGCTGCCTGATCCAGCAACGTTGCCGTCGAACACGCTCAATAAGACCTCAGGCGTCGGTCCTCGGCATCCCATAGGGCAGGGAGTTATTGTACTTCGCGATGATGCCCCTGTGGTCCATCGAGGCCTTCCACTCCACCAAGGCATGGTCGGAGTGGAATGCCCGGAACCATCGTAGGAACGCCGCCTCGGCTTCGCTAAGCACCTGGTAAGTCAGAGCGGTCCCCTTCACATCGAACTGAAACTTCAGCGCCTGCGTCTGGCCGGTCCCCGCTGCCTTCTTGGTGCCCTCAAAATCAATCGTCGGCATTTCCCACCCCAAATTTTCCCCGGGGGCATGTTGTCGTAATTGCCTGACGGAAAGCTGACGAAGCGCATGCGGAGTGCGAATTTTTACATTCAACGGATTGCTTTTATTCTCAATAGAACATATAGTGAACATTCAATTCGGGAGGCGCGCTCTTGGACGATTTGTTCGCGAATACGGTCGACACTCACCAACCCTTGCGGGGCCTCCTGGAACTCCAGAAGCGGGGATTATCCCAACTGGGAATGCGGCGACTGCGTCAGCGCCACGCCGGTATCGCGCGGACGACGCCGCGGCGGTTGGCGACCGATCGGCTGTTCTTCGCCGTTCGTCCCGACCAGGAAACGGCCGCCGAGATCTCTGAACGGACCAAGCTCTGGCGCACTGAGCACGGGCTGACGGGTAGACCACTCAAGCCAGAGCACTTGCACGTCACGCTCTTTCACGTGGGCGATGCCACCGGGACGCCGCCGGCCGAACTGATCGAGGCGTTGGCGGAGCGGGTGGCTGCCGTCGAGATGCCGGCCTTTCGCGTCGAGTTCGACCGGGTCATGAGCTTCAGCAATGGGGCCTTCGTGCTGGGCGGCGACGAGAGTTTGATCGGCCTCGAAGTGCTGCAGCAACGGCTGAGCGATGCACTCGATCCGAGTCCGCGGCCGGCACGACGCTTCGTGCCGCATGTGACGTTGCTCCGCGACAACCGGCATATTGCCGAGCAGTCAATAGAGCGGATCGGCTGGACGGCCTGTGAAGTCGTCCTCGTGCACAGCCTGCTGGGGCAGACGACGCATCGGGATCTCGTACGACTGCCTTTGCGCCAGGGCTGAAAGTTCGGCGCCGGAGACGATTGACAGGCGGTCTCGGTTTTTTTATTAGTTAACTTAATGGTTAACTATGGGGTGAGCCGATGACTTCCGAATGCAGCATCGTGACGGTCGAGCACCAGCCGACGGTCGTGGTCAAGGCGAAGGTGCCGTTCGCCGAGATTCCGCAGGCCCAGCGCGCGGCGCGGGCCAAGATCGATGCCGGCCTGCCGGCCCTCTACACCGGCGCGCTCGGCCGGACTCTTACGCGCTGGTTGCCGCCGTCGGGCGGCGCGCTCGACATGGAGATGGGCACGATCGTGACGCGCCGCATCGAAGCCCGCGGCGAGATCGTGCCGTCGGAGCTGCCGGCGGGACGCGCCGCGCATACCGTGATGGTGGGGCCGTTCGACGGCATGGGGGCTGCCTGGCAGACGCTGTTCGAATGGTGCCAGGCCGAGAAGCTAAAACCTGCGGGCATCAACTGGGAGGTCTATGGCCCGACCCCGAGCGATCCCGCCAAGCAGGAAACCTATCTCTACGCGCTGCTCTCCTGAATCGAAAGGACACGTCATGGTAACGGCAAAGAACACGATTTGCGTCTGGTACGACAAGGACGCCGAGGCGGCCGCCCGCTTTTACGCCAAGACTTTTCCCGACAGCGCGGTGGGTGCCGTCCACCGTGCGCCCAGCGACTTTCCCTCCGGCAAGAAGGGCGACGTGCTGGTGGTCGACTTCACGGTTGCCGGCGTCGCTTGTATCGGCCTCAACGGCGGTCCCGGGTTCACGCAGAGCGAGGCCTTCTCGTTCCAGATCGCCACCGACGATCAGGCCGAGACCGACCGCTATTGGAACGCCATCGTCGGCAACGGCGGCCAGGAGAGTGCGTGCGGCTGGTGCAAGGACAAGTGGGGCGTCAACTGGCAGATCACGCCGCGCGTGCTGACCGAGGCGATGGCGGCCGGTGGCGATGAAGCAAGGCGCGCGTTCGAGGCGATGATGGACATGAAGAAGATCGACGTCGCCGCGATCAAGGCGGCGCGGCGCGGCTAGGCCAAGCGCCGCTTGGCCAATGAGCGTCAGGCCGCGGCTTGGTTACAAGCCGCCAAGCGAAGCTTCACCGGGAGCGCCGATAAACGCCCTGGCTTCCACACTGTTCGGTTTCGGCTAAGCTGCCGGGCATGAAACCGTATGTCATTTGCCACATGGTCACGAGCGTCGACGGGCGGATCTGGGGCAGCCGCTGGCGGCCGAAGAATAATGTAGTGCCCAACCTGTTCGAACGCCTGCACGATCAGCTTGTCGCTGAACATGGGGGCGGCGGGTCGTGGCTGTGCGGCCGTGTCACGGCGCAGGAATTCGCCAAGGGTACCGAGCCGCAGTACCCGCCGAGCGACCGGGTTTTTCCGCGCACGAACTGGTTTGCGCGTAGCAATGCCAAAGCCTGGGGCATCTTCCTCGATGGCAAGGGCAAGGCCGTTTGGGCGCGGAAGGATATCGGCGGCGATCCGATCCTGGTCGTGCTGACGGAAGCGGTTCCCGACCGGCATCTGGCGGGGCTGCGCGCCGATGGCGTCTCCTACATCTTCGCCGGTGCGACCGAGATCGATCTTGCCGGCGCGCTCGAAACGCTCCATCGCGAGCTCGGCATCGAGCGGATCATGCTGGAGGGCGGCGGTGGGGCGAACGGGGCGCTGCTGCGGGCCGGCCTTATCGATGAGCTGAGTATCGTCATCACCGCGGCGATCGACGGGAGTTCGGGTGCTCCCACTGTCTTCAACTCGGGCGATGTCGACCTGGGGCCGGCGCCGATCGAGACCATGACGCTCGCGAGCCACGAGGTGCTCGAGAACGGCGCCGTCTGGCTCCGCTACAGACTGACCACGACGAGCTAGCCGGGGCGAGCTAGCCGGTGAATACCTTGTTCAGGTGAGACGTCTCGCCTGACCAGTCACCGAACGGCTCGTCGGGCGATGTGAAAGTGGGAAGCTTTCCTTCGCCGTTCAGGAACTCGACCTCGATCCTGAAATCCTCGTCCTGTTCGAAGGCGTGCCAGTGCTGAAAATCGAGGTAGGCGCGGCGTCCGTCGCGCAGGCAGAGCACGAAGCCCGCCGAACTGGTGTGCAGGTCGCTAAAAGTCCAGAAGCGTTCGACGCGCTCGATGTCGGACGCCGAGAAGCCGTGGACCTCGCTGTCGAGGACATGCAGCGCGTGGCCGAGTTCATAGACTCCGTCGATCCGGAGCGGCGCTTTTGACATCGATCCAGTCTAGCCCCGTGCGCCTCAGTCCGCCGCTGCCTTGTCGACGAAGGTGAGCGTGCCGTCGCTTCGCTCGCCCTTGAGATAGCGGAAGGTGCCGGCGCCGGTCGCGAGCAGGGCGCCGGTCTGGTCGTAGATTTCGGTCTCGGCGGCGAAAGTGCTCTGGCTGGTCGAAGGCCGCCACGCGCCCAGGATGGTGAGCACGTCGCCGTCGCGCGCCGCCTTGATGAACTGCGTGGTGAAGGCGAGCGTGACCGAGAGCCGCCGCGTCGTCGCGGTGTCGTTGAAGGTACAGGCAAAGCCGCTGGCCGAATCGAGCAGCGTCATCAGCACGCCGCCGTGCAGCAGGCCATTGGCGTTGCACAGCTCCGGCCGCACTTTCAGGCGCATCTCGGCGAAGCCCGGACGCCAGGCCACGACTTCATGGCCGATCAGGCCATTGAAGCCGCGGAACTCATAAGGAGCGACCGGCCGAGCATCGGCCGGTCGTTGGATCGCCATGACGGTCGCTGGATGACGGTTGCTGGCTGGTGCGTGCTAGCGGCGCGCCATTGCCGACATCGGCGGCCGGTGGCCGTTGCTGCCATTGCCGTTGGTGCCATTGCCGTTGGTGACGGGCCGTACAGCAGTGGCCGTAGCCGGCGCCACGGACGGCTGGGCGGCCATCCCGGTACGGATGTCGCGCGCGACCTTGACCAGGCGCGGGCCCCAGTCGGCCTCGAGCCGGTCGCGGCTGATCTGGTAGATCGGCGCCGAGGCATTGATCGCATAGGCCGCGGTGCCGTCGGAGTTGCGCAGCGGCGCGCCGACGCCGCAGAGCTCAGGCAGCCACTCGCCCCAGGTGACGCAGAAGCCGTGATCGGCCAGTTCCTTGAACGAGCGGTCGAGGCCGGCCTTGACCTTGGTCCAGTCGTCGCGCCAGCGGCGGCGGATCGCATCGATCTGCTTGTTGCGCTCGGCATCGGTCAGCGAGAACAGATAGGCGCGGCCCATCGCCGTGCTGGCCATCGGCACGCGCGTCCCGACATCGTGCGTGATCGCCACGACCGAGGGACCGCGGCAGGCTTCGAGGTAGATCATCGAATGACGATCACGACCGCCCAGTGCCGTCGAGGCATTGAGCGCATGGGCAAGCTGCTCGAGCGGCGCGCGGCTGGCGCGGCGGACGTCCATGCTGGAGATCGCGGCATAACCCAGCGCCAGCACCGAGGCGCCGAGCTCGTATTTGCGGAAGCGGCGGATGTAGTTGAGGTAACCCAATTCGGTCAGCGTGTGGGTGAGGCGGGCGACCGTCGGCTTGGGCAGGCCGGTGCGGTGGGCGATCTCCTGGTTGCCCAGCATGCCTTCGCCGGCATGGAAGGCGCGGAGGATGTCGAGACCCCGGGCCAGCGCCGTCACGAACTGCCGGTCCTTGCCGCTCGTTCCATCTACCAGACCCTGCTCTACGGAACTCTGGAAGGCGGCGGTTCGCGTGACGAGATGGCTGACATTACCCATGGCGTTCTCTCCTAGTGAATGGCCGTTTATTTTGGCGACGGCGGAAATTGCCATCGCATCGGGAGTGTCGCAATGCGCGACGCCGGGTTTTGACCTGCGAACGTGCAATGCCGCCATGTCACGGGTGCGTGATTCGCTATCGGGAGTTGTGAAAGCACGTTTTTTGACACGGAATCGGTCATTTTCACCAAGAATAGGTGACGCGGCTGGCACCTTTCGGTAGGGACGGGTACCATCCGCCCGACCCCCTGAGAGGCAAAATTGGCCAAAGAACCTACCGTGCCCAAGGATATCGCCGCGCTGTCGTTCGAGGACGCGCTGAAGGAGCTGGAAGCGATCGTCCAGCAGCTCGAGCGTGGGCAGGTGAAGCTCGACGAGGCGATTTCAGCCTACGAGCGCGGGGCGCTGCTCAAGCGCCACTGCGAGCAGAAGCTCGCCGAGGCCAAGATGAAGGTGGAGAAGATCGTGTTCTCCGCCGACGGGTCGGTTAGCAGCCAGCCTGCCGACCTCGGCTGATCCTTCGCACCATGCCGCTGTCGTCGCACCGCCAGTTCGATTTGGCGTTGGCCTTCGCCGCCGAATCGGTCGAACAGACCATGGATCGCCTGCTGCCGAGCGGCGACGAGGGCGAGGCGCGCCTTTTCGAGGCCATGCGCTATTCCAGCCTGGGCGGCGGCAAGCGCCTGCGGGCCTTTTTCGTCCTGGCCAGCGCCACGCTGTTCAAGGTCGGCGCGCATTCGGCGCTGCGGACCGCCAGCGCCATCGAGTTCGTGCACGCCTATTCGCTGATCCACGACGATCTGCCGGCCATGGACGACGACGACCTGCGCCGCGGCAAGCCGTCGTGCCACAAGCAATTCGACGAGGCGACGGCGATCCTGGCCGGCGACGCCCTGCAGGCACTGGCTTTCGAAGTGCTTGCGCATGAGGACACGCACGGCGATCCGGCCGTGCGGGCGACCCTGGTCGCCGAACTCGCCCGGGCGGCCGGCGCGCACGGGATGGTGGGCGGCCAGATGCTCGATCTTCTGGCGGAATCCCAGGGCGGGGAGGAGAGGTCGATCGGCGCGATCACGCGGCTGCAGCGTCTGAAGACCGGCGCCCTGATCTCGTTCTCCTGCAGCGCCGGTGCGGTGCTGGGCAAGGCAAGCGATCCGATGCGGGCGGCACTCTCCGCCTTTGCGCACGATCTCGGCCTCGCCTTCCAGATCACGGACGATCTGCTCGACGTCGAGGGCAACGCCGTGGAACTGGGCAAGACGCCGGGCAAGGATGCAGCAGCCGGCAAGGCCACGTTCGTGTCGATCCTGGGTGTCGAACGCGCCCACGCCCAGGCCGTCCTGCTGGCGCGACAGGCTTCCGCGCATCTCGACTCCTTCGGCGGGGCCGCGGATTTGCTGAGGCAGGCAACCGATTTCGTTGTCGCACGTCGCACATGAAGGGGCGCACCGGCAGGTGCGCAGGAGTATAGTGTCGCCATGACCGGCCAAAGCCTGACGCCGCTGCTCGATACCGTCGACGTTCCGTCCGACATCCGTCGGCTGCGCGCAGACCAGTTGCGCCAGCTCGCGGATGAATTGCGCCAGGAGACGATTTCGGCCGTCTCGGTCACCGGCGGCCATCTCGGCGCGGGTCTGGGTGTCGTCGAGCTGACGGTGGCCCTGCACTATGTCTTCGACACGCCCAAGGATCGGCTGATCTGGGACGTCGGCCACCAGGCCTATCCGCACAAGATCGTCACCGGCCGCCGCAGCCGCATCCGCACCCTGCGTCAGGAGGGCGGCCTCTCGGGCTTCACCCGCCGAGCCGAGAGCGAATACGACCCGTTTGGCGCCGCCCATTCCTCGACCTCGATCTCGGCCGGCCTCGGCATGGCCGTGGCGCGCGACCTGGCGGGCGGCAACAACAACGTCATTGCCGTGATTGGCGACGGCGCGATGAGCGCCGGCATGGCCTACGAGGCCATGAACAATGCGGGCGCGCTGCGCTCCCGGCTGATCGTGGTGCTGAACGACAACGACATGTCGATCGCGCCACCGGTCGGCGCCCTGTCCGGACACCTGTCGCGGCTGCTCTCGGGCCGTCCTTACGTCACCCTGCGCAATCTCGGCCGCACCTTCGCCGAATCGCTGCCCAAGCCGCTCGAGATGGCGGCGCGGCGCGCCGAGGAGTTCGCGCGCGGCTTCGTGGCCGGCGGTACCTTGTTCGATGAGCTGGGCTTCTATTACGTGGGCCCGGTCGACGGCCACAATCTGGAACACCTGCTGCCCGTCCTGAAGAACGCCCGCGACAGCGATCTCGACAAGCCGATCCTGGTCCATGTCGTCACCAAGAAGGGCAAGGGCTATCCGCCGGCCGAGGCGAGCGACGACAAGTACCACGGCGTCGTGAAGTTCGACGTGGTGACCGGCAAGCAGTCCAAGCCGGCGACCAATGCGCCGCAATACACCGCCGTCTTTGCCAAGGCACTGATCGCCGAGGCCGAAGCCGACAAGAAGATCGTGGCGATCACCGCAGCGATGCCGTCGGGCACCGGCCTCGACAAGTTCGCCGAGCGTTTCCCCAGGCGACATTTCGATGTCGGCATCGCCGAGCAGCACGGCGTCACCTTCGCCGCGGGCCTCGCCTGCGAGGGTTTCAAGCCGTTCGCCGCGATCTATTCGACCTTCCTGCAGCGCGGCTACGACCAGGTCGTGCACGACGTCGCCATCCAGAACCTGCCGGTGCGTTTCGCCATCGATCGCGCCGGCCTGGTCGGTGCCGATGGCGCGACGCATGCCGGCTCGTTCGATGTCGCCTATCTCGGCTGCCTGCCGAATTTCGTCGTCATGGCGGCGGCCGACGAACTCGAGCTGATGCACATGGTGGCGACCGCCGCCCAGATCGACGATCGCCCCTCGGCCTTCCGCTATCCGCGCGGCGAGGGTGTCGGCATCGAGCTGCCGGTGCGCGGCACGCCGCTCGAGATCGGCAAGGGCCGCATCCTGCGCGAGGGCACGAAGATCGCGATCCTGAGTTTCGGCACCCGGCTCGGCGAATGCCTTGTCGCGGCCGAGGATCTCGCGGCCAAGGGGTTGAGCGCCACGGTTGCCGACGCCCGCTTCGCCAAGCCGCTCGACACCGACCTCATCCGGCGCCTGGCGCGCGAACACGAGGTGCTGATCACCATCGAGGAGGGATCGGTCGGCGGCTTCGCCAGCCAGGTGCTGCAGTACCTGGCGAGCAACGGTCTGCTCGATCATGGATTGAAGGTGCGGCCGATGATCCTGCCCGACCGCTTCATCGATCACGCAGCGCCCGCCAAGCAATACGAACAGGCCGGCCTCAACGCCCCGGCGATCGTCGCTACGGTCGTCGCCGCGCTCGGCCAGCAGACCGAGCGCGCGCGGGGATAAGCACCAGGAGCAAGGATCATGCTCCTCTCCCCCGCTAGGGGGAGAGGTTGGGTGAGGGGGCTTCGCTGAGTGCTTGCTCAACGGCCATCCAAACTCCTTCTGGATTCTGAACGACTTCGTTCGCCCAAAAGCGCAAGACGCGCCACCCGTCCTGCTCCATCAGTGCGGTACGACGTGCATCGGCCTCGACTCGATCAGCGTGATGCTCGCCATCGATCTCAATGACGAGCTTCCTCGATATGCAGGCGAAATCAGCAAAGTAGTGGCGGATTGGATGCTGGCGGCGAAATTTGACGCCACTCAGTCGGCGGTCGCGAAGGAGTTCCCAGCAGACGCGTTCAGCACGGCTCACGTTGTGCCGAAGTTCACGGGCTCTGGTGATCCGCTGTCTCGTCACGCCCCCTCACCCAACCTCTCCCCTCAGGCGCCTGTGAAGGCGCCGAAGCGGGGGAGAGGAGCATGAAGGGAGAATTAGGCGGCTCTTTGTCAGCCCTTCGGCATCGGCACGATGCGGAGGTAGGGCTTCGGCGCCTTCCAGCCGTTGGGATACTTCGCCTTGGCGGCCTCGTCCGAAACGGCCGGGACGATGATCACGTCCTCGCCGTTCTTCCAGTTCACCGGTGTCGCCACCTGGTGCTTGGCCGTGAGCTGGCAGCTCTCGAGGATGCGCAGCACCTCGTCGAAGTTGCGGCCGGTGCTCATCGGGTAGGTGAGCATCGCCTTGATCTTCTTGTCCGGGCCGATGACGAACACCGAACGGACCGTGGCGTTGTCCGCCGCCGTGCGGCCTTCCGAGGTCGTGCCGGCGCCCTCGGGCAGCATGTCGTAGGCGGTGGCGACCTTGAGTTCGGGATCGCCGATCATAGGATAGGTGACGGCATGTCCCTGGGTCTCCTCGATGTCCTTGGCCCACTTGGAGTGGTTGGCCACGGGATCGACGCTGAGGCCCACGATCTTGGTGTTGCGCTTGTCGAACTCGGGCTTGAGGCCGGCCATGTAGCCGAGCTCGGTCGTGCAGACTGGCGTGAAGTCCTTCGGGTGCGAGAACAGGATCGCCCAGCCGTCGCCGATCCACTTGTGGAACTCGATCGGGCCCTGGGTCGTCTCGGCCTTGAAATCAGGCGCGGTGGAATTGATGCGAAGCGTCATGGCAGATGTCCTCCTCTATTCGGGGCGTAACTCAACCCTTCCAGCCGGGCCGGTCAAGCCTTGGCAGGAATCCAGCTTATAAGGCCTATTCCACCATCAACTTCTACCGTCGTCCCCACGATATAACGGCCAAATCTTTCCGACAGAATAGCGACGGCGACCTGGGCGATGTCGTCCGGAGTCCCCGCGCGGCCAAGGGGGATTTGGGCGACCAGCGCGCCCAGATTGTCGGCGACGAAGCCACCGCCCGGGATGGCGCCGGGGGCGATGGCGTTCACCCGGATGCCGTCGGGCGCCAGGACGCGGGCCAACTCCTTCATCACCATGGTCATGCCGGCCTTGGAGGCGCTGTAGTGCGGCAGGTTGCGCGTCGTGTCGCGATGCTGCGACGTGATCAGCAGGATGCGGCCCTTGATCTTGTTGTCGCGCATGTGGCGGCCGACCTCGCGGGCGAGGAAGAAGCCCGAGCGCAGGTTGATGTCGGTCATCGCGTCCCAGGTCTCCTCGCTCACCGACAAGGGCGTGTCGACCTCGAGGCGGCGCGGGCTCGCGGCATGGACGAAGAGCGAGATGGTGCCGAGCTTCTTGATGGCGCCGTCGAGCAGGCCCCTCCAGCCGTCGCGCCTGGAAAGGTCGGCCGCCAGGAAATCGATGCCGTCCTCGGTCGGCGGGGCGGTGATGTCGCTGCCCAGGACGGTGGCGCCCTCGGCCAGCAGGGCCTTGGCGATGCCGCGGCCGATGCCGCCGGCGCAGCCGGTGATCAGGGCGCGTTCGCCCTCGAGAAGTTTCATGCTCATGGCCGTCATGCTAGCAGGTGCGGGGAATGGGGAAAGCGGTGAGCAAGACGCGGCTTGATGTGGCGCTGGTCGAGCGCGGGCTGGCGGAGACGCGCGCCGCGGCCCAGCGTCTCGTCATGGCCGGGCTGGTCTTTTCCGGCGAACGCCGCCTGGAGAAGGCGGGGCAGGGCATCGGCGCCGATACTGCACTCGAAGTCCGAGGCCAGCCGCATCCCTACGTCTCACGCGGCGGATTGAAGCTCGCGAAGGCGCTGGATCACTTCGTCCTCCCGGTCGTGGACCGCATCGCGCTCGATGTCGGTGCCTCGACCGGCGGCTTCACCGACTGCCTGCTGCAGCGCGGCGTGGCCAAGGTCTATGCCGTCGATGTCGGCACCAATCAGCTCGCCTGGAAGCTGCGCAGCGATCCGCGCGTCGTTTCCATGGAGAAGACCAACATGCGCGACGTGACGCGCGCGCAGATCCCCGACCCGGTGGCGCTGATTGTCTGCGACGCCTCGTTCATCGGCCTGCGCACTGTGCTGCCGGCGGCGTTGGCGCTCGCGGCACCGGGGGCGCATCTCGCGGCGCTGATCAAGCCGCAGTTCGAGGTCGGCAAGGGACGCGTCGGCAAGGGCGGCATCGTGCGCGAACCGGCGTTGCATGAAGAGGTCTGCGCCACCATCTCCACGTGGCTCGCCGAGCAATCGGGCTGGCGTGTCCTGGGCGTGACGGAAAGCCCGATCACCGGCGCCGAAGGCAACAAGGAATTCCTGATCGCGGGTCTCTTCAGCGGATAGCGCGTGACACCCGGAATTTGTTGTTGTCGGCCAACGTCTCGAACGACGAGAAGTGGGTGTTGAGCAGCGGCTCGTAGGGCAGGCCGCGATTGGCCACCATATAGAAGTGTCCGCCGGGCCGGAGCGCCCGTGCCGCAGCCTCGATGAAGGCCTGACCCAGCGCCGGCTCGGCGGCGCGGCCGGCATGGAAGGGCGGATTGCAGATGATGGCGTCGTAGGTCGTGGGCGCCGGTTCGGCGATCAGGTCCAGCCAATGAATTGCGGCCCGCGAATCGGCAACGTTGGCCCGCGCCGCTTCGACCGCGCGATGCTCGGCATCGATCATGTCCAGCCGCGTGATAGCAGGGCAGTGGTCGAGGAGATGGCGCGAGAGATAGCCCCAGCCGCAGCCGAAATCGGCGACTGCACCGGCGATGTCATCGGGCAGATGTTTGGCGAGGAGCGCTGAGCCATCGTCGACGCGATCCCAGCTGAAGATGCCCGGCTGGCTGAGCCAGGGGCCGGCGCCCACCGGCTGCAGTCCCGCCAGTCCACGCCAGTAATCGGGAGGCGTGCGCTCGCCCTTGTCGAACCAGAAGACGCGGCTATGGAACTTGGAGATCTTGTCGGCGAGGCCGAATGCCTTGGCGACATGCTTCTCCAGGCTCGCCGCGCCATCGTCGTTGGCGCCGGCGGAAACCAACCGGCCACCCGGCGCCAGCAACGCCCAGCCGCGCGCGATGTTGGCGAAGTTCTCTTCCTTGTGCTTGGTCAGCAGCACGAGGCCCAGTTCGTAGGGGCCGCCATCGAGGCGCGGCGTGATCGACCATTTCGTCTGCTTCAGGCGCAGATACTCGGGCCGGAACGATTGTTCGGCATCGATATCTCTGAGGAGAAGAGCCTCGGCCCGCAGGAAGAACGCCCGCTTGCTGGAGAGCGTTCCGGATTCAAAGGCGTAGGCGAGGGCGCGTCCAGCCTGACTCACGGAACCAGAACAGCCCGTCCCATGATCAGGCCCTTGCGCAGTTCCTGGAGCGTCGCATCGGCCTCGTCGAGCTTGCGCTTGATGGTGGGCACGGGCGTCACCTTGCCGGAGGTGACGAGGTCCATCATCTCCTTCATCTCGGCCGGGCTGCCGGTGACGGAGCCCAGGATCTGGCAACCGGTGAAGGCGAACATCGGCAGCGGGATCGAGAAATTGCCACCGAAGAGACCGACGACGATCAAGCGTCCGCCGCGGCCGAGCGCACGCAGCCCGAACTGCGCTGTGCTCTCGGCGCCGACGAAGTCGATCGCGGCGCCTACGCCGGTGCCGCCTGTCAGTTCCTGGACGGTCTTGCGGGCATCCTTGTCGCGCGGGTCGAACGCGGCCACCGCGCCGTTCTCGAGCGCCAGCTTGCGCTTGTTTTCATCGATGTCGGCCACGATCGGCTCGCGCCCCAGCACCGATTTGGCGAATCGTACGCCCATCAGGCCGACGCCGCCGGCGCCGATCACCAGGATCGGCTTGCCGGCGTCATGGCCCACCGCCTTCTTCACCGCGCCGAAGGCGGTGATGCCGGAACAGGCATAGAGGCAGGCGAGTTCCACCGGGAGGTTGCCGTAGGGATAGAGATATTTTGCGTGCGGCACGAGCACGTGATCGGCGTAGCCGCCGTCATTGTTGACGCCAAGCGCGCGCGGCGTCGGGCAGAGGTGTTCGATGCCGGTGGTGCAGTACCAGCACTTGCCGCAGCCGATCCAGGGATAGACGACGGCCTTGTCGCCGACCTTGGCGCCTTTCGCCTCGGGGCCGACGGCCACCACATCGCCCACGATCTCATGGCCCATGGTACGTGGCGGATTCATGGTCTTCTGAGTGGAAACCTTGTTGCCGCCGCCCATGTCGAAGAAGCCTTCCCACAGATGGACGTCGCTATGGCAGACGCCGGCGGCGGTGACGCGCACCAGGACTTCCGTGCCCTGCGGGGTCGGATTCGACTCCTCGACCTTCTCCAGCGGCTTGCCGAACTCGACGACCTTGTAGCTTTTCATTGAGCGAACTCCCGTGTCTTTGACGCCGGACCATAGGACGAAACCGTCGCGCCGTACCACTGTTACAGAGGGGTAACCGATATCGCGCTGCGACTGAATGTTGAAAATTTATAAAAGTTTCGAAAATCCGTTTACACGCCGCGGAGGTTGACCCAAAGTCCGGCCAACGGCGCACCGGACTGAAACGCGCCGACTGGAGGAAACGATGATCGATCGGATGGGCACGTGGCGCCGTCGCCGCGTCTTGGCGGGCATGGTGGGAGCAACCGCGGCACTGGGTGCGCCCGCGATTCTGCGCGCGGCACCGTCGGGCACGCCGGTCCGGATTGGCGGCACGTTGTCGCTGACGGGCTTCCTCGCCCAGACCGCGGTGATCCACAAGATCGCCGCCGAGATCATGGTCGAAGAAATCAACAGCCGGAATGGTTTCCTCGGGCGGCCGATCGAGTATGTGCTGCTCGACGATCAATCCAAGCCGGAGGTGGCGCGCAGCCTCTATGAGAAGCTGATCACGGTCGACAAGGTCGATCTGATCCAGGGACCTTACGCCACCGCGCCGATCCTGGCGGCGATGGGCGTCGCCCAGCGCTTCGGCAAAGTCATCATCCAGAGCAGCATGGGCATTCCCAAGCTGCAGACCTACGAGATGGCCTTCCCGGCGACGCCGTTCGGACCCAACCCCGATCAGACCTATCCCAATGTGATCCTGGACGCGATGGCGAGCCTGCCGACGCCGCCCAAGACCATTGTCATCCTGACCAGCAAGTTCCCGTCGGCGCAGTTCATGGCGCAGGGCATGCGCGAGCAGTCGGAGAAGCGCGGCGTCAAGGTCGTGCTGTACCTTGAGTACGAATCGGGCAACCGCGACTTCGGCGCCATTGCCGCGCGCGTGAAGGAGGCCAATGCCGACTTCCTGTGGGTGGGCTCTCTCGGATTGGAGAGCAACCAGGTTCTGGAGTCGCTGCGCAAGCTCGACTACACGCCGAAGAACAGCTTCCATCTCTACCCGGCGCCTGGTCCGCTGGCCTTGTCACCCGACGGCAAGAACGTTCTGTCCTCGACCTTCCTGGAACCCGCCGAGCCGTTCATGAGCCGGCCGGGCATGGCGCGTATGGCCGCTGCCTATAAGGAGCGGGCGACCAAGGCCAACCTGCCGTACGCCATCATCGATGCGCAGGCGGCCGGCATGATCTCGGAATGGCAGATCCTCGAGGCCGGCGTGAACGGCGCCAAGAGTCTCGACGACAAGGCGATCGCGGCCTTCCTGAAGAAGAACACGGTCGACACCATCTACGGCACGCTGCGCTTCGACGGCCCGTACAACCACGGCAACGCCGAGCAGCTGATCAAGCAGGTGCAGGGCGGTGAATGGAAGGTCGTGTGGCCCACCAAGTACGCCGCCCCCGGAGTGAAGCTGATCGGGTCTTGATCGCGTAATGCCAAGTGCAACGCTTCTCGGCCAGGCGCTGATCTCGGGCGTCCTGGCCGGCGGGATGTATGGATTGCTGGCGCTCGGCCTCAGCCTGAGCTGGGGGCTGCTGCGGCTGGTCAATCTCAGCCATTTCGCGCTCGCTTTCCTCGCCGCCTATCTCACCTACGAACTCGGCACGACCTACCATGTCGAGCCGTGGTGGTCGGCGATGCTCATCGTGCCGGCGATGTTCGCAATCGGCGTCGCACAGCACTGGCTGTTCGACAAGTTCCGGGTGAACGAGCTTGCCTCGCTGCTGATCACCTTCAGCTTCGCGGTGATCCTCGAAGTCGCCATCCAGCTCTATTGGACGGCCGACTATCGCCGCTTCGAGACGCATTATTCGACGATGTCGATCAAGGCCGGGCCGTTCTACATCCCGGTTCTCGAACTCGTGCTCTGCCTCGTGGCCGGTGTGCTCGCCTGGGGCACCTGGTTGTGGCTGCGGCGGACCTATGTCGGCAAGGCGCTGCGGGCCGCCGCCGAGGATGCGGACATCGCCGCCGCCTATGGCGTCGATCACAAGAAGCTCGCCTACCTGCTGTCCGGCATGGGCGCGGGCTATGCCGGTGTTGCCGGTACCTTCATCGCACTGATCGCCACCCTGGCGCCGTCCCAGATCTGGGCCTGGCTCGGCGTGGTGTTCGCCGTGGTGATCATCGGCCGGCTCGGCAATCCGCTCGGCGCCCTGTTGGCCGGCATGCTGATCGGTGCCTCCGAATCGATCGCCATGGCGGTGCTCAGTCCGGCTTGGGCGCCGGTCGTGTCGTTTACGGTGCTGATCGTGATCCTGCTCTGGGATCCGGACTGGCTATGATCAAAGCCGACAGCCTTTCCAAGCTCGCCGCCGTTCTCGGCATCGCCGTCTTCGCGATCCTGCCGACGACCGGCCTGCCGGCGTTCTACGAGTCCTTCTTCTATCTCGTGTTTTTCTGGGTCTCGCTGTCGACGAGCTGGGCGCTGCTGAGCGGCTTTGCCGGCTACTTCAGCCTGGGCCACGCCGCCTTCTTCGGCGTCGGCATGTACACGACCGCCACGCTCACCACGCAGTTCGGGGTTCCGTTTCTCGCCACGGTGCCGGCGGCTGCCGCCATGGCAGCGCTGCTGGGGGTGGGCATCGGCGCCGTGGTCTTCCGGCTGAAACGCCTGCGCGGCGAGCTCTTTGCCCTGCTGACGCTCGCCGTCACCTTCGTGATCGCGACGATCATCCTCAACACGCCGATCGACGGCGGAGGCGGGGTCTTCATGAGCGCCGTGCCCTTGCCCGCCATCATGGGCTCGCAGACCGGCACCATCTATGTCCTGGGCTTCGCGATGTGTGTGCTCACGCTCGCCATCGCCTGGTGGGTTGCCCATTCGCGGCTCGGCATGGGCCTGTTCGCCATCCATGACGACGAGGACGTGGCCGAGGCCAAGGGCGTGCCGACCTTCCGCTATAAGCTCGTGGCCTTCGCGCTTTCGGCTGGCATCGCGGGCGCCGTGGGCGGCATCCACGCCATGTATGTCGGGTTCCTAACCGTCGGCGGCACCTTCGAACTCACCGTCCCGCTCTACGTCGTGCTCATGAGCGTGCTCGGCGGCTCGCGGAACTGGTTCGGCCCGGCGATCGGCGCCACCTTCATCACGACGCTGCTGTATGCCTTCATCAGCGGTGGCGAGGCCATGATCGGACGGGCCCTCGTGGGCCTCATCCTGATCGTCGCCATCCTGTGGCTGCCCGACGGCGTTGTGCCCGCCGTCCAGAAATGGTTGCGACGACGGAGGGCCACCCAGACCGAACCGGCTGCTGCGGTCGTGACTATCGCGCCGCCTCCTGCCAGGCCGATCGGCGAGCGCAACATTCTCGAGGTGCGGGGCGTCACCAAGCGCTTCGGCGGCCTGCAGGCGCTGGATGGCGTCGACCTCGACGTGCGCGAGGGCGAAATCCTGGGGCTGGTCGGGCCCAACGGTTCGGGCAAGACGACACTGATCAACGCCATTTCCGGCTTCTATCCGCTGACCAGCGGGACCATCGCTGTCGACGGTGTCCAGATCGGCCATCTGCCGGCGCACGAAATTGCCGGCCGGGGCGTGGCGCGGACCTACCAGATCCCGCGTCCGTTCGTGAACATGACCGTCCTCGACAACGTTGCCCTGGCGGCGACGTTCGGCGGCCCGGTCCGTGCGGCTGCCGAGATCCACGACGAGGCCCTGCACTGGATCGCCTTCACGGGTCTTGCCGGCAAGGAGAAGGCCTTGCCCGCGGAACTCAATCTGCATGAGCGCAAGTTCCTCGAGCTTGCGCGCGCGCTGGCGGCCCGGCCCAAGCTCCTTTTGCTCGACGAAGTGCTGTCCGGTCTCAACCCGGCGGAGGTCGACAATGCCATCCGTCTGGTGCGCGCCATTCGCGCGCAGGGCGCCACCATCGTCTTCGTCGAGCATCTGATGCGGGCGGTGGTCGAGCTCTCCGACCGCGTCGCGGTGCTTAATGAGGGTAAGCTGTTTGCGCTCGGCGCGCCGCGCGAGGTGATGCGTGATCCGCGCGTCATCAGCATCTATCTCGGTAAAGCCTATGCTGCTTGAAGCGCGCAACCTCTTCATCAGCTACGGCGATGCGCCGGCGGTGTGGGATGTTTCCATCGATGTCGATGCCGGCGAGATCGTGTCGGTGATCGGCCCCAACGGGGCCGGCAAGACGACGCTGATCGGCGCCATCGCAGGCCTTCTGCGCTACCGGCAGGGCGAACTGCGCTTCGACGGCGCCGACATGGCGCGCGTCAAGCCGTACGACTATTGCGCGCACGGCATCGCCCTGGTGCCCGAAGGGCGTCGTCTGTTCGTGAAGATGTCGGTCGAGGAAAACCTCGAGATCGGCTGTTACCTGGCGGCCGCACGCAAGGCGCGCAACGAGTCGCTGGAGCGCGTCTATGGCCTGTTCCCGATCCTGCGCGACAAGCGGCTCCAGCTCGCGGGCGAACTGTCGGGCGGGCAGCAGCAGATGGTGGCGATCGGCCGGGCCCTGATGGCCCGGCCGCGCATCGTGCTGTTCGACGAGCCGTCGCTGGGGCTGGCGCCCACCATCGTCGACGACATGTTCGAGATCATCTCCAAGGTGCGCGACGACGGTGCTGCGGTGCTGCTGGTCGAGCAGAACGTGATAAAGGCGCTGGGTGTCGCCGATCGCGCCTATGTCCTGGAGCAGGGGCGGATCGTGGCCACCGGGTTGCCCGACGATCTCTTGAAGCAGCCGCACATTCGCGAAGCCTATCTGGGCGTTTGAGGAGCCGATCATGGGAAAAGTCCTGGCCATGCCGTTCGAGGGTTCGATCGAGAACCTGGCCGCCACGACGGCGCCGCAGGATGTCAGCCTGGAAGATGCCGCCACGTTCGACGTGCTGCGCAAGATGCGTGAGGACATTCTGTGCTGCGTGCTGAAGCCCGACCAGAAGCTGCGCTTCGGCGAACTCCGGCAGCGCTATGGCACCAGTGTCGGCACGCTCCGCGAGGCGCTGTCGCACCTGGTGTCCGAGGGCCTGGCACGCACCGAGGCCGGCCGCGGCTTCCAGGTGGCGCCGATCTCGCTGGCCGACTTCCTCGATCTCTCCGAGCTGCGCGTCTATCTCGAGACCAGGACGCTGGCCGACGCGATCCGCCACGGCACCGACGCCTGGGAAGCCGAGATCGTGAGTTCGTATTTCCTGCTCAACAAGCTGGCGCCGCCGCGGCAGGACGACCCGGTCAGCGTCAAGCGCGAATGGGGCAAGCGGCACAAGCGTTTCCACGACTCGCTGGTGGCGACCTGCCGCTCACCGTGGTCGCTGCATTTTCGCAGCGAGCTGTTCGACCAGGCCCGCCGCTACCACTGGCTGACCATGATCCATGCCCGCTCGCGGCGGCGGAACGAGCATCTTGACCTGCGCGACGCCGTGCTGGCGCGCAACGTCGATCTCGCCTGCGGGCTGATCGAGAAGCACATCAGGACGACGGTGCAACAGGCGGCGTCGGAAGTTCCCGGGCTCACGCTCGACATGGCGAAGCGCAAGAAGGCGTAGGAGGACATCATGGACTCACTTCACAAGACGGCGACCTACGATATCGGCGGCCTGCGCTATCCGCAGCCGTTCAAGATCCGCCGGCTGGGTCATTTCGGCTTCAATGTCGCCGACCTGCAGGGCGGCATCGACTTCTATTCGAAGCTGCTGGGTTTTCGCATCACCGACGTCCGCGATCTGAAGAAGAATCCCGGCCGCGAGGAAATGGCCAAACGCCTGGAAGACGGTCGCATCGTCTTCATGAGCCACAATTCCGACCATCATGCCTTCCTGCTGGCGCACAAGTCGCTGGGCGCGATCTTCGGTGACGACGCGGTGGCCAAGGACATCACCGTCAATCAGATCACCTGGCAGGTCGGCACCATGGACGAGGTGTTCGCCGCCGCCGACTACTTCCGCGAGAAGCAGGTCGAGATCCGCCGCGTCGGTCGCGACATGCCCGGCAGCAACTGGCACACCTATATCCGCGATCCGGACGGCCACACCGTCGAGCTCTACTACGGCATGGAGCAGATCGGGTGGGACGGCCGCAGCAAGCCCGAGGCGATGTACTATCGCGCCTTCCGCGAGCAGCCCGAGCTGCCGCAGATCTCGGAGGAGCAGGAGGTCCGTGATGCCGTCGCCAAGGGCGTCGATATCAATACCGGCAACACGATCCAGGACCGCAGCAGCGAAGAGTATGTCGTGGCGGGCGTGCGCCTGCCGCGGCCGTTCAAGGTCACCAACATCGGCCCGATGAGCCTGTTCGTGGCCGACGTCAGCGCCTCCGAGGCCTTTTATACCCAGACCATGGGTTTCGTGCGGACCGAGGCAGTGACCTACAAGGGCCATCGTTGCGTTTTTCTGCGCAATGGCGGCGAGCATCACAGCCTATCGCTGTTCCCCAAGGCCCTGCGCGGTGCACTGGGTCTGAACCCCGACACTTCTGTCGCCTCGATGGGTGTTCAAGTCGGCAGCTACCGGCAGCTCCGAGATGCCGTGTCGTTTCTGAAGAAGAACGGCGTCAGCTTCAGCGATGCAATTCCGCCGGAGCTGTATCCCGGTGTCGACTACGCCGCGCACTTCCTTGATCCGGCCGGGCACTGCCTGATGCTCTACTATTACATGGAGCGGGTCGGCTGGGACGGCAAGCCGCGCCCGGCTGCGGAGCGCCGCAAGGTCGGCAAGGAGTGGCCCGAGAGCCTGGAGCCGATGTCGGACACCTATGCCGACCCTGCCTTCATGGGGCCGTTGGGCTAGGAGTCCGGGCCAGTCGAGCGAGAGTCGATCTATTGCGGGGAGTGAAGACGTCATGAGCAAGTATGGAATAGGCCAGCCGGTGCTGCGGTTCGAGGATCCGCGCTTGCTGCGCGGGCAGGGCCGCTACATCAACGACGTCAATCTTCCCGGCCAGGTCTACGCCGTGTTCGTGCGCTCGCCGCATGCCCATGCGCTCATCAAATCGATCGATGTCGAGGCGGCGCGCAAGGCGCCCGGCGTGCTTGCGGTCTACACCGGCCATGACGTCGTGGCCGACGGGCTCGGCATGCCCAAGGCCAACATGCCGAGGAAGCGTCCCGACGGGAAGCCGATGTATGCCCCGCAGCGTCCGCCGCTCATCACGGACCGCGTGCGATACGTCGGCGATCCGGTGGTGATGGTGATCGCCGAGTCGCTGGCCGAAGCCAAGGACGCCGTCGACCTGGTCGAGATCGACTACGAGGCGCTGAAGTCCGTGACCTCGACCGCCGACACGGTGAAGCCGGGCGCCGCCGCAGTGTGGGACGATTGTCCCGACAACATTTCCAACTTTGTCGAGCGCGGCAACAAGGCGGCGACCGACGAAGCGATCAAGGGCGCGGCGAAAGTCATCAAGCGGCGCTACGAGATTACGCGTGTGCATGCCCAGTACATGGAGCCGCGCGGAACGCTGGGCGTCTACGATCCCGGCGAGGACCGCATGACGCTCTATGCCGACGTGCAGTATCCCCATCGCGTGCGCAACATGCTGGCGCAGAACGTTTTCAAGGTGCCCGAAAGCAAGATGCGGGTGATCGCAGGTGACGTCGGCGGCGGCTTCGGGACCAAGGGCTGGCAATACGTCGAACACCGCCTGACGCTGTGGGCGGCCCGCAAACTGCTGCGTCCGGTGAAGTGGACCTGCGAGCGCAGCGAGGCGGTGATGGCCGACGAGCACGGCCGCGACAATATCGGCGAGATCGAGCTGGCGCTCGACAAGGACAACAAGTTCGTGGCGCTGCGCCTCAACATGCTGGCCAACATCGGCGCCTATGTCGGCTCGGACCGCAACCTGCTGTCGCCCTTCGGCATGATCGGCACGGTGCTGGGCGTCTATCTGATTCCCAAGGCCTACATCAACGTGGTGGGCGTGCTCTCCAACACCAACCCGACGGCACCTTATCGTGGCGCCGGCCGGCCGGAGGCGATCTACCTGATCGAGCGACTGATCGACGAGGCGGCGCGCGAGCTGGGCGTCGATCGCGTCGACCTTCGCCGCAAGAACATGCTCTCGGAAGCCGCGTTGCCGTACCAGAGCCCGGTCGGGCCGTTCTACGACTGCGGCCAGTTCGAGAAGAACATGGACATGGCGATCGAGCTCGCCGACGTAGCGGGCTATGCGGCGCGCGCCGAGGATTCGAAGAAGCGCGGCAAGCTGCGCGGCCTCGGCATCGTCAATGCCATCGAACAGGCCGCCGGCACCGCCCAGCCGGAATATGCCGAGATCCGTTTCAATCCCAGCGGCACGGCGGCGCTCCTCATGGGTACCAAGAACCAGGGCCAGGGCCATGAGACGATGTTCAAGCAGATCCTGAACGAGCGTCTCGGGATCGATCCCGCCGAAGTCCAGTTCATCGACGGCGACACCGATCGCGTCGCCTTCGGCATGGGCACCAACGGCTCGCGCTCGACGGTGCTGGGCGGTTCGGCGCTCTATGGCGCCGCCGAAAAGGTGATCGCCAAGGGCAAGCGTATCGCGGGGCACCTTCTGGAAGCGGGTGAACAGGACATCCAGTTCGCCGAGGGCGCCTTCAAGATCGCCGGCACCGACAAGAGCGTGTCGCTGAAGCAGGTCGCGATGGCCGCCTTCAATCCGACCAAGCTGCCCAAGGGTTTCGAGGGCGGCCTCTACGAGAACGCCACCTTCCTCGGCGAGAAGGACACCTATCCCAACGGCTGTCACATCTGCGAGGTCGAGGTCGATCCCGACACCGGCGAGGTGAAGCTCGACCGCTATGCCGTGGTCGACGACGTCGGCACGGTGATGAATCCGATGGGACTGAAAGGCCAGATCCATGGCGGCGTCGCTCAGGGCGTCGGCCAGATCCTGAGTGAACAGGTCATATGGGATCGCGAAAGCGGCCAGCTGCTCACCGCGAGCTTCCTCGACTACGCCATGCCGCGCGCCGACACGATGTGCAGCATGGAAGTGAAGTCCAACCCGGTGCCCACCAAGTATAACCCGCTGGGCGCCAAGGGGGCGGGCGAGGCGGGCACGGTGGGCGCCATGCCAGCGGTGATGAACGCGGTGCTGGATGCGGTGGCTCCGCTCGGCGTCAAGGACGTGGCCATGCCCGCCACCGCGCAGAACGTGTGGCGGGCAATTCAACAGGCGAAGAAGTAGGGAGCAGCCGGATGAGCGTTTTGGAAGGGCCGCGGAAGGAAATCCGCCACGTCATCAAGGACGGCAGCGCCTATTGGGTGGAATTCAAGGACGGCAGGATCGTCTTCGCCGATGGACGCACCTGCGACGAGAAGGACGTGGTCCACTTGCCGCCATGCACGCCGACCAAGATCGTCTGCGTGCACGTGAACTACATCTCGCGTTACTTCGAGTTCAACAACACGACCAAGCCGCCGGCCACGCCGACCTACTTCCAGAAGCCGCTGACGGCGCTCAATGCGCACAAGGGCGAACTGGTCCGTCCCGCCGGCTACAAGTACGTGAACTACGAGGGCGAGATGGCCGTCGTGTTCGGCAAGGTGACCAAGAACGTCACGCGCGAGGAGGCCTGGGACTGCATTGCGGGCTTCGCGCCGTCGAACGATTTCGGATGCCACGACTTCCGCGACACGGACGCAGGCTCGATGTTGCGTGTGAAAGGTATGGACGGATTCTGCCCGATCGGGCCGGGGCTGGTGTCGGGCGTCGACGTGCGGAAGTCGACCTTGCGGTCCTACAAGAACGGCAAGATGGTTCAGGAAGGCGCGGTCAGTGAGCAGATCTTCGACTGCGGCTATCTGATCGCCGATCTCGCGCGCCACATGACCTTCCTGCCGGGTGATATCCTGCTGACGGGCACGCCCGCCAACTCGCGGCCGCTCGAGGTCGGCGATACGATCGACGTCGAGGTCACGGGTGTCGGCCGGTTGTCGAACAAGGTCGTGGAAACGCCGGCGCCGCGCTCGAAGGACGGCTTTTCGTCCAGCCCTGACAGCGAAGGTGTTCGTCGCGTGGCGCTCGGCAACGAGGAGCGCCTGCCCGACAAGTTCAAGGCGTCATAAGACCGAACCCGGAGGAATATCATGGTAGCGATCAAGGTTGCCGAGTTTGCCTTTCCCCGCATGGAAGCGCCGGACCTCGACGAGATGGAGGAGTTTCTCACCCATTTCGGCATGGTCCGGGCCGAGCGGACACCCGACGCGCTTTATATGCGCGGTACCGACGGCCACCATCACCTGCACGCCGTGCACAAGGGTGGCACCAGGTTCATCGGCTTTGGCTACCACGCAGCCAGCGAAGACGATCTGAAGCGCATCGCCAAGTTGCCGGGCGCCTCGGGGATCGAGACCATTAACGAGCCGGGCGGCGGCAAGCGCGTTCGCCTCACTGAGCCCAACGGCTACCAGATCGAGGTCATCCATGGCATGGCTAAGGTACCGGTGACCAAGACCGAGCGCGATGTCCCGAACTCCGGCAGCGAGCCGCACCGGCGCGCCGGCCGGCTGATGCGGCTCGGTAAGTCGCCCACGCCGATCCAGCGCATCGGGCACGGCGTGCTGTCGACGCCGAAGGTCAAGGAGACGGTCGCCTGGTTCCGCGAGACGCTGGGCATGATCCGCTCCGACGACGTCTATGCCGGCGAGAAGGACAATGTCATCGGTTCCTTCAGTCGGCTTGACTGCGGCGAGGAGTACGTCGACCATCACGTGCTGTTCTGCGTGCACAACGAGAAGACGGGGCTCAACCACGTCTCCTACGAGGCGCACGACATCGACGCCATCTTCCAGGATCACGAATATCTCAAGCGCCTTGGCAAGTACGACCACATGTGGGGCATCGGCCGCCATCTGCTGGGCAGCCAGGTCTACGACTATTGGAGCGATCCGTGGGGCCGGGTGCATGAGCGCTGGGCCGACACCGACCGACTGAACGCCTCGAACGGCGGCCATCTGCTGAGCGCCGAGGAGGGCTTCCAATCGCAATGGGGCGAACGGCCGCCGGAACGTTTCCTCGGCCACGCTAGCCCCTGATCCAGTCCCTGACACAGAAAGGAAAAAGATGTCCAAGCCACCCGTTCCAAACGCCCGCGACGCCGTGCGATCGTTCGTGCCCAAGCTGATCGATCTCACCGAGAAGGTCGTCTATGGCGACGTCTGGGAGAGGCCCGGTCTTTCCAAGCGCGACCGCAGCCTGATCACCTGCGCCGCCCTGGTCGCCATGAACCGCACCGAACAGCTCAAGGGCCACGTCGCCCGCGCCATCGACAACGGCGTGACCAAGGACGAGATCGTCGAGGTCATCACGCACATGGCGTTCTACTCCGGCTGGCCGACCGCCATGTCGGCGGCGGGCGTCGCCAAATCAGTACTCGAAGAGGGAGAGAAGAAGTGAAGCTTTGCTATTTCAACGACTGGCGCCTGGGCGTCATCAAGGGCGACCAGGTCGTCGACGTCACCGACGCAGCCAAGGGCGTGCCCCATCGCGACACGCGCGACCTGATCGTCGGCGTCATCGCCGAATGGGACAGCTACAAGGGCAAGCTCGAGAAGGCTGCCGCTGACGGCAAAGGCGTGCCGCTTGCCAGCGTGCAGCTCCGCCCGCCGGTGCCGCGTCCCGGCAACATCGACTGCATGGCCGTCAACTACATGGAAGACGGCACCCTGCCGGAGAAGCCCGCCATCAACTGCTTCCACAAGGCGGCGACGGCGGTGATCGGAGACGGCGACACTATGGTGCTGCCCGACGTGCCGGCCAGCATCTTCGAGGGCGAGGCCGAGCTCGCGCTGGTGATCGGCAAACGCGCCTCCAACGTGAAGGCCGCCGACTACAAGCAGTACATCTTCGGCTACACCTGCTTCATCGATGGTTCGGCCCGCGGTCTGCCGCCACCGGGCAACGTGTTCTTCCAGATGAAGTCGCGTGCCACCTTCGCGCCGATGGGCCCATGGCTGGTGACGGCCGACGAGATCGCCGATCCGCAGAAGCTCAACATCGAGCTCAAGAACAACGGCGTCACGATGCAGAAGTTCAACACCGACGACATGGCGCACCAGATCCCGCGCGTCATCGAGTGGCTTTCCTCGATCCATACGCTGGAGCCCGGCGACGTCGTTGCCACCGGCACCAATCACCGCGGCCTCAACTCCTTCATGGACGGCGACAAGATCGAGCTCACCGTCGAGAAGGTTGGCACGCTCAGGTTCAGCATCAAGGATGATCTGAAGCGTACCTGGGCGCGCACCACGCGCTCCCAGCACAAGGACAAGGGCGGCGAGGGACCGCACACGCCGCAGCTCACGGGCAAGTACGCGAAGAAGTAACCTAAGGTCTTGTGTCGAGCTTGGCCTGGATGCTTTGCATCCAGGTCTCGCGCGACATGAAGCGCGGCCGGCTCCGGCACATTGCCTCGGTGCACGCAAGAATCTGGTCGTTCGGCTGATCGAGGTCGAGCGGCTCGCCACAGGGCTGCGGTGTATAGAAGGGCGTGTCGCAGTACATCTCGACCGGATTGCCTTCGGGATCCTGAAAATAGAGCGCCCAGGCGTTGCCATGGTCGGTGACGCGATGCTGGGTGATGCCGGCGGCGACCAGCGCCTTGCGATAGGCCTTCAGCATGTCGAGCGAGTCGAGCCGGAAGGAGATCTGGTTGACCGGATTGTACGGCATGTCGCTGGGCCGCCCGTCGAACAGCACGAACTGATGGTGGCATTCCGGATTCTGGGTCATGAACACGACGCGTGCGCCCGATCTCCCGGTGCCGTGGTCGCTGATCACGAAGCCCATCACGCGGGTGTAGAAATCGACCATACGGTCGATATCGGTCGCATGGATGCCGAAGTGGGTGAGCTGGGCGGAGAGGGTCATGCCGCCATTGTAACGAAAATGGTGTAACGAAAAAGGGCGCCGCGGTCTCCCGCAGCGCCCCCTCGAAGACAGTTAGTGCGTCAGCGCCGGCAGAGCGTCGGCCACGACAGGGATCGCCCGGGCCTTCTTCTCTTCCGGGATCTCGCGCTGCAACTCGATCGTCAGCAGGCCGTTGGCAAGCTTGGCGCCCACGACCTTCACATGGTCGGCGAGCTGGAAGCGACGCTCGAAGTTGCGCCCGGCAATGCCGCGGTAGAGATACTGCTTCTCGTCCGGGGCGTTGGCCGCCGTCTGGCCGGTGACCAGGAGCTCGTTCTCCTTCTGGGTCACGTTGAGTTCGGCCTCGGCGAAGCCCGCCACCGCCATCACGATGCGGTAGTCGTTATCGCCTGACTTTTCGATGTTGTACGGGGGGTAGCCGTTGGTGCTGGCTTGCCCGGCCACCGAGTCGAGCAGGTTGAAAACCCGGTCGAAACCGACGGTGGCGCGATGAAACGGTGAATAGTCGAACGTACGCATAGATCATCCTCCAGTGAGCGATGTTGTGTCGCCGCCCGCCCCGGAATGGGCACAGGCGACAGCAGGGATTTAGGAACGGCTCTCCCGAGGTCAAGGGGGGTAAAAATTTCCTTCCTGAGCGGTTGAACGGCAAGAAATGCTCCAGTGCGAGGAACCTTCGGTAATTCAAGTTATGGCGGACGTGCGAAACAACGCCAGATCAAGAATTCATCGAACGCGGGTGCCCGCATGTCCAAGTTCCTTCGCAAGCCCAACTCTCTGCTGTGGATCCTGTCGATCTCCCAGGCCGCCGCCATGCTGGCTTTCAATGTCCTGCTCCGGGCCGCCGTGTCGTGAAGCACCTGCCGCTGTTCTTCGACCTTACCGGCCGCAAAGTCGTCGTCGTGGGCCATGGCCCCGCCGCCGATCGCCGCGCGGATCTCGCGCACTCCGCCGGCGCCAAGGTCGTGAGGCCATCGGCCGATGTTGCTGAGTCTGCCGACTTCCGCGGCGCCGCGGCGGCGTTCATTGCGACCGGCACCCTCGAGGGAGACACCGCGGCGCAGCGCATTGCGAAGGCCACTGGTGTGCCGGTCAATGTCGCCGACCGGCCGGCGCTCTGCGATTTCATTCTGCCTGCCATCGTCGATCGTGACGGCGTCGTCGTTGCGATCTCGACCGGTGGTGCATCGCCGACCTTGGCCAGCATCCTGCGTGGCCGCATCGAGGCATCGCTGCCGGAGCGCATCGGGGCGCTGGCCAAGCTGGCCAATACCTTCCGTGCCCAGGTGAATACGCTGATCGCCGACCCGGCACGCCGTCGCGGCTTGTGGCGCCGCCTCATCGATGGGCCGGCGGCGCGGCTTGCCTTGGCGGGTGACGAGGCCGGCGCCCGGCGCGTGGCGCTGGGCGAACTCGACGCCGTTCGCCGCCGGACGTCTCCGGTCGGCATCGCCCATATCGTGGGCGCAGGCCCCGGCGATCCCGATCTGCTGACGCTCCGAGCGGCACAGCTTCTACAGGAAGCCGATGCCATCCTGCACGACGAGCTGGTGCCGCCAGCCATCCTTGGTCGCGCCCGGCGCGACGCTGAATTGGTGCCGGTCGGAAAGCGCAAGGGGCAGGCGGGCTGGGCACAGGCCGCCATCGAGGCGGAGCTGGTACGTCGCGTGCGCGCTGGCCAGACCGTGGTGCGCCTGAAGGCGGGCGATCCCTTCATCTTCGGGCGTGGCGGCGAGGAAGTGGACGCATTGCGTGCCGCCGGCCTGCCGGTCACGGTCGTTCCCGGGATCACCGCCGCGCTCGGCGTCGCCGCTTCGGTGGGTATCCCCCTCACACAACGCCGCCTGGCTTCAGCGATAACCTTCGTGAGTGGTCATGGCGCCGATGGCGGCGAAGCGACCTGGCCTGCGCTGGCTGCACGCGGTCACACACTCGCGATCTACATGGGCGCCACGGAAGCCGCTTCCGTGCGCGACCGTCTTTTGGACGCCGGCACCCACCCCAACACGCCGGTCGCCATCGTCGAGAACGGCACGCGACCCGACGAACGGGTCTCGGCGGGCCGGCTCTCCGACCTGGCGCGGCTCGCCGCCACCCACACAAGTGGCGACGCCGGTCCCAGCCTCATCATCGTGGGCGAGGTCACGGCCTATGTGGCCGACGCCGGGCGTCCGCAACTCGCAGAGGTGTCGTAATGGCCAAGAATTTGAGCGGCGACCTGCAGGTTGCGAGCGCCAACCGCCTGTCCGACGGTGTCGTGGTATGGCTCGACGATGCCGGTGAGTGGACGATCCGGCTCGATCGCGCCGCGGTCGCCCGCGACGGCCGCACCGGAGAGATCCTGCTGTTGCGTGCCCGGGCCGAGGCTTTCCCGGTGATCGACCCGTTCCTTGTCGCGGTGGCCGAGGAAGAGGACGGCACCATCGAGCCGCTCTCGCTCCGGGAAAAGATCCGCGCCTCGGGTCTCACCTTCGACGCCATTGCCGCCGACGCGGTGCGTTATGCCTGACACCTATTTTTATCACTACGACGACTACGACCGCACGCTGGTCTCCGAACGCGTCGACCAGTTCCGTGACCAGGTGCGTCGTCGGCTCGCCGGCGAACTGACGGAAGAGCAGTTCAAGCCGCTCAGGCTCACCAACGGCCTCTACCTGCAGCTTCACGCCTACATGCTGCGGATCGCCATTCCCTACGGCACGCTGTCGTCGCGCCAGCTGCGCAAGCTGGCCGAGATCTCGCGCAAGTACGACCGCGGCTACGGCCACTTCACGACCCGGCAGAACCTGCAGCTCAACTGGATCAAGCTCGAGGACGCGCCTGATGCGTTGGCGGCGCTGGCCGAGGTCGACATGCATGCGCTGCAAACGAGCGGCAACTGCATCCGCAACGTCACCGCCGATCATTTTGCCGGTGCCGCCGCCGACGAGATCGAGGACCCGCGGATCTGGGCCGAGATCGTGCGCCAGTGGTCGACGCTGCATCCCGAGTTCACCTTCCTGCCGCGCAAGTTCAAGATCGCCATCACCGGCTCGCCGAACGACCGCGCGGCGGTCCGCGTGCACGACATCGGCCTGCGTCTGTGGCGCAACGACACCGGCGAGGTGGGCTTCGAGGTGATCGTGGGTGGCGGCCTCGGCCGCACCCCGATGATCGGCAAGACGCTGCGCGAGTTCCTGCCCAAGAACGAGTTGCTCGCCTATCTCGAGGCGACGCTGCGCGTCTACAATCGCTACGGCCGGCGCGACAATCTCTACAAGGCCAGGATCAAGATTCTGGTGCACGAGGTCGGCGTCGACAAGATGCGCGCCGACGTCGAGGCCGAGTACGCCGAGACCCGCGATGGTTTGCTGGGCCTCAGCAACGAGACCATCGAGGCGATCACGCGCCAGTTCGCGCTGCCCGACCTGCCTCCCAAGTCGAATCTGGTGGGTGCCGTCGAGGCGCTGAGGCTGGAGAACCGCGACTTCGCCTTGTGGCTGAAATCCAATGTCGCGCCGCATCGCGTGAAGGGTTATGCGATCGTGACCGCGTCGTTGAAGCCCGTGGGCGCGCCGCCGGGCGATGCCAGCGCCGTGCAGATGGAAGGCGTGGCCGACATCGCCGATGCCTTTAGCCAGGGCGAGCTCAGGGTCAGCCACGAGCAGAACCTGATCTTTCCGCATGTCGCCATAGAGGATCTGCCGGCGGTCTATGCGGCACTCGGGCGTCTTGGTTTCGCCGAGGCCAACGTCGGCAAGATCACCGACATCATCGCCTGCCCGGGCCTCGATTATTGCGCGCTCGCCAATGCGCGCTCGATCCCGGTGGCCCAGCGCATCTCCAATCATTTCTCGGAGCTGGCGCGTCAGCACGACATCGGCGATCTCAAGATAAAGATCTCGGGCTGCATCAACGCCTGCGGCCATCATCATGTCGGCCATATCGGCATCCTGGGCGTCGATAAGAACGGCATCGAACTCTACCAGATCAGCCTGGGCGGCGACGTCGACTTCGGCAAGACGGCACTCGGCACGATCCTCGGGCCGGCCGTGGCGGCCGACAAGGTCGTCGAGGCTGTCGATGCGCTGGTTGCCACCTACCTCGACACCCGCGCCGCCGGTGAACGCTTCGTCGACACCTATCGGCGCATCGGCGCCCAGCCGTTCAAGGAGCGAGTCTATGCCACTGTATAGCGAAGCGGGCGGCCTGCCCGCGACCTACGTGCCGCTGTCCTTCGCCGACTGGCAGCAGCGGCCCGAGTGGCCCGCCGTCGCACTGGCCAACACCGACCCGGTCGAGGACCTGGCGCCGCACGTCGGTCGGCTCCGTCTCATTGTGCTCGACTTCCCCAAGTTCAGCGATGGCCGTGCCTACAGCCAGGCGCGTCTGCTGCGCGGGCGCATGGGCTATCGGGGTGAACTGCGGGCCACCGGCGGCGTCCTGCAGGACCAGATCGCCTTCATGCTGCGCTGCGGCTTCGATTCCTTCGAGAGCGAGCAGAAGGGATTCGGCGAGGCGCTTGCCCGCGCGCGCACCCTGTTCAGCGTCGTCTACCAGCCGACCGAGGATGGCCGCGCGCCGGCCTCCCGCCTGCGCCTGGAGAACCGGCCTCTCGCCGCTGATTAACGCTTGTCCTCCGGCAGGGGCTTGCCCTCGGGTTGTGCTTCGAGCCATGCCATGGCTTCGTCCACCGAGAAGAAAATCCGCGCCTCGCCGGTGAACTTGCCCACGTTCACGAACCGTTTGGCCAGTTCTGCGCCCATGCCGGGCTTGGGTATCAAGGCAAGCGGTCCACGCTTGGCGATCGAAGCATAGGCGGCCGCTCGCGCCGCGAGCGCCATGACGTCCTCGTCGGTGTAGGTTCCGTCTCCCTCGCGGCCATCGAATAATTTGCG
>CANJHI010000045.1 GCA_947474005.1 Alphaproteobacteria bacterium | reverse complement strand
GTTGCTTCGCCCGCATCCTCGGTCTTGCGCCGTGCGGCCGCGGCCACATCGCGTTCGTGCTGGCGGGCCTGCTCGACGCAGGTCCGTTCGGCACCGCGGGCGGCGGCGAGCCAGACCGTTTCGGCGTCGACGCGCGCCTGTTCAACGGTCTGTTCGGCAACCACGCCGTCGATCTGCTGACGGAGCTCCGCCAGCCGATTGCGCTGGCTGAGACGTACTGCGGCCGTCGAGGGGGCGCCGGCGCGCATCGTGTATCCGTCCCAGCGCCACACCGCGCCTTCGTTGGTAACGAGCTGCTGGCCGGGCTTCAGGGCCGGCTGCAGCATCTCGCCGGTGGCATCGTCGGTAACGAGACCGATGAAGGCGATGCGACGCGCCAGTTCCGGCAGTGCCGCAACATGGGCGCCGAGCGGCGTCGCGCCTTCCGGCAGTTCAGGCGCATCGGCGAGCGGCTCCAGCGGCAGCCAATGAACCGGCGCGCCACGATCGGACGAGGCTTCCAGTTCGTCGCCGAATGCGGCACCCAGCGCCTTCTCGAAGCCGGGCTCGACGGTGAGCGCGTCGAGCAGCGGCGGCCAAAGCGAATTCGCCGCCGACTTCAGCGCCGCGGCGACACCCGCCTCTTCCGCCCTGAGCTTGGTCAGCCGCGCGTTGGTCTTCTGCACGATCTCGGCGGCCGTGGCGTGGCTCGCCTCGGCGGCCTGACGTTCGGCCGCGCGCGCGCGCTCCATGTCGATGCGTTCGGCTTCGGCCTTGGCCACCGCCATCCGCGCCGCATCGGATTCGTAGCGCGCCGCCTCACGGGCGTTCTCGATCGCCTCCTGGCCTTCGCGCCGGGCCGTCTCGAACGCTGCACGAGCAGCTTCGAGCGCGGCCTCGACCTCGGCCAGCGCCGGCAGGCCCGCGAGTTCGGTTTCGACCTGGTGCCGCTGGGCGGTGACTTCGTCGCACCGCACCGACATCCGGCGCAGGCGATCCTGCAATTCGGCGATCTCGCGACCGACGCTCTGGCGCAGTGCCTCGTCGTCGGCGATCTGCCGCGTCAGGCGATCATGCCCAGCCTCGGCCGCGGCGGTATCGGTCTGGGCGGTATCGCGGGCCGCGCGGGCCGATGTTGCGCGATCCTCTTCGCCCACGCGCTCCTGCTCCAGGCGGCCGCGCTGGCCATCGAGATCGGTGATCGCGGCTTCGGCGTCGCCCTTGCGGCCACGCTCGCGCTCGAGGTCGGAATCGGTCTGCCGCAGGCGGGTCTCGGCCTCCTGCTGGGCCTGCGCCACGCGCTCGGCCTCGGCGGTGAGGGCATCGTGCGCCACGCGCAGGCGCTGAAGGGCAGCCGCCGCAGCGGCTTCGTCGTTGCGCAGCGGCGGCAGCGAGGTCGCGGCCTCGGCCTGCGCCGTGGTGGCAAGACCGACCAGGCGCGTGAGATCGGCGACCAGGGCTTCGGCCTCGCGCAGGCGCTCGCCCGAGTTGGCGAGATCGCTTTCCGCACTGGCGAGCTTCAGCGCCAGAACGGCCGCTTCGGCGCGGCGAATATGATCGGAGAGATTGCGATAGCGGCTGGCCTGTCGCGCCTGGCGCTTGAGGCCCTTGTGCTGCTCCTCGAGGGCGACGAGGACGTCCTGCACGCGGGCCAGGTTCTGCTCGGCGGCGCGCAGGCGCAGTTCGGCCTCGTGGCGGCGGGCATAGAGGCCGGTGATGCCGGCGGCTTCGTCGATGATGGTGCGGCGGTCGGCGGGCTTGGCGTTGATAATCGCGCCGATGCGGCCCTGGCTAACCATGGCCGTCGAGCGCGAGCCGGTCGCGGCATCGGCAAACAGCGTCTGCACATCGCGGGCGCGGATATCGCGGCCGTTCACCGAATAGGCCGAGCCATGGCCGCGCTCGATGCGGCGCACGACGTCGAGCTGGTCGGTGTCGTTCACCATCGCCGGCGCAGTGCGGGTCTTGTTGTCGAGAGACAGCATCACTTCGGCGATGTTGCGCGCCGGACGGGTGCCGGCGCCGGCGAAGATGACGTCCTCCATCTCGCTGCCGCGCATCTGCTTGGCCGAGGTCTCGCCCATCACCCACTTGAGCGCTTCGACAAGGTTCGACTTGCCGCAGCCGTTGGGGCCGACGATGCCGGTCATGCCGGACTCGATGACGAGCTCCGTCGGGTCGACGAAGGACTTGAAGCCGGAGAGCCGGAGCTTGTCGAACTGGACCATCTACACCACGCCCTGTCTGTTACTTACTTGTCTGGTTACTTATTTGGCGATTTTGCCGAGTTCACTGTCGATATCCTCGACCGAACGCGAGCCGCGATAGAGCTTGCCGCCAATGAACAGGGTCGGCGTCGCATTGACGCCGAGCGCCTCGCCGCTGCGGTAATCGTTGAGCACGGGCGCCATCATGGCGTCGTTGGCGAGGCAGGCCTTGATCTCGGCCTCGCCCAGGCCCGCGATGCGCAGTGGCTTGGAGAGTTCGGCGATCGGATCGGCGCCCGTCGCCCACTGCGGTTGGCCGCGGAAAATGATGTCGATGACGCCGAAGTATTTGTCGTTGCCGGCGCATTCGGCGATCTGGGCCGCCTTCACCGCGATCTGGTCGAGCGGGTAGTCTCGATAGACCAGCTTCACCTTGCCGGTGTCGATCCACTTCTTCTTCAGATCGGGCAGGATCTGGGTGTGGAAATGGGCGCAGTGCGAGCAGGTGAGCGAGGCATATTCAATGATGGTGATGGGCGCCTTGGGGTCGCCCAAGACGTGGTCACCGGGCTGGACGGCCATGAGGGCAGCCTTGTCGGCCGTCGCCGCCACGGCAACCGGCGCCGGCCCCGGAGCCGGGGGGCGCGTGCCGAAATAGACGCCAGCGACGATCGCGGCCACTGCCACGGCGCCTCCGGCGACAATCAAGATATTCCTCATTGCCGTCATCCTCTCCACTACATCTTGGGAATTTCACCTGTGGGGAGTCAAACGATTACCGTCCCACTTGGCGTAAAATCGCTGCGATGGCGTCCATGCCGCCGGGATTCGCGTAGTTTTGCTCGTTGATGAACAGGGTCGGCGTGGCCGTCACCCCGAGCGCCTGCCCGGACTGCACATCGGCCACGACTTTGTCCAAAGCCAGGTTGTTGTCGAAGCAGGCCTGGGCGCTCTCCGGGGTCACGCCTTGGGCCGCCAGCGCGGCCACCATGTCGACCAGCGGATCGGGCGCCGTCATCCACTCGACCTGGTTCCGGAACAGGGCATCGCAGATGGCGTAGAACTTGTCCGGGGGCGCGCATTCGGCGAGCTGGGCCGCCCGGGTGGCATAGATATCCGACGGGAACTGGCGGTGGATCAGTTTTAGGCGGCCGGTGTCGATCCATTCTCGCCGCAGCGTCGGCAGCACCGCGATGTAGAAGGTGGCGCAGTGCGGACAGGTAAACGAGACATAGGCGATCAGGACGTTGGGCGCCTTCGGGTCGCCCAGGATGTGATCGCCGGGCAGCGGCTCCAGCAGCTTGGCGCGGGACAACTCCTGGGCGCGCAGATCGTCGCCTACGAACAGGGCGCCCAGCATCCCCATCAGAACACCGCGCCGATTGGCCACGCGCGCACCCAGCCGTGTCAGCGCCGCCCTGAGATCGGGGTCTTCTACAGCGGCGGCGCGGGCCGCCACTTGGGTCACGGTCTGCGGGTCCGGCGCCGGCGTCGCAGGCGGCGGCAGGGCCCGGCCGATGGCGCCCTGCACCAGGCGGATATCGTCGACCATCCGGTGTCCGAAATAGGCATTTACGCGTTCCACGATCTGGCCGGTCTGGTGCTGGACTTCGAGCGCGGCGGCCCCTGAGACACGCAGCCGGAGCACCTTGCCGGCGCCGCTCGAGTTCCGGGCCCCACGACCCGCCACCAGGGCCTCGGGACGCGTGGTGCGGGAAAGGTCGGGCCCGACGATGGCCGACCATTCGGCACGCAGGCGCGCGATCGAGGCGCCACGGCCTTTTGCGATGCCGGACGTGAGCCGCTGGGCAAGACCGCCAAGGGCACGGAAGCCGTTTTCCCGCATGGACCCTTTCAAACTCCGTTTCTTATGGTAGGCCACCCCTCCTTACATGGCCATGACCCACGCCCTGCGGCTGCTCACTTGGTACGATCGTCATCGTCGCACCCTGCCGTGGCGTGCGCCGCCCGGTGAGCGCACGGTGCCCTACCTGGTCTGGCTGTCGGAGATCATGCTGCAGCAGACCACGGTGGCCACGGTCGGCGACTATTACCGCCGCTTCGTAAAACGCTGGCCCACCGTCGAAGCGCTGGCCGCCGCCCCGCTGGACGACGTTCTCTCGGCCTGGGCCGGCCTCGGCTACTACGCCCGCGCCCGCAACCTGCACGCCTGCGCCCGCGCCGTGGCCGAGCGCGGCGGTCGCTTCCCCGAGGACGAAGCGGGCCTGCGCGCGCTGCCCGGCATCGGCCCCTACACCGCCGCCGCCATCCGCGCGATCGCCTTCGATCACAAGGCCTCGGCGGTCGACGGCAACGTCGAACGCGTCATCGCCCGCCTGGAAGCGATCGAAACGCCGCTGCCGGACGCCAAGATCGAGATCACCGCCCGCGCCGCCGAACTCGTGCCCGACCAGCGCGCCGGCGACTACGCCCAGGCGATGATGGATCTCGGCGCAACCGTGTGCACCCCACGCAAGCCGCTTTGCGTCATCTGCCCGCTCAGTCGCAGCTGTCGTGCGCTAAAACTCGGCATCGCCGAGACCCTGCCGCGACGTTCACCCAAGGCAGAAAAACCGACGCGGCGCGGCCTCGCCTTCGTGCTGGCGCGCAAGGACGGTGCCGTGCTGCTGCGCAAACGCCCGCCCAAGGGGCTTTTGGGCGGCATGGACGAGGTGCCGTCGAGCCCGTGGCGCGAGGGCAAGTTCAACCCCGCCGATGCCCTGGCTGATCCGCCGGTCCCGGCGCGCTGGACGCTGCTCGACGGGCTGGTGCGGCACACGTTTACGCACTTCCACCTGGAACTGAGCGTGGCGCGCGCCACCGCCACCACCGACCGCCTGGCCACGCTGGTGCCCGGCGGCGCGTGGTGCACCCTCGATCTCCTCGACGACCGCGCCCTGCCCACCGTGATGCGCAAGGTGATCGAAAAGGCGAGCCTCGCCTAAGCTCCCCGCACGCCGAAGAGCCATTGTCCTGATCGCGTGTCACATCCCAATGTGTCACACCAAGTTGTGACAAATGTTGTGACACGCACCTGCCCGGAGTCCGGGCCGAGCCCTGTTTCACGGGCTTTTTAGAGGTCGTTTCTTCTTCAGATGTCACAAGCCCGGCGCACCCGTCACAGTATTCCTGTGACAGGTAGCGCGATGCGTCCGTTCCGAGTCTTATCGGTGCTCGGTGGGGACGGGCTCAAATGCGGACTCGTGCCGGCCTAGCGTGACGTACCATCCGTGTGAACTACACCCTCGCCCTCGAGCGTCTGCCCGCGGCGTGCGCGGGAGGGTCATGTCCGAAGCAGAAAGACTGGGGCGGTCCCACCGCCAGCCTGCCTGAAGCAATAGCATTTTCCTGCTGAACCGGCTCATCACATCTGCGTGAGCAAATGCATGCAGTGCAAGCACTCGGTTCGCGGCGACCCTAGACGAGGTTGGGTTTCGGCAGGCTGGTGGGGAGGATCTCGATCACCGAGTAGCCGTCCCGCTCGAGCGAAACCGCCTGAAGCTGGGCTTCCTTGAGCGTCGAGTAGGCGATGCCGATGCGACGGCCACCCTTGGGCTTCTCCACCCAGACCATATGCTTGCCGATTGCTGCTGTTGTCATGGCGGGAGCCTATACAGGCAAAAGCCCGCATAAGCGAATGAGGCTTGGAATCGGGTCAGGGTGAAGTGCCCCGGCTTCTCGGAAACCCCGCAAAATGCTAGCGTTTGCGCTTACCTGGAGGTCGCCATGCAAGTCATCGCTTCTCCCGCTCTCTCACGTCGTCTCTTCCTGGGTTCGACCGCCGCCATCGGCCTCACGGCCGGGTTCGGCGGCCTGCATCAGGCGCGCGCCGCCGGCACCATCAAGCCCGATGCCAAGTCGGCGCTGATCGTGGTCGATGTGCAGAACTGCTTCATCGACGGCGGCACGCTGCCGGTGAAGGGCGGCGCCGAGGTCGTGCCGGTGATCAACAAGCTCGCCGCCTCGTTCGAGAACATCGTCGTCACGCAGGACTGGCACACGCCGGGCCACGCCTCGTTCGCCAGCGCGCATGCCGGCAAGAAGCCATTCGAGACCACGGCGCTGCCCTACGGCACGCAGGTCCTGTGGCCCGATCACTGCGTGCAGGGCTCCGACGACGCCGGCCTGCACAAGGATCTGAAACTGCCGACGGCGTCGCTCATCATCCGCAAGGGCCACAACAAGAACGTCGACAGCTACTCGGCTTTCGTCGAGGCCGATGGCAAGACCATGACCGGTCTCGCCGGCTATCTGAAGGAGCGCGGCATCAACACCGTGTTCGTGACCGGGCTCGCCACTGATTTCTGCGTCGCGTGGACGGCGATGGATGCGCGCAAGCTCGGCTTCACGGCCTACGTGATCGAGGATGCGACGCGCGGCATCGATCTCAACGGCTCGCTGGCGGCGGCCTGGAAGCAGATGACGGATGCGGGCGTGAAGCGCATCCAGGCGAGCGACATCGCCTAGCTTCTGGCGCGCGCTTCCCGCGCGTTCATCGGCACTCGCCGATTGCCGGGAGTTCGTCCCTTCGGGAGGATGAGCGCCGGGAACCGGCAGGGTGGCATGAGCGGAACACGATCGTTCGGAGATGACGGCAGCGGTGGCGATGTCGGACGCGGCGACCTGAAACGACGCCAGGCGCTCGGGACTGCCGTGGCCGGTGGGCTCGCCTTGTCGGGCCTCGCTTCGCCCGCCCGGGCGGCTTCGGGCGTCCGCACCCTGCAGTCGCCCGAGCAGCTTCGCCCGGCTTATGACGACGTGATCGTCGGCGCCGGGTCGGCGGGTTGCGTGCTGGCGCATCGGCTCGGCCGCGCCGGGCGGCGGGTGCTCCTGATCGAGGCCGGCGGTCCGGCCACGCTGCCGGCCGTTGCGGTCCCGCCCGACTGGCCAGGGCTGCAGGGCAGCGAACTCGATTGGCGATACACGACCACGCCACAACCCGGGCTGGGCGGCCGCGCGATCACCTGCCCGCGCGGCAAGGCGGTGGGCGGTTCGAGCATCATCAATGCGCTGGCCTACCAACGCGGTCATCCGGCGGCCTACGACCGGTGGCCGCCGGGCTGGCGTTCCGCCGACCTGCTGCCCTACTTCAAGCGTGCCGAGACCTTTTCCGGCGGCGCCAGTGGCTGGCGCGGCGGCAGCGGCCCCCTGGGTGTCCTGTCGCTGGCGGACGTTACGGATCGCACGCCTGTGGCCGAAGCCTTCATGGCCGCCGCGCAGCAATCGGGCTTCCCGAAGACCGCCGACCTCGGCGGCGAAAACACGACGGGCGTCGGCTGGAACCAGCTCAGCATCAAGGCACACAGCCGCGACGACGCCGCGACGGCGTACCTCGCCAGCCTCGAAGACGTGCAGGTCGATCTGCTCGCCGGGACGGCAGTCCTCGGCCTGGAGATCGAGCGCGGACGGTGCCTGGGTGTGCGCCTGGCCGGGCGTGTCGTGCGGCCCGACGTCGAAGTCCTGCTCTCTGCCGGGGCGATCGATTCCCCGCGCCTGCTGATGCTGTCGGGCATCGGGCCCGCCGACGAACTTCGCGCGCTCGGCATCGGCATCGCCGCCGACCTGCCCGATGTCGGCCGCCATCTGGAGGATCATCTGCTGCTGGCGGGCGTCGCCTACCAGGCGCGTCGCGACGTTCCGGCCTCGCACTACAATCACGCCGATGCCCTGCTCTATGTGCCGCCGTCGAAGCCCGACGAGAGTCCGGACCTTGTCATCATGTGCCTGTCGCTACCGTTCGTCCGGCCGACGGTCGGGCCGCTGCCTTCGCCGGCCTATGTCCTCGTGCCCTGCCACCTGCGGCCACGCAGCCGGGGCAGCGTGACGCTCGCCTCGAGCAATCCGCTGGCGCCCGCGCTCATCGATCCGAACTACCTGTCGGAGCCCGACGACATCGAGGTTCTGGCGCGCGGCATCGACATTGCGCGCGGCATCGGCGCCGCCAAAGCGTTCGACGACTGGCGCGCGAAGGAGATCTACCCGGGCCCGGACTGGACCGACCGCGCCGGCCGACACGACTTCATCCGCCGGGCGACTGACTCGTTCCACCATCCCGTCGGCACCTGCCGGATCGGCGGTGCCGTCGACGAAGCCCTTCGCGTCAAAGGCATTGCCGGGCTGCGCGTCATCGATGCGTCGATCCTGCCCGGCCTGCCGGCCGCGATGATCAACGCCGCCGTGACCGCAGTGGCCGAAAAGGCGAGCGATCTGTTGCTCGCGGGCTGAGCGCGCGGGACGCGCGCGGTCCAAAAGATCATGAGCCTTCCGGACCGCGCGCGTCCCGCGCGCTCATAGCAGATGGACGATCAGGCGTTCGCGCCCTGGATGGCGTCAAGGACGGCGGCGGTGACGTCGACCGTCCGCGCGGCGCCGCCGAGATCGGGTGTGTGGAAGCGCCGGTCCGCCGTCACCTTCTCGATCGCCTGCATGAGCCGGGTCGCTGCCGCCTGTTCGCCGAGATGCTCCAGCATCATGACCGAGGACCAGAAGGTGCCGATCGGATTGGCAATGCCCTTGCCCATGATGTCGAAGGCGGAACCGTGGATGGGCTCGAACATCGAGGGAAAGGCGCGCTCCGGGTTGAGGTTCGCGGTCGGCGCGATGCCGAGCGATCCGGCCAGCGCCGCAGCCAGGTCCGACAGAATGTCGGCATGGAGGTTGGTCGCCACGATCGTGTCGAGGGTCTGCGGCCGCATCACCATGCGCATGGTCATGGCGTCGACCAGCATCTTGTCCCATTTGACGTCGGGGAACTCGGCGGCGATCTGGGCGGCGATCTCGTCCCACATCACCATGGCGTGGCGCTGCGCATTGGATTTGGTGACGACCGTCAGGAACTTGCGCGGCCGCGAACGGGCCAAGCGGAAGGCAAAGCGCATGATGCGCTCGACGCCGGCGCGCGTGAACATGGCGACGTCCGTGGCGGCTTCCAGTGGCGAGCCCTGATGGACCCGGCCGCCGACGCCGGCATATTCGCCTTCGGAGTTCTCCCGCACGATCACCCAGTCGAGCTCGGGGCCGTTGACGGCGCGCAGCGGCGAAGTGATGCCGGGCAGCACGCGCGTCGGGCGTACGTTGGCGTACTGGTCGAAGGGCTGGCAGATGGCGAGCCGCAGCCCCCACAGCGTGATGTGGTCGGGGATGTCGGGATGGCCCGCCGAGCCGAACAGGATGGCGTCGTGCTTGCGGATCAGGTCACGGCCGTTCTCCGGCATCATGCGGCCGTGCTTCTTGTAGTAGTCGCCGCCCCAATCGAACCGGTCGACGCGAACGGCAAAGCCGCCGTCGCGCTTCGCCACCGCCTCCAGCACTTCTATGCCGGCGTCGACGACCTCGGAGCCGATGCCGTCGCCGGGGATGGCTGCAATCGCGTAGGTCTTCATGGTCATCTTCCCCGTTGCCTTTACTCTAGTTGCCCTTCACGCCGGCCGCCTTGATGACCTCGCCCCAGCGCTTCACCTCCGCCTCGAGGTGAGACTTCAGCGCTGCGGGCTGCGTCAGCGACGGATCGACCGGCACGGTGCCGAGGCTGGCGAAGCGTTCGATCACCTTGGGGTCCTTGAGCGCAATCTGCAGAGCGGCGACGAGCTTGTCGGTCGCCGCCTTCGGGATTCCCTTGGGCGCCCACATGGCGTGCCAGGCTGAAACCTCGAAGCCCGGCAGGACGGTGCTGTCGAGCGTCGGCAGGTCGGGCACCGAGGAGACCTTGAACTTGGTGGTGACGGCGTAGCCCTTGATCTTGCCGTCCTTGATGGGGCCGGTGGTGCCGGTGGTCTGGTCACACATGAAATCGAACTGGCCGGCCAGCAGGTCGATCATGGCCGGCCCGGTGCCGCGATAGCCCACGCCCTCGACCTTGACGCCCACTTCCTTCAGGAACATCAGGCCGCAGAGATGCGAGGCCGAGCCGATGCCGGCATGGCCGTAGGTCGCCTTGGCGGCGTTGGCGCGCAGCCAGGCCACGAACTCCGCGATGTTGTTCGGCGGCAGCGCCGCCTTCCCGACGATCGTCATCGGCACGTCGGTGATGCGGCCGATGCTGTCGAAATCGTTCACCACGTTGTATTTCAGGTCGTCGTAGAGGGACGGCGCCGTGGAATGCGCGATGTGCCAGACGGCGATGGTGTAGCCATCGGGCGCGGCGCGCGCGACGCGGGCCATGCCGATCGTGCCGCCGGCGCCGCCGGTATTGTCGACGACCACGGTCTGGCCGAGCGTCTTGCTCATCGATTCGGCAATGAGACGCGCCACCGTGTCGGTCGGACCGCCCGCGGCCGCGGGCACAACAAGGGTGATGGGCTTGTTCGGATAGCCCTGGGCATGGGCGGAAACGGCGAACGACGAGGCTGCGGCAAAGGCCAGCGCGCCGGAGAGAAGGGCGCGACGGAACGAGGACGACGAGGACATGGGGGGCGGCTCCCTAAAAGTTTTCTTTATGCTCTCTCCCTAAGGCAGCGGACGGCCGATCACAATCGCCACGGGATTATACAAATTCCGGCTATAATCCCGGATGGACCTTTCCCAGCTACGCTGCTTCGTCGCGGTCGCTGAAGAGCTGCACTTCGGCCGGGCCGCACGGCGGCTCGACATGTTGCCCTCGGTGCTCGGCCGCCAGGTTCGGCAGCTCGAAGAGTCGGTCGGCATGCCGCTGCTGCTGCGGACCACGCGCAACGTGGCGCTCTCCCAGGACGGCGCCGCCCTCCTTGACGACGTGCGTAAGCTGCTCGGTCAGGCCGACGCCCTTGGCCGGCAGTTCCGCGACCGCGGACGGCGACGGGCGCGTATCCTGCGGGTGGGCGCCATCGACACGGCGGCGGCGGGGCTGGTGCCCGACCTGCTGCACGACTTCCAGGAGCAACGCACGGGCGTCACCGTGCAACTCGTCGAGGACAAGACCGTGCGGCTCCTGCCGCGGCTTCTGTCGGGCCGTCTCGACCTTGTCTTCGTGCGGCCGCCGGCAACTGTCGACAAGCGGATCGAGCTTCTGGAGTTGTTCCACGAGACGCCCGTTGTCGCGCTGCCGTCGCGGCACAGGCTGGCAAAACGCCGCCGCCTCACCGTCGCCGCCCTCGTCGGCCAGCCGCTGATCGTCCCCGACCGCGCCTCGCGGCCACACAGCCACGACCTCACCATGAAGCTGTTCGAGCGCGCCCGGCCGAAGCCCATGATCGCCCAGGTCGCCGAGGAGAAGCAGACGATCGTCAATCTGGTCGCGGCCAAGCTCGGCCTGGCGATCGTACCGCGATGGGCCTCCCGGTTCGCCGTCTCGGGCGTGCGCTTCATTCCGCTCGCTTTGGAGAATGCGATGGACCTGAAGCTCCTGCCCCTTGCAGCGGCGTGGCTGCGCGGATCGCGAGATCCCCTGCGTGACGAGATGATCGCAGTGCCGCGACTGCGGCTGTCGAAATACGCCGCGAAGGCCTGAGGCCGCTGCTGCGGTCGCTCATCGAGCGTTCTTTGCGCCGATCGCCTCCAGCCTGGCGAACACTTCGTCCGAGAGCTCGAGTTCGGCCGCCTTGAGATTCTCGTGCAGGTGACCGACCGACGAGGTGCCCGGGATCAGGAGAATGTTGGGCGCGCGATGCAGCAGCCAGGCGAGCGCCACCTGCAGCGGCGTCGCGCCGAGCTCACCCGCCACCTCCGAGAGGGTCGAGGACTGCAGTGGCGTGAAGCCGCCGAGGGGGAAGAAGGGCACGTAGGCGATGCCCGCGCCCGCGAGCTCGTCGATCAGCGCATCGTCGGCACGATGGGCGAGGTTGTAGTGGTTTTGTACGCAAACGACCTTGGCGATGCGGCGCGCCTCGGCGACCTGGGCCGGCGTGGCGTTGCTGACGCCGAGATGGCGGATCAGACCCTGTCGCTGCAGCTCCGCGAGCGCGGTGAACGGCGCCTCGATCGATCCTTCGCTGGGCCCATGGTCGCTTCCCATGATAACCCGCAGGTTGACGACGTCGAGCGCCGGGGCGCCGAGGTTCCGCAGGTTGTCGTGGACGGCGCGGGTGAGATCCGCTGATGTGAACGCCGGGATCCACGAGGCGTCATCGCCGCGCACGGCGCCGATCTTGGTCACGATCGTGAGCTTGTCCGGATAGGGATGGAGCGCCTCGCGGATGAGCTGGTTTGTGATGTGCGGGCCATAGAAGTCGCTGGTGTCGATGTGATCGACTCCGCGCGCGACTGCCTCGCGCAGGACGGCGAGCGCGGCGCCACGATCCTTCGGCGGACCGAAAACGCCGGGCCCGGCAAGCTGCATGGCGCCGTAGCCCATGCGTTTCACGGTTCGATTGCCGAGCGCGAATGTCGTGGCGGTGTCGGTCATGGAGAGCCTCCTGAGCTGAACAAGCCGACATATGGCCCCGGCGCGTTCGAACGATAATCCTGCCTAATCGGAACGGGCTGTGCGAAAATATGCACAATGGCCGAGGACCTGAACGATCTCTCCGCCTTCGCGGCGGTGGCCCTAGCGGGCGGATTTCGCGATGCCGCGCGGCTGGGCGGCGTCTCCGCGTCCAGCCTGAGCGGGGCCGTGCGGCGGCTGGAGGCGAAGCTCGGCGTGCGCCTGCTCAATCGCACGACGCGCAGCGTCGCCCCGACCGAGGCAGGCGCCCGCCTCCTCGAGCGGCTGCGGCCGGCGCTCGGCGAAATCGGCGCGGCGATGGATGTCGTGAACGCCTTTCGCGACCGGCCGGTCGGGACGCTCAGGCTCAACGTGCCGGGCGTGGCCGCTCGCCTGGTGCTGCCCTCGATCGTGGCGCCGTTTCTAAAAGCCTATCCGGACATAAGGCTGGAGGTCATCGTCGAGGACAGCTTCGTCGACGTGCTGGCCGCAGGCTGCGATGCCGGAATCCGCTACGACGAGCGGCTCGAGCAGGACATGATCGCGATCCCGATCGGCCCGCGCATTCAGCGCTTCGCCACGGCCGCCGCGCCCGACTATCTAAAAGCGCGCGGCCAGCCAAAACATCCGCGCGATCTCCTCAAGCACGCCTGCCTGCGCGGGCAGTTTTCCAGCGGCGCGATGCCGCCGTGGGAATTCGAGCGCGATGGCGAAGTGGTGCGCGTCACCCCCACGGGACCGTTGGTGGTGCGGATCGGCGCGGCGGCGGACCTCGCGGTCAGCGCAGGCGTCGCCGGACTCGGCATCGTCCACATCTTCGAAGAGTGGCTGCATCCCCATTTCGACAGTGGCGCGTTGGAGCCGGTGCTGAAGCCCTGGTGGCAAAACTTCTCGGGACCTTTCCTCTACTATCCCGGTCGCCGCCACCTGCCGGCACCGCTTCGGGCTTTCGTCGACTTCATCAAGAACTAGGGCCGTACCGCCCCACGCGAAGCTCGCTCGAAAATCGACGCAAGGCATGCTAAGTAATACCTGAATTAATTGTCGCCTTACCGGAGGGCTGCCATGAGCACGACCGTTACCAGCAAAGGTCAGGTCACCATCCCGAAGCGGGTTCGTGATCTCCTGGGGATTGGGCCCGGGAGCATGATCGATTTCGAGCGTGCCCAGGATGGCCGCATCGTTCTGGTCAAGATCGAGAAGAAGGCCCGCCCGAACCGTTTCGCGCGCCTGCGCGGCCAGGCCGGCAAGGGCCTGAGCACGGCCGAGATCATGGCCATGACGCGCGGCGAGCGCTGACGTGATCGAGCGCTGACGTGATTCTGGTCGATACCAACGTCCTGCTCGATCTCGTGACCGACGACCCCGATTGGTCGGAGTGGTCGTTGGCCCGTCTCGAAGAGGCCGCCTTGGCGGGCCCGATCCTCATCAACGATATCGTCTATGCCGAGACCTCCATCCGCTACAATCGGATAGAAGATCTCGACGCGATGCTCGCCCAGGCGATGATCGAGATCGCGCCAACACCGCGTTCTGCGCTGTTCCTCGCCGGAAAAGCCTTTCAGCGATACCGCGCGGCCGGCGGCACGCGAACCGGAGTCCTGCCCGACTTTTTCATTGGCGCTCATGCGGCAGTCGAGGGCTGGCCGCTGCTCACGCGTGACGCTGGCCGCTACCGCCGTTACTTTCCGAAGGTCACGCTGATCGCACCGCCGGCTTGAACGAGGGCGTCCGTTGCGACGGGACTGCCTGGGGCAGCAGCGCTTTTCTCAGGCGACCGCCATCTTCGGCTGCAGCAAATCCCACAAGGTCCCATAAAGATCGGCGAACACCGCGACAGTGCCGTAGCTTTCTTCCTTCGGTTCACGGACGAAGATGACGCCCTTGCTGCGATAGGCAGCGTAGTCGCGCCAGAAATCGTCGGTGTAGAGGAAAAGGAAGACGCGCCCGCCGGTCTGGTTTCCGATGCGCGACGACTGCTCTTCGCCGACGGCACGCGCCAGCAGCAGGAGCGGCCCCGTCGAACCGGGCGGCGCCACGGTGACCCAACGCTTGTCCTGGGCGGGAATGTAGGTGTCCTCGATCAACGTGAAGCCGAGCGTTCCCACATAGAAGGCGAGCGCTTCGTCGTAATCCCGCACGACGAGGGCCACGGTGGCGATCGATTGCCTCATCGCTGATCCCGTTCTGCTGCCCCTAGAGCCCCGCCCGCACCTGCTGGCGGAGATGGTCGATCGGCAGGCGGCCACCCGCGACCTCGATGTGCCAGAAGGTCCAGCCGTTGCAGGCGGGTGCGCCCTGCACCGCCGCGCCGACCTGGTGGATCGAGCCGCGATGATCGCCCAGCGCATTGGACGCCGATAGCGAACCGTCGGCGCGCACCCGGGCGTGCAGGCGACCGCTGGGATCGCTCAAGACAGTGCCGGGCTGCAGCAGCCCCGCCTCGATCAGCACGCCGAAGGGAATGCGCGGCTCGCTACGCTTGCTGGGTTTGGGCGTAACGTCCTCGGCCTGCAACGGCGTGATCTCGGCGATGCGCTTGCGGGCGATGGCGGCGTAATCGGGATCGCGCTCGAGGCCGATGAAGCGGCGGCCGAGACGGCGCGCGACGGCGCCGGTCGTGCCGGTGCCAAAAAAGGGATCGAGAATGATGTCGCCCGGATTGGACGCCGCCATGATGCAGCGAAACAGCAGCGACTCGGGCTTCTGCGTCGGATGCGCCTTCTTGCCGTCGTCGCCCTTCAGGCGCTCGCCGCCGGTGCAGAGCGGCAGCACCCAGTCAGAGCGCATCTGGATGCCCTCGTTCAGCTCCTTCATCGAATCGTAGTTGAAGGTGTACTTCTTGTTGGCGCGATCACGCGCCGCCCAGATCAGCGTCTCGTGCGCGTTGGTGAAACGCTTGCCGCGGAAGTTCGGCATCGGGTTCGACTTGCGCCAGACGATGTCGTTCAGCAGCCAGAAGCCCTGGTCCTGCAGCGCTGTGCCGATGCGGAAGATGTTGTGGTAGCTGCCGATCACCCAGAGCGTGCCGCCGGGTTTCAGCGCGCGACGCGCGGCCTTCAGCCAGGCGTTGGTGAACTGGTCGTAGCGCGCGAAGTCGGCGAACTTGTCCCAGTCGTCGTCGACCGCATCGACCTTGCTGTGGTCGGGCCGCAGCAGTTCGCCGCCGAGCTGGAGATTGTACGGCGGGTCGGCGAAGACCATGTCGACGGAGGCTTCGGGCAGGCTTCGCATCAACTCGATGCAGTCGCCGACGAGCACGCGATCGATATTTTCCACAGGCATCTGTGGAAGATGAGTCATCCACCGAGTCCCGGTCAAGAAATTACAATTGATTCAATTGTTTACGCGATCGATCCACAAGATCGAGTCGGGCGATTGGCAGGACCTACCAGACCTAGGCGAGTTCCGCGGCGATCGCCTTCTTCACACCAGGCCGCTCGGACATGCGGCGGCGGTGGTCGACCACGTGCGGGATGCGCGCCGGATCGACGCCGTCGGCTTCGAGCCATTGGGCGAGCGTGAAGAGATAGGGATCGCAGATCGTGTAATGCTCGCCCATCACCCACGGACCCTTCAGCATCTCGCGCTCGATCAGCTCGAAGGCGCCGCCGACCGACTCGGGCACCTTGCGCTGCATGGCGGCAATCGATGCCGTGTCGTCGGCATCGACCCAGCGATGGCCGCGCATGCGGTGCGCGTGCGCTACATGCAGGTGCGAGCAGAGATAGGAGTTGAAGGACTGGACCCGGGCGAAGGCGAAGGGATCGTCCATCAGCGCGAGCCGCGATGCCGGGAAGCTCTGCGCGACATAGACCAGCATGGCCGGCGTCTCGGTCAGGATGCCCTTGTCGGTGACCAGCGCCGGCACGCGCGCCTTCGGATTGAGCTTGAGAAATTCTAGCGACTTCTGCTGCTCCTTGGCGAAGTCGACGCGCACAGTCGAATAGTCGGCGCCGACCTCTTCCAGCACGATGTGGGTGGCGAGCGAACAGGTGTGGGCGGCATAGTAGAGTTTCAGCACGGATCGTCTCTCCCTCATTGGCGCTTCTTGGCGTCAGACTTCGGCGTAGATCTCGATCACGTTGCCTTCGGGATCGCGAAAGAACAGTGCGCGGTGCCGCCAGGCCGGGATATCGCGCGGCGGGCTCATCATCTCGACGCCCTTGGCGATCAACTCCGCATGGCATTCGTCGATCTCGGGCGGCGAGACGCGAAAGGCGAGCTGCAACGACGCCGAGCCGGGAGCCCCCGGGCCGTCCCGGAAGACACCATCCGGCATGCGCGGTCGCAGGCAGAGGAGGCCCGAGCCGACATGGAAGCTCACCCAGTTGGGAGTGTCCCGCTCGAGTCGGAACTTCATCACCTCGAGATAGAATTTCCGCGCGCGGACCATGTCCTCGCAGAGGAGAACGACGTAGTCGATGTTCCGGATCGAATCGATGCCCATGCCGTCAGAGTAGCTGAGCAGGGCGATGATTACATCGCCCGGAGAGGCGCGAAGCTCATACGATGATGAGGGGTCGGCCCGAGAAGTGTTAGGGCATCGAGATGCTGCGCGCTGCCGTAGCCGCGGTTGCGCTCCCAGCCATAGCCGGGAAACGCCTCGGCAAGCCTCGTCATATATCGGTCGCGCGCCACCTTGGCGAAGATCGAGGCGGCGGCGATCGAGTAGGAGTGCGCGTCGCCGCCGACGATGGTCTCTGCACGGCAGCCCAGTTGCGGCGGCGCGCGGTTGCCGTCGACCAACACGACCTCCGGCTGCTCGGCCAGCGCCTGCAGCGCGCGGCGCATGGCGAGGAAGGTCGCCTGCAGGATGTTGATGCGGTCGATCTCCTCGACGCTGGCCTCGGCGATGGCGAACTGCACGACACCGGAGACGATCATCGCCTCATAGGTCTCCTCGCGCTGCGCGTGGCTCAGCTTCTTCGAATCGTCGATCATCCGCAGGAGCTTCCGAGCGGCGCGCGTGCGGTCGATGACGGCGGCGGCGGCATAGACCGGCCCGGCCAGCGGTCCCCGCCCGGCTTCGTCGATGCCGGCGACGCGTCCTTCGCAGCGCAGTTCGAAGCGGAAACTCGGCATTATCCCCATCGAGGTTGGCTAGACTGGGCCATGTCCCTGATTGCCGACATCATCGCAGACGACCCTGTGGGTATGAAACAGCTCCGTGCAGCGCGCACGCTGGCGCTGCCGGACTGGTGCATTGCCGCAGGCTTCGTGCGCAACCAGGTGTGGGACCATCTGCACGGCATCTCGCCGCCCCGGCCGCCGGCGGATATCGACGTGCTTTATTATGATGCTTCAGATCTCTCCAAGGAGACCGAGCAGGCATTCGAGGCGCGGCTCGACGGACTGCTGCCCGCGCCCTGGCAGGTCCGCAACCAGGCGCGCATGCATCTCTGGAAGGGCCTACCCCAGCACACCAGCACGTCGGATTCGATGATCTACTGGCTGGAAACGGTGACCGCCGTCGGCGTGCGTCTGGAAGCCGACGATAGCCTGAGTGTCATCGCCCCGCTCGGCACCGACGATCTCCTGAACCTGCGTTGCCGGCCGACCGCCTTCGGCCGCCTGAGGCGCTCTGAATACGACGAACGCATCGCCGCCAAGCGCTGGCGCGAACTGTGGTCGAAGGTGCAGTTCCTCGATTAGCGGGTCGAACTGTGTGTTGAAGCAAGGTCTCTCCGCTTCGGTCGACACGACGAATGCCCTCCGTCGTCTCGACCGGAGCCGAGCGCAGCGAGGTGAAGCGGAGAGACCTCGTTTCGACGAAAAGCCGCTGGAGAATTTGTGCAGTCAGATCGAGCCACTCGGGATTGGCGACGTCGATCAGGGCTATCTTCTTCTCTCGTCGCCATTTCTTGAGCTGCTTTTCACGCGCAATCGCATCGGGCGCTGTCTCCAGCGCCTCGATGTAGACCAGTCGGGTAATGTTGTATTGCGCAGTATGGATCGACATCCCGCGCCGATGTTCTTCCAACCGTCGGCCCAGGTCGGTGGTGACGCCGATGTACAACGCCCGTCCATTTGGACTGGCGAGAATGTAGACGACAGGCTGACGGGCCATGACGGTTCATACTATATGCCCATCAATCTTGCGGGCTGAAGCAAGGTCTCTCCGCTACGCCTCGCTCCGCTCGGCTCCGGTCGAGACGACGGCGGGCTAGAGCAATCTCATCTGCCTTCCATCGCGCTTGGCGTCGACCAGGGCAGTGCGCGCCGACTCAGGGACATGGAACGCCGACGTATCAAGCCGGTAGCGCGTGCGGTTGAGGCCGAGCCGCTTGGCAGCGGCGGCGAAGCGGGCACTCAAGAGCTGGGCGATCGGGCCCTCGCCCTTCATGCGCGTACCGAACTCGGCCTGGTAGAGCTCGCCGCCGCGGATCTGGCGGATCAGCGACAGCACGCGCTCGGCGCGGTCGGGCCGGTGGGTGCGCAGCCACTCCTCGAACAGCTCCTTGATCTCGAGCGGCAGGCGCAGAACGATGTAGCCGGCGCGTGTGGCGCCCGCATCCATCGCGGCCTCGAGAATCGATTCCATCTCGTGGTCGTTCAGGCCCGGGATCATCGGCGAGGTCATGACGCCGACCGGAATGCCGGCCGTCGCCAGTGCGTGGATCGCGTCGATCCTTCGTTGCGGCGTCGAGGCGCGCGGCTCCATCGCGCGGGCGAGATCGCGGTCGAGCGTGGTTATGGAGACGAAAACCTCGGCCAGGTTGCGCCGCGCCATGTCGCCCAGGATGTCGATATCGCGCGTTACCAGATGGCCCTTGGTGACGATGCCCACGGGATTGTTGAAGTCGCTGAGCACGCGCAGGATCTGGCGCGTCACCTTGAGCTCGCGCTCGACGGGCTGGTAGGGATCGGTGTTGGTGCCCATGGCGATCACGTCGCAACGGTATTTGGGCGCCGCCAACTCGGCCGCGAGCAGCTTGGCCGCCTCGGGCTTGAAGAGGATCTTGGTCTCGAAGTCGAGGCCGGGCGACAGGCCGAGATAGGCGTGTGTCGGCCGCGCGAAGCAGTAGATGCAGCCGTGCTCGCAGCCGCGATAGGGGTTGATCGAGCGGTCGAAGGGAATGTCGGGCGAGGAGTTGCGCGCCAGGATCGTGCGCGTGGCGTCGCGGGTCAGGGTCGTGCGCAGAGGCGGCAGTTCGTCGTCCTCGGCCGCGGCGGCAACCTCGGCGTCCCAGCCGTCGGTGGTGCGGATGCGCTTCTCGGTGTCGTAGCGGCTGGTCTCGTTCGACAGCGCGCCGCGGCCCTTGTGCACGGGCTCGGCGATCGGATCGTCGGGATAGTCGGGCGGAGCGGTCGGCCTCATGGGTCGACTCTTAGAACAAAAAGAGAACGAGTCAAGCCACTGCCCTTAGGGGGCGTTGTTCGCGGACGCAGCCATCCCTAGAGAAGAACAATGACCTCCATCGAGTTACGCACCGCCGGCCCCGAAGACCGCGACTTTCTGCAAGCCCTGTCGCCCCGCCTGTCGGGCGTTCCCGGTCCGGCGTGGCACGACCTGGCCGCCATGGAAGGCTTCCAGACGCGCTACATGGCGGCGACCTTCGCGCCTGCTGCACTCGACGGGTCCTCGACGCTGATCGCCTGGTCCGGCGACGGGCGACGCCTCGGCTACGTTCACATGCGGCCCGGCAAGGACGGCGTGACCGAGGAGCCGTGCGGCTACGTCTCTCTGCTCGCCGTCGACAAGGACGCGGAAGGATCGGGCGTGGCGACACGGCTCATGGCCGCGGCCGAAGACTGGGCACGCGCACGCGGGTACCGGTTTCTGTGCCTCGACGTGTTCGCCGACAATCGCCGCGCCGTCGACTTCTACAAGCGCGGCGGGTTCGAAGCCGAGACGCTTCGTATGGTGAAGCCGCTATAGCCATTCCGCGCGAATGGCGCGGATGGCTTCGCGGTCGAAGCACTGGTCAATGCGGGCCTGCAGATGAACCTTCATCGCGAGCTCCAGTCCGGCATCGCTCCATTGCCCGGGATCGTCCGGGTCGCGCGGCTGGCGCGTCTGCACCCGCCAGCGCGCCATGAACATCGTCGTGCGCAACCAGGTCAGCCGGCGCATCGGCATCAGCCAGGGTTCCAGCGCCGCCGCCCGCGCCTTGCCGATACGCGCGAGGTACTGGGCGTAGAAGCCGGCCACCTGCCCCCGGGTCAGGATCTGGCCGACGTCGGGATGCCACAAAGTCGAGGTCGGCAGCGTCGCATGGGCGAGATCGATGGCAGCCGAACCGACATGGACCTTCTCCAGGTCGACGAACCACGCGGTGCCGTCGGCATCGACGATGAAGTTGCCGGGATGCGTGTCGGCGAGCGCGATCGTGAGCGGCTGCGGCTGCTTGGCGAGCGCCATGCCGCGCATCAGCCGCGTCTCCTCGGCGATCTCGGCGCGCGCACCGGAATCGGGCACAGCCTTGTCGAGGAAGCGCATTGCGTTCTGCTCGACGACCTCGAGCGTCTCGAGGAAGGGATTTTTCTGCCGCGCGATCGGCGATGTCGCGGCCGGCTTCTTCAAGGAATGAATTGCTGCCAGCGATCCGGCGATCGCACCGAGATCGCGCGGCAGAACGGGCGCGTGGCCCACGATGCGATCCACGATCAGCGCGCCGCCGGGCAGGCCCGCGCGTGGCAGTAGGACATCATGCAGCAGAGGCGTGCACTTGCTGGGCGCGAGAAGACGAAACGCCGCCGCCTGGGTTTCGAGCCGGGCAGCCGCACCCATATCTCCCTCATAGGCATAGGCGACGCGCGCGATCAGGCCGTAGGGCAGGCGGACATGACCGTGCGCCGTGCCGGTCGCGGGCAGCGGTTCGAGATCGTCTGATGTGAGATTGGCGAAGCGCGACCGCTCCTTAAGCGCTGCCAGAAGAACGTCATTCATGACGGACCGCGGGCCTCCAGGCCCGCTCATGAAATGATGTGAGCCTATGAGGCGGACCTGGAGGTCCGCGGTCCAATGACGACTCGGCCACGGCCCCTCACCCGCTCCGGGGCGCCTTGCCTTCGTTTAGGCGCGGCATCAGTTCGGCGAAGTTGCAAGGCCTGAAGCGGATATCGAGCTGCTGGCGCAGGATGTCGTCCCAGCCGTCCTTGCAGGCGCCGGTCGAGCCCGGCAGCGCGAAGATATAGGTGCCGTTGGCGACGCCCGCGGTAGCGCGGCTCTGCATGGTCGAGGTGCCGATCTTCTGGAAGCTGATCCAGCGGAAGGTCTCGCCGAAACCCTCGATCTTCTTCTCGAACAACGCCTCCAGTGCCTCGGGCGTGACGTCGCGGCCGGTGACGCCGGTGCCGCCGGTCGTGATCACGACCTCGATGGCGGGATCGTCGATCCATTTCTTCACGTGGCCGCGGATCAGTTCGATGTCGTCGATGACGATGGCGCGGTCGGCCAGGGTGTGGCCGTCGCGCTGCAGGCGCTCGACCAGGGTGTCGCCTGACTTGTCGGTCTCGGGCGTGCGGGTATCGGACACCGTCAGCACGGCGATGTTCACCGGCTTGAAGGGCTTGCTCTCATCGATGCGATTCATGGACCCATTCTACAGCCGGCACCTTGCCGAGGCGAGGTCGGTCGCCTAAATCGAGGGTATGACTGATTGGAAACATGATGGCGTCCGCGTCATCCCCGCCGGCTCGCTCGACACCAACACCGCCCAGACCCCGGGCATGAACCGCGCTGCAGCGATCAATTTCGCCCGCGTCGGCGCCCAGAAGCTGTGGGCCGGCACGGTCACCATCCATGCCCACGCCAAGACCGGCGCCCATCACCACGGCCACCTCGAAAGCGTGATCTATGTCGTAAAAGGCCGCGCCCGCATGCGCTGGGGCGACCAGCTCCAGTTCATCGCCGAGGCTGGGCCGGGCGACTTCATCTATGTGCCACCCTACGTTCCGCACCAGGAGATCAACGCCTCGGAGACCGAGCCGCTGGAATGCGTGCTGGTCCGCTCCGACAACGAGGCCGTGGCAATCAACATCGACATCACCCCCGCCGAGAAGGTCGAGGAAGTTTACTGGGTGGATCCGACACATCCCCATCCGCATAAGCACTAACGCGAGGCGTTAGTGCTTATGCGGATGGGCGGGCGGAAGCGCATTCATATGCGCGAGAGCCTGCACCGCGCAGAATAAATAAGAACTAAGACGCCGCCCTCACCTCCGCCGACCTGTACCAGATATTCGGCTGCTCGCGGTTGGTGTAGCCCGACACGAAGAGATTGGGCGCGCCCGTCTTCACATCGAACGTATGCCGGCGCACGGCGCCGATGTTGCCGCCATAGACATGGATGCTGATCGAACCCTGGTCGGCCAGCGCATTGGTCACCTGATGGATGTCGCCGCCGGGGTTACGGGGCGCTGGCACCAGCACCTCGACTTCACCCGGCTCGAGCTTGTTGAGCTCGCCCGGCACCAGCACGCCGGTCTCGGGATGACGCGTGAAATGAAGCGACGTCTCCGAGCCGCGCAGCATGCCGACGAGGCCCCACATCTGATGATCATGCACCGGCGTGTTGGCGCTGGGCGCCCACACGAAGCTCACGACGCAGAAGCGCTCGAACGGATCGCACCACAGGAGGTTCTGCGCATAGCCGTGCGCCGGCACCTTCGCCGCGGAATCCGGCAGCCAATCGTCGTGCTTCACCAGTTCGCCCAGAAGCTTGGCGCCGACCTCGACGGTCGCCGCCTCGTCCTTGTCCTGCCACGCGCCGCCGGTGAGCGACGTCATGTCCCCGATGAAGCGACGCAGGCGATCGATGCTCATTCCGCGGCCTTTCGTGTCAATGCAGCACCGAACACCGCCTCGCCGTCGGCCCCCAATGCCGGCGGATCGCGCCGCTTGGCGAGGTTGGTGCCCGAAATCTTCACCGGGTTGCCGAAGGTCTTTGTCTTCACACCGGACGGCAATTCCACCTCCTCGATCCAGCCCATGTGGGCGACCTGAGGATCGGCCAGGATCTGGCTGTATGTATTGATGCGGCCGTGCGGCACGCCCGCCTTCTCGAAGACAGCGAGCCAGTGATCGACGCCCGCCTTGGCGAATTCGACCTCGAGCAGATCCTTCAACGCGACCTGGTTGGCGGCGCGAAGCTGCGTGGTCTTGAAGCGCGCGTCGGCCAGCAGGTCGGGGCGGCCAACCACTCCGGTGACGCTCTGCCACAGTCTGTCGTTGCCGGCGGCGATGACGAAATGGCCGTCGCTCGCCTTGAACGCCTGATAGGGCGCGTTGCGCGGATGGGCCGATCCCAGCTTCTTCGGATCGCGGCCGGTGCCGAAATATTCGCTGGTCTGAAGGGCCGCCATGCCGAGGCTGCAGCCCAGCATCGAGGCATCGACGTGCGCGCCCTCGCCGCCACCCGCGACGCGACGCAGCATCGCGGCGATGGTGAAAGCGGCATAGAGTCCGGTGCCGGTATCGGAGACCGGCACGCCGCATTTCACCGGCGCGCCGCCCTCCTCGCCGGTCACGCTCATGATGCCGCTCATCGCCTGCACCGTGACGTCGAAGCCACCCTCGCCCGAGCGCGGTCCACTCTGGCCGAAGGCCGAGATCGAGCAATAGACCAGACCGGGCTTTTCGGCGCGGAAGGACTCGTAGCCCAGGCCCAGGCGATCCATCACGCCCGGCCGGTTGTTCTCCAGCACGACGTCGGCCGACAGGATCAGCTGGCGCGCTGCCGCCTTGTGCGCCGGGTTTTTCAGATCGAGTACGACCGAACGCTTGTTGCGGTTGATTGAGGCGAAGTTCTCGCTGAAGCCTTCGTTGATCGGTGGCCACTGGCGCATCATGTCGCCTTCGGGCGGCTCGACCTTGATTACCTCGGCGCCCATGTCGGCCAGAAGCATGCCGCAGTACGGCCCCGCCAGAACCTGGCAGAACTCGACGACCCTCACGCCCGACAACGGCAGCACTCCTGAATCCTCCCTAACGGCGCGCATCCTGACGACGCATCTTGCCTTTCCATTCGAGAATGGATCGATCAGCCGTCAACAATACTGCGTCCTCAACCAGTGCAGTGGCAACGATGATCCGGTCAATCGGATCGCCGTGCAACTCATCGAGTTCAGCGGCCAGCAACGCAATCTCGGCCGACAGCGGCTTTTCTCTCATCCCTAGCGACAGGAGGCGGCCACGCCATTCTCGTGCCGTCGGCGGGCCCGTTACCCGGCCACGTCTCAGGAGGTAGCCGGCTTCGTAAAAGACGATGCTCGGGACGGCGATATCGTCATCGGCGAACGCTGCGTTGCATGCCTTTCTTGCCGCCCTTCCACATTGTCGACATCATCAACGTCCCGTGTCCTGGGCCGCGTAGCGCGGCCACTCGTGGGCCGCGATCTGGTCGAGCGACGGTGTCGGCTGACCGAGACGGACCTGGTAGAGCCAGTAGTTCGCCAGCACGCGCTGCACGAAGTCGCGCGTCTCGTGCAGCGGGATCGAGGCGATGTAGAGCAGTGGATCCTGGCCAGCATTCAGCGAGCCGTCCCATTTCATCACGTTGCCCGGCCCGCCATTGTAGCCGGCCGCGGTGCGCACGAGGTTGTCGTCGACACCGTTCAGCAGCCACGAGATATAGGCTTGGCCCAGCGCCATGCTGGTCGACGGATCGTAGGGATTGGCGCCGGCCTGCTCAGGCGCGTAGCGCGTCGATACTACCCGCGCGGTGCCCGGCATCAGCTGCATCAGGCCCATGGCACCCACGACCGAGCGCGCCTTTGGATTGAACGCCGATTCCTGGCGCATGAAGCCGTAGACCAGCGCACGGTCGACGGTGAAACCGCCCGAGGGCTGCCACGGCGGAATTGGATACATGGCGCCTTCAAAGCCCGCGATCTTGTGGCGCTGGTCCCAATTGGCGTTGCCGACGCGGACCGAAAGAGCCGGTAGCTGGGCTTTGCTGGCAAGCCCCAGCACCGCCTCGACCAGCTGCGGATCGGCGTCGATCGAGCTGGCATAGAGTTCGCGCTCGGCCGCCGTGGTAGCGCCGAGCTGCAGCAGGGCGAGTGCGCGCTTGCCCGCGCGATCGTTGCGCAACAGGTCCGCCCGACGGCGGTCGAGCTCCGGCACCTTCCAGTCCGGCGCGATCGTCATGCCCAGCGCCTTCTGCGCGACCAGTCCGTAGAAAGTGGTGCCATGCAGCGCCGCGCGCTTGAGATAGGGTGCGAACTTCTGCGGATTGCCGGCGAGCAGATTGGCGCGCGCCGCCCAGAACGAGCCGGCGGAGAGCGTCCACGACGACGCCTGATCGGGCGGAGCGTCGGCCACCAGTTCGAAGCGACGCGCCGCCTCGGCCATGTTGCCGCGGGTGAAGGCCGCCATCGCGGCGTTCCAGTTCGCGTCGGACGGCAGGCCGACCTCGACCGGGACCTGCACGCCTCGTTGCGAGTCTGCTTCGAGCGCCCGCGTCCGGATGCGGCCGCGCCACAGCTCGACTTCCTGCGGCCCCAGCGTGTCGACGGTCGACTTGCGGTCGAGCAGGACGAAAGCGGCATTGTAGCCGCCGTCGTCAGCCATGCTCTGCAGACGCGTCCGAAGCTCGGCCGCCTGCGGGGCGTCGGCACCCCTAACGGTGCGGGCTGCGGCAAAGCTCGGCGATCCCGGCGTGAAGCCGACGAAACTCGCCGGCGTCAGTTCGGGTCCGCCCGGCGTACGCCGCGCCAGCGCCAGCTTGTAGATCGAGGGCGCGTCGGGATGATCGTTGTACTCCTGCAGCCAGGTGGCGAGTTCCTCGTAACGTGCCGGATAGCCCTGGCTCAGCAGGCGCTGCGCGCCGACATAGCCCATCAGGGTCTTGTCCTGCAGCTTGGCAATCTCGGCATTGGCCTCGGCCCACTGGCCGCCGGCCTGCGCCTGGAAGATGCGCCGGTAGCGGTCGCGGTTTTCAGTGTCGAGGACGGTCGGCAGGTCGGCCACGACCGGCGCTTCGTCGAGTTCGATGACGGGTGCTGCAGGTACGAAGACGGATCGGCGGGGCTGGATCGTGGGATGCGGGCGGGCAGCCGGCTTGGCCGTCGTTGCCGCGGGTTTGGCTGCCGTCGGCGGCTTGGCGGGCGGCTTGGTCACCGTCTGGGCCAGGGCGGAGGTCGCCACCAGGGTCGCAGCGCCCAGCAGAACGGCAGACAGGATCTTCTTCATGGCGACACCGTAGTGGGACTTGGCGTGTGGCGACAAGCGCCGGATGGCTATACTGGGGGCCAACGGAGGATCAAATGAACCTGCATCAAGAGCGCGCCGCCGCCGTGCGGCGTCTGGTCGACGAGGCCCGTGGCATCGAAAAGAGCGGTGTCACCAGGGGCAGCCTGGAGAAGATCGGCGGTCTCCTGTCCGCGCTCGCGGCGCGCGCCGAGCTGTTTCCCCAGGACGAGTTTCCGCTGGGAGCCGACGGCGGCATCTATCGCCTGAGTGAGGATCCCGACCATCGCTTCGCGCTCTATGCCTCGGCGGGCGGGGCTGGCAAGAAGGTGCCGCCGCACAATCACACGACCTGGGCGATCATCGCCGGCGTCCATGGCGCCGAGCGCAACGTGGTCTACGACCGCCTCGACAACGGCGCGCGCGAAGACATCGTGCAGTTGCGCGAGGCGCCGGCCAAGGAGAAGACGCTGAAGCGCGGCGACGTCATCGCCTACCTGCCGGATGACTTCCACCATATCGAGACGCCGGTGGGATCGGGCAATGCGCTGCATCTCCATTTCTACGGCTTGAGCCTCGAGCACCTGCCCTACCGCGTCAGCGTCGACATGGCGACGGGCGCCGCCAAGCGCTTCATGACGAAGGCCAAGATCCTGACGCCGCTGCTCACCGTGCAGCAGCTCAAGGCGATGCTGAAGTTGGGCGAGGTGTTTGCGTTCTTCGACGTGCGCGAGGAAGGCGAGTTTTCGACCCAGGGCCATCCGTTGTTCGCCACCCCCCTTCCCCTCTCCCGCCTCGAGCCGCGCGCGCTTGCCCTGCTGCCCGATCCTGAGACGCGGATCGTGCTGATGGACAGCGGCGAGGAAGGCCAGTCGGGTGGGCGCGCCAACCGCGCCGCCGCGCGCCTTTCCATGCTGGGCTACAACAACGTCGCCGTCGTGAAGGACGGGCTGAAAGCCTGGCGCGACGCCGGTTACGAGGTCTTCACCGGCGTCAACGTGCCCAGCAAGGCGTTCGGCGAGGTGGTGGAGCACGGCAACGACACGCCGCGCATCGATGCCGCCGACGTGCAGAAGCTGATCGATTCCAAGGCCGACATGGTGATCCTGGATTCCCGGCCGTTGCCGGAATTCACCAACATGTCGATCCCCGGCGGCATCGATTGCCCGGGGGCGGAGCTTGTCTATCGCGTAAAAGATTTCGTGCCGAGCCCCGGCACGCTGGTCATCGTCAATTGCGCCGGCCGCACGCGCTCGATCATCGGCGCGCAGTCGCTGATCAATGCCGGCCTGCCCAACAAGGTGATGGCGCTCAAGAACGGCACCATGGGCTGGCATCTCGCCGGCCTGAAGGTGGCGCGCGGCGAGACCAGGAGTTTCGGACCGCAGGGGCCGGAGGCGGCGAAATTCGCCCAGGCGGCGGCGGCGAACATCGCCAAGACGATGAACATCCGGAAGATCGACAAGGCGGGGCTCGCCAAGCTCGAGGCAAAGGACGGTCCGCTCTATCGCCTCGACGTGCGCGATCCGGCCGAATACGCCCAGGGCCACCTCAAAGGTTTCAGGCACGCGGCCGGCGGCCAGCTCGTGCAGGCAACCGATCAATATGTCGGTGCACGCAACGCCATGATCGTGCTGCACGACAATGACGGCGTGCGCGCCACCATGACGGCACACTGGCTGATGCAGATGGGCTGGGCCGAAACCTATCTGCTCGACTACAAGCCGGCGCCGGCCGAGCTCACGACCGATCAGGAGCCGCGCTATCCCAAAGGCTTCGCGGTGCCGACGGCAAAGTCGGTGACGGCGGGCGAGTTGCACACGTCGCTTGCAGCCACCCTGGTGATCGATCTCGACACCAGCCTCCGCTACCGCGACGGCCATGTCCCGGGGGCCTGGTTCGCCGTGCGCGCCAACCTGGGCAAGACCATTCCCGAGATGCTGGCCAAACAGAAGGGCGTGACGCGCATCGTGCTGGCCTCGCCCGACGGCGAGATCGCAGCCCTTGCCGCGGCGGAGGCGGAAGCCGCCGCTGGTGGACTGCCGGTGGCGATCCTGGCGGGCGGCACGGCGGCGTGGCGCAAGGCCGAGCTGGCGCTCGAGGCCGGCCACCTGCGGATGGCCGACCCACCGACCGACGTCTGGTACCGGCCCTACGACTTCAAGGAAGACGTCGAAGCCGCCATGCGGCAGTACCTCGACTGGGAGGTCGATCTGGTGCCGCAGGTGGAACGCGACGGCGATGCGACCTTCTCGGTTCTGAAGGCCGCGGGGCGTGCCGAAGGAGGTCACTAACCGATTGGCAAACAACGGGAATCGGCTCCTTGACAGGGCCCGACCCACCCCCTAGACATCCGCCCGCAACCGGATGGCGAGGGTAGTCTCTATCGACGTCGTCCGAGGGCAGAAGCGATGGAAACACCCGATCCCGCAGGCGACCGCCGGCGTGTCGACGACCTGGATGCGCGGCTCAAGGCGGCCCGCGGAAAGGTCGAAAAACCGCAGCAGGACAGCGACAAGAGCGGAATGTCGCAGCGGCAGACGGGCGTTGCCTATCGCGTCTTGGCGGATATGATCGCGGGCCTTTTGGTCGGGGCGTTTCTCGGCTATTGGCTCGACCGCTGGCTGGGCTGGGCGCCGTACTCCTTGGTGACCGGCCTGATCTTGGGGTTCGCTGCAGGCGCCAACAATGCGTGGCGCGCCATCCGGGTCTATTCGGATGAGGCGGCGAAGGGTGATGACGAGAGTCGGCGCCTTCCCTGAAGCGGTTCGTGGGCGTTGGAATGAGTGGGGAAGTCCTAAATGCATAGCCCGATGGAGCAGTTCGAGATCAAGCGACTGCTGCACTTCAAGCTCGGTGGCCTCGACGTCTCCTTCACCAATTCGTCGCTCTGGATGATCATCGCCGTGATCCTGGCGACCGGCGTGTTCGTCGTCGGCATGCGCCAGCGGGCGCTGGTGCCGGGCCGCCTGCAGTCTGTCGCCGAGCTGGGCTACGAGTTCATCGCCGGCATGGTGCGAGAGAACGTCGGTAACCAGGGCAAGAAGTACTTCCCGTTCATCCTGACGCTCTTCATCTTCATCCTGTTCTGCAACGTGCTGGGCATGGTGCCCTACTCGTTCACGCCGACCAGCCACATCGTCGTCACCTTCGCGATGGCACTGTTCGTGTTCGTCGGCGTCACGCTGATCGGCCTCGCCAAGCACGGCTTGCACTTCTTCTCGCTCTTCGTGCCCAAGGGCGTGCCCTGGGTGCTGCTGCTTCTGCTGGTGCCGATCGAAATCATCTCCTACTTCATCCGCCCGTTCAGCCTGTCGATCCGCCTGTTCGCCAACATGCTGGCCGGCCATACCATGCTGAAGGTGTTCGGCGGCTTCGTCGTGATGATGGGCATCCTCGGCGGCTGGGCGCCGCTCGCCTTCATCGTCGTCTTTACCGGCCTCGAGCTGCTGATCGCCTTTCTGCAGGCCTATGTCTTCGCGATCCTGACCTGCCTCTATCTGAACGACGCCATCCACCTCCATCACTAACATCTGCATTATCAACGAAGGGACAATCATCATGGACGCTTCTGCAGCCAAGCTCATCGGTGCCGGCCTCGCCACCATCGCCCTCGCCGGCGTCGGCGTCGGCATCGGCAACATCTTCGGCAGCTTCGTCGCGGGCGCGCTGCGCAACCCGGAAGCCGCTCCCCGCGTGTTCGGCAACGTGCTCCTGGGCTTCGCGCTCACCGAGGCCGTCGCGCTGTTCGCGCTGGTCATCGCCTTCATGATCCTGTTCGTGTTCTAAGCCCGAAAGGCTTGGAACAGACGATCATGCGTACATCAGGTTACAGCGCCCTGGCGGCGGGCCTTTTCGGCTCGCTGCTCGTGAGTCGCACCGCCTTCGCAGCCGGAGGCATGCCGCAGCTCGACTTCCACAGCTTCGCGCCGCAGCTGGTCTGGCTCGCGATCGCGTTCGTGGTGCTGTACCTGGTGATGTCGAGGCTCGCGGTGCCCGCGATCTCCGACACGCTGGACAAGCGTCAGGCCAAGATCCAGGGCGACCTGGACGCGGCCGAGAAGGCCAACGAGGACGCGCGTGCCCTGGTGGTCGCTTACGAGAAGCGCCTGGCCGACGCGCGCGAGGAATCGCGCCGCCTGCAGCGCACGCAGGCCGAGGCCGACAGCGCACTCGCCTCGGCGCGCTTCACCGAACTCGGCGAAAAGCTCAACGGCCGCATCGCCGAGGCCGAGAAGCGCATCGCCGGCCAGCGTGACACGGTCATGGCCGGCCTCGAACAGATGGCGGGCGAGATTGCCCAGAGCGCCTATGCCAAGCTCGCCGGCCAGCCGGCGGACACGGGCGCGCTCGGGGCCAAGGTCGCCGCTGCCGCCAAGGAGACCAGCCGATGATCGGCACTGCCTGGGCCGCCGGCGCCGATGCCGGCCATGGCGGCATGTTTTCCGACCCGGCGTTCTGGGTTGCCGTCGCCTTCGTCATCTTCTTCCTCCTCGCCGGCAAACTGCTGTGGAAGAAGATCACCGAGATGCTCGACAAGCGCACGGCGGCCATCGCCAAGGCGCTGAGCGACGCCGAGCACCTCAGGGCCGACGCGCTGAAGGCCAAGACCGAAGCCGACCGCACCCTCGCCCAGGCGGCGGGCGAAGCCGGCGCCATCGTCCAGCAGGCCCGCGAGGAAGCGGCACGCATGCAGGCGCGGGCCGCGGCGAATCTCGAGACGGCCGTAGCACTGCGCGAACAGCAGGCGCTCGACCGCATTGCCCAATCAGAGGCGCTGGCCACCAAGCAGGTGCGCGACACCGCCGTCGACGTGGCGCTCTCCGCCACCCGCGCACTGCTGCGCGAGCAGGTCGGCTCGGGCCGCACGCAGGCCTTGGTCGACGAGGCCATCGCCGAGTTGCCGAAGCGCCTGCACTAGATTTTTCGAATTTCGGATCGCCCGCATAAAATCAATCGCGGGCTACCTGGTGCCCCCGCCGCAAGGCGGGGGCTTTTTCTTTGGCCTGTAGAGCGTCGGGATCCGGGCCAGGTCCTGCAGCAGGTCGGGCGGCAGGTCGGCCGGCTTGGACGAATTGGCGCTGGCGCTGATCGAATCGACCAGCCCGCCGAAGCGACCCTCGATGGCCTTGGCGATCTGGTCGTGGCGGCCGACCGCGGCGAACAGGTGCACGACGTCGTCCGGCACTTCGGCCGCGATCTCGTTCCACTGGCCGGCCTTGGTCATGGCGTTGAGCTTGCGGCCGAGATCGCCCAGCCCGTGTTCCTCAAACACCGGCCAATAGGCCGGCGTCGAGCCGTAAAACGCCACGCGGTAGCGCACCCAGTCGAACAGTTTCGCAACCGCCGCATCGTCCTTGCCGGTGACGACGAAGCCGCCGCCGGAGATCTCGAACTGCTCTCGCGCGCGACCTGTCTTGGCGAGCCCCTCCGAGAGGATCGGCATGACCTTGTTCTCGAGGTAATTGCGCGTGCAGAAAACGTGGAGCTTGGCGCCGTCGCTTTCCTCCGCCGCCACCTTCAGCATGAAGGGGCCGACGGCGGCGAGACCGATGCGCGGCACGGGGCCGTCATAGTTCTCCGGCACGAAGTTGGGCGTCATCAGGGTGAAGCGGTAGTGCTTGCCCTCGTAGGCGAGCTTGCCGTCGCCCTTCCACGCTGCCCAGATCGCCCGCACCGCCTGGATGTATTCGCGCATGCGCGGCGCCGGCGCCGTCCACGGCACGGAGAAGCGTCGCTCGTTGTGTGCGCGGATCTGCGAGCCCAGCCCCAGGGTGAAGCGCCCGCCCGTGCTGGCCGCGAGATCCCAGCCGATATTGGCCGCCACCATCGGCGAGCGCGGAAAGGAGATGGCGACGCCGGTGTGCAGCTCGATCTTCTGCGTCGCGACCCCCGCCACGGCCAGCGCCAGGAACGGATCGTGCCGGTTCTCCTGGGTGCTGACGCCGGTGTAACCCGTCGCCTCGATGGCCTGGGCGGCGGGACCTACTTTCCGCAGGTCTTCCTGCGGCAGCGTTGTGAAGACTCTCATTTGTTCAGGCCCCTGTTCGAAACGGTCCGCCGGCTGACGACGCGACTATCGTGACCCAAGAGCTGCCGTCAGCATATCGGCCATCCGCCTTCCACTTTCGTATGGAAAAACGTTTCGTACCTCGCTGAGAGGTGACCATCGCAATTCGCCAAACGGTTTGTCTTCTTCGTAGCTGTGGCTGCCCGGATCTCCAGACCAGGAAACGACCCAATAGACGTAAAACAGTATCCCGATCTCCGGTACCACCACGTCTCCGAGCAGCTGCAGACGATCGACCCTTATGGCTCGCTCGATATCCCGGCTCTGTGTTCGCTTGTTGCCACCAATCAACAGCATTACCAATTCGCGGCCTTGCTGCTTGAAGGTACACCCGATAGCCCGGACCGTAGTCGACGCGCAGCTCACTCACGCCGCTCCCTACAGGCTTC
>CANJHI010000044.1 GCA_947474005.1 Alphaproteobacteria bacterium | reverse complement strand
TGCGATCTTCGCACGCTCTGTATCGCTCATCGCTTGGACATACTGCGCCGAGCCGGTCAGTGCCCATTCCTCGACGCTGAAGAACATCACCCGCAGTCCACGGCGCCACCTTGCCACTTCCTGCGAAAGCGCCCGCGTCACCGCCAGTACGGCCGCAAGGCCGGTACCGTTGTCCATGGCGCTCTCGGCCAGGTCGTGGCCGTCGACATGCGCCGACAGCACCACCCATTCGTCGGTCTGGCCGGGATAGTCGAACACCAGCGTCTCGGTCTCGGCCGGCCCCTCCGCGGTCTCGATGGCGATCGTGACGGATGGGAAGCCCGTCGAACGGCGCGCCAGCTTCGCGGCCGTCTCAGGCGAAATGCCGAGCGCGGGAATGCCCTCGCCAGAGTCGCGACCCGAGGAGCCCGCCACCACGTGGCCCGCGAGCGGACCGCCGATCAGGAACCCCACCGCGCCATGAGCGCGCGCCATGTCGTATTTGCGACGGCGATGGATCGTGCCCGCAGCGAACATCAGCTCGTGCCGCACCAGCACGATGCGGCCGGCGATCTCCGCCTTGTGGGCCTCGAACTCGTCGGCCGTGCCGCGCCCAAGGTCGATCACCTCGGCGGTAAGGCCGGGAGTCGCGATGGTGCGCACCAGCGGATGGCAAGGCGCAAACGTACCGCCCGGCAGCTTCAGCGTCGCCGACTTGGCCTGCCAGCCATTGTAGGGCACCGGGATTGATCGGCCTGAATTGGCCGGCGACGCCGCCCGCACGCGCTCGCGCAACAGCGCAAACGCCCTCTTTTCGCTCTCGGTGCCCGAGAGACGGCCACCGCAATCGCAGATGTCGTTGAAGTCGCGCCACAGCGCCTCGTCGGCCGCGAGCCGACCCATCAGATTGGCGTCGAGACGCATCATTCACCCTTTCAGTTTTTCGTCGAGCATGTCGAGGAACGCCGTCGCCAGCACCGAAGGCTCGCGGTCGCGGCGATGGAAGGCGCCGATCTCGTAGGTGACGGCGGGCTCGAACGGCCGCGTCACGAGGCCGAGATGCTCGAAGCTGCGCGCCGACAGCGGATCGACGATCGACCATCCGGCGCCCGCCGCCACCAGGCCGCAGAGGCTGGCGAAGAACTCGGCCTCGACCACGGCATTGATCGATACTCCGGCGGCCGAGAAGACCCCGCGGATGCGGTTGGGCACCTGATGCGAGCGCGCCGGCATCACCATCGCGTGCGGGCCGAGCAGTTCCGGCGTCAGCAGCTTGCGCGAGGCGAGCGGATGGCGCGGCGGCAGAATGGCGACGCAACGCATCGCGTAGCGCCGGACCTCGATCTGGCTCTCGTCGATCGGCAGCTCGGCGATGCCGATGTCGAAGCTCTCGGTCGGCAGGAGCTGACTCACCACGTCGGAATGGCGCGAGATCAGCCGCACCGATACGCCCGGTCGCTCGGCCAGGAAATGCGCCACCAGATTGGGCAACAGGGAGATGGCGGCCGAAGGGTGGCTGGCGATCGCCAGGCGCCCCGACTGACCCTCCCGGATCTGCGCGGTCGCGGCCTGCAGCCGGTCGACCTCGCCCAGCACGCGGCTTGCTTCCGCATAGAACAGGATGCCCTCGGCCGTCGGCTTAAGCCGGCCGTTGGCACGCTCGAACAGGGAGAAGCCCACCGTCTCCTCCAGGCGCGCGATCTGAGTGCTGACCGCGGGTTGGGTCACGCCCATGGCGCCCGCGGCGGCGGTCATGGAACGGTGATCGACCACCGCCCGGAAGGCTTCGAGGAGCTTGACGTCCATATTCTATAAACAGCCGTTATTGGTCATTCTGACAATTATTCCGCCCTCTACTAGCAAAACTCCTGCCGATCCGGCAGGCTGCAATACACCGGCATAGGAATTGCTTATGGAGTGACATGAGCAGCACGAGCCCCCTCATCCTCGCGGACGGCATCACCAAGCGCTTTGGTGCCAACCAGGTGCTCACCCGCGTGTCTCTGGAAGTCCTGGAGCGCGACGTCGTCTGCGTCGTTGGCCCGTCGGGCTCGGGCAAGACCACGCTGCTGCGCTGCCTCGCCCTGCTCGAAGAGCCGAGCGAGGGCCGCGTTGTGATGGAGGGCGTGCCCATTTCGACGCCATCGCCGGACAAGCAGGTCAAGGCTGCCGCCCGCGAAGTGCGTTCCGAGATCGGCATGGTGTTTCAGCACTTCAATCTGTGGCCGCACATGTCGGTGCTCCAGAACCTGATCGAAGCGCCGATCCGAGTGAAGAAGATGCCCAGAGACAAGGCCGTCGCCATCGCCGAGTCGCTCCTGAAGAAGGTCGACCTGTTCGAAAAGCGCGACGCCTATCCGGCGCGCCTGTCGGGCGGCCAGCAGCAGCGCGTGGCGATTGCGCGCGCTTTGGCCATGTCGCCCAAGGTCCTGCTGTTCGACGAGGCAACCAGCGCGCTCGACCCCGAGCTGCGCCGCGAGGTGCTCGCCGTCATGCGCCAGCTCGCGCGCGAGGGCATGACCATGCTGGTCGTCACGCACGAGATGGGCTTCGCACGCCATGTCGGCACGCGGACCGTGTTCATGGATCGAGGCGAGATCGTCGAGGCGGCGCCGGGTTCGGCCTTCTTCGATGCGCCGCAGACGGAGCGCGCCCAGCGCTTCCTGCAGCAGTTCGCGGACGAGTGATGGGGAAGGTCAACAAGGGAGACCGATGATGGGTGTAGCAAGGATATTGGGTGCGCTCGCGCTGGCCGGCACGGTTGGCGCGTTTTCGATCACGGGCGCGGAAGCCCAGCAGACGCAGTCGCGTCTCTACGAAGTGACCAAGAGCAAGAAGCTCAGGGTCTGCCAGTTCCCGCTCTACTATTCGATCTCGTTCCGCAATTCCAAGACCGGCGAGATCGAGGGCATCGATGCCGACCTCGCGAAGGAATTCGCCAAGGAGCTCGACGCCAAGCTGGAGATCGTCGAGTCGAGCTTCGGCTCGTTCATCGCCGACCTGCAGGCCGGCAAGTGCGAGATCGGCATGTTCGGCGTCGGCGCCACGATGAAGCGCGGCCAGGCCGTCGAGTTCTCCAAGCCCTACCTGCTGACCAACCTCTACGCGGTCACCCGCAAGGACAGCAAGATCAAGGAGTGGAAGGACATCGACCAGAAGGGCGTGAAGGCTGCCGTCTCGCTGGGCAGCTACATGGAGCCCTTCATGAAGGGCTACGTGAAGAACGCCGAGGTCGTCTCGGTGGCGCCGCCCAACACGCGCGAGGCCGAGCTGGTCGCGCAGCGCGTCGACGTCATCATCACCGACTTCCCGACCGCCATCAAAGTGACCGACGAGTTCGACTGGGCGACCTACATCCTGCCCAACGAGAAGCTCGCCATCACGCCCTACGCCTACGTCGTGCCGCAGGGCGACCAGATCTGGCTGAACTACGTCAACCTGTTCGTCGACACCATCAAGCTCGACGGCCGGCTGCTGAAGTACGCCAAGAAGCACAAGCTCGACCCGATCGTGGCGCCGTAAAGGCGGCGCCGTGTTCAAATACCAATTCCGCTGGGACACGGTCTGGGGCAGCTTCGACTTTCTGATGTCGGGGCTGCAGATGACGCTCATCGTCTCGGCCGCCACCCTCGTGCTGGCGATGATCGGGGGACTGATCATTGCGCTCCTCGACATGTCGCGCTTCCGGGCGCTGCGCTGGGTCGGCATCTCGATCGGCGAGGTCGTGCGCAACACGCCGATCCTCGTCCAGCTGCTGTGGGTCTACTACGTGCTGCCGATCGTGTTCGGCATCCGTATCGAGGCCCTGGTGGCCCTGATCATCGGCCTCGCCCTCTATCAGGCCGCTTTCATCTCCGAGGTCTACCGCTCGGGCATCCAGAGCGTGCCCAAGGGCCATGTCGAGGCGGCGCAGGTGCTGGGGCTGACGCCGCTGCAATCGTTCCGCCGCATCGTGCTGCCGCAGGCGATCAAGATGACCTTGCCGCCGCTCGCCTCCAACTTCGTGCAGCTGATCAAATTCTCCTCGCTGGGCGCCGTCATCTCGGTGAGCGAGATCACGCGGCGCGGCATGGAGCTCTCGGCCACCAATTTCAGGCCGCTGGAGACTTTCACCTTCATCGCCGTCGTCTATTTCCTGATCTGCTGGCCGCTCGCCATGGCCATCCGCTTCTGGGAACGCAGGCTGCAGAACCGCTGATGTTCGACCCGCACAGAATGGATCTTGCCCGCCGGGTCGATGGAGCGCGCGAGCGCCTGATCGACGTCACCCGGCGCCTGGTGGCCGTGGCCTCACCCAACCCGCCGAGCGACACGCACGATGTCGCCCAGGTGGCCGAAGCGCTGCTGCGCGAGATCCCCGGCATCGAGGTCGAGCGCATCGAACCCGAGCCGCGCGTGGTCAGCCTGATCGGGCGCATCAAAGGCGGTCGCCCCGGGCGGCGGCTGATCTTCAACGGCCATCTCGATACCTTCCCGATCCTGGAGAACCTGCCGTGGACCGTGCCGCCCCTGGGCGGCGTCCTGAAGGACGGCAAGCTCTATGGCCGCGGCGTCTGCGACATGAAGGGCGGCATCGCGGCTTCGCTTCTTGCGGCGACACTCCTGGCCGAGTGTCGCGACGCGTGGAGCGGCGAGATCGTGCTGACGCTGGCCGGCGACGAGGAGAACATGGGCTCGCTGGGGTCGGGCTGGATGCTGAAACACCGACCGCACGCCGCCGGCGACGCCAACATCTGCGGCGACGTCGGCTCGCCCCGCGTCGTGCGTTTCGGCGAAAAGGGCCTGATGTGGGTCGAGATCGAGGCCGTGGGCTCGCCGGCGCATGGCGCGCATGTCCACAAGGGCACCAACGCCATCGACCGGCTGCGTATCGCGCTCGACCGGCTGAAAGATCTCGAGGACGTACCCTTCCAGGCACCGCCCGTCGTCACCGCGGCCATCGCCAAGGCCAAACCCATCTCCGAACCCCTGTCCGGCGCGGGCGAAGCCGAGACGCTCAGCCGCGTCACCGTGAACATCGGCACCATCGAGGGCGGCACCTCGCCCAACCTGGTGCCCACCCATGCCATCGCCCGCGCCGACATCCGCCTGCCGGTCGGCATCACGACCGACGTGCTGTCTGCCAAGTTGGACGAATGGCTGGCGCCCATAGAAGGCGTGAGCTGGAAGGCGATCCGGCGCTTCGAGCCCTCCTTCACCGACCCCGGCCACGAACTCGTGACGCGCACCGCCCAGGTCGCCGCCGAAGTTCTGCGCGAGGCGCCCGCGGTGAACATGCGCGTCGGCGGCTCCGACTCGCGCTGGTACCGCATGTACAAGGTGCCGACCGTGGTGCTGGGGCTCACGCCCTTCAACATGGGCGGGCCCGACGAGCATGTTCTGGTCGACGAGCTCGTCTCCGTCGCCAAGATCCACACGCTGGTGGCCTACGACTTTCTCTCCGCGGAGATCTGACATGGAACGCCTCGCCGACGACGAGCTCTTCACCCTGCCCATGACCTTCATGGGCGCGCCGTATGGCCGGCCGGGCCCGAACAACAAGGCCGCCATCCTGGGCATTCCCTTCGACTGCGGCACCAACATGCGCATCGGTGCACGCGGCGGCCCCGACTCGGTGCGCCAGCAGTCGGCGCTGATGCGTCGCTTCAACCCGACCAACGCCGATTTCGATCCCGTGGCAGCGCTGGGCCTGGTCGATTGCGGCAACGTGAAACTGACGCCCTCGAAGATCGTCGATGCCTTCGAGCGCACCGAGCAGGCCGTCGACCGCATCGTCCAGGCGGGCGCGGTACCGGTCACCATCGGCGGCGACGGATCGGTGACGGTCCCGGTCGCCCGCGCGGTCGGCAAGAAGTATCCGAAGATGGCCGCGCTCCACATCGACTCGCACACCGACTCCTATCCCTACGGCGAGGACGAGAAGTACAACTCCGCGACCCAGTTCACGCACGTGGCCGAAGAGGGCCTGATCGATCCGGAATTCTCCTGGCATGTCGGCATCCGCAGCACGACCTACGCCCAGAACGTCGTGCCGCGCGCCATGAGCCTCGGCTACAAGATCGTCTCCCTCGATGAGCTGATCCGTGGCGGCTTCGCCCAGCGCATGGCCGAGTTCCGCGACAAGGTGGGCAAGCGCCCGGTCTATCTCTGCTTCGATATGGATGTGTTCGACCCATCGTGCGCGCCCGGCGTCTGCACGCCATCGTGGGGTGGGCTCTCGGCGCGCGAGGGCATCGACCTGCTGCGCTGCCTGACCGATCTCAACATCGTGGCGGTCGATGTGAACACCGTGAGTCCGCCGCAGGACGTGAACGGCATGGCCGCCCACCTCTGCGCCCACGTGATCTACGAGACGTTGGTGCTGCTGTCGCGGCAGATGGGTTTGGCAGGATAAGGCAAATCCGTCGTCCCGACCGGAGCGCGAAGCGCGGAGCGGAGGGACCTACTCTCGACAGGCAAATTGCAAATTGTGGAGACAAGGTCCCTCCACTACGCCTCGCTACGCTCGGCTCCGGTCGGGACGACGGTATGATCTACCGCAATACCTTCGCGAAGAACGCCTTGGTGCGCGCTTCGGCGTCGGGTGCCGCGTCGGGATCGAAGGAGAGATGATGTTGCTTGCCCGCGCCCGCCACGGTGCGGTCGGGCGCCTTGGCATCGAAGCTGTGGTAGGCGTCGGGATAGTAGACCGCATCGACGAGGCTGGGTCGCGCCAGTGCCGCAACCATCCGCCGGCAACGGTCGGCCGACGTCCAGTCGTCCTTGTCGCCGGCCAGCAGCAGGACCGGAATGTCGATGCCGGTGTCGGTCGCCGGATTGCAGCCGGGATAATAGGCGACGCCACCCACCAAGCCGCGCTGGGCGAGACCGAAGCGCTTCTGCGCCGAACGGAGCACGGTCGAGCCGCCATGGCTGTGGCCGATGATGCCGATCTTGCCCTTGATCACATCGGGCCGGGTGGCGAGGTAGTCGAGCGCGCCGGCAATATCGGCAATGCGCATGTTGGGGGTCACGACGTTGGGCGTGGTGCACACCGCCTTGGTGCCGCGCGGGTTGAACGAGTCGGGAGCCAGCACGAGATAGCCCCAGCTCACCAGCAGCCTGCCCCAGACGTCGGTGTGCCGGTTCGGGCCCGCGCACGAGTGCGCCAGGATGATCGTCGGGAACGGTCCCGGCCCTTCGGGCTTGTAGATCCGGCCCTTGATCTCGGGGCCGGCGGCCAAACTGCCGACCGCGACGCTGGGAAAACTGACGGGCTGCGCCGCAGCTGTACCGGCAAACAGCACGAGGAATGCAATCGCGAGCCAGCGGATCATGGCCGATACTACCCCCAATGACAGGGAGAGACGCACCATGATCAAGACGATCGGCCTGCTCGCGCGCAAATCAGGCTGGACGCACGCGCAATTCATGAAGCACTGGATCGAGACCCACGCGCCGCTCGCCCTGGCCGTGCCCGGCTTGCGGCGCTATGTGCAGAACCACATAGGCGACGAGCGCACCCGCGCCGACATCCCGGCCCTTACCCTGGACATCGACGGCATCGCCGAGCTGTGGTTTGACGATCACGCGGCACTCGAAGCCGCGGCGCGCTCACCCGAGATGCAGGCGCTCCACGCCGACGGCGCGCTCTTCATCGGCCGGATCAGGAGCTACGTCGTCGAGGAGAAGGTCGTGGTGGGCTAGAGTTCATATGGACCGCGGGCCTCCAGGCCCGCTCATGATCATGAGCGGGCCTGGAGGCCCGCGATCCTTCTCAAGTCACTCCGGCACGATGCCGGCTTCCTTAGCGATCTCGCCCCAGGTCACCAGCTCTTTCTTGATGCGCTGTGCGAAGGCCTCCGGCGGCTCGCCGCCCGGCAGGCTCGAGAGATCGCGGATCTTGGCCACCATCTCGGGTTCGGCGAGGACCGCCACCACGTCGTCGCGCATGCGCGCCGCGAGCGCCGCCGGCATCTTGCCGGGCCCGAACAGCGCGAACCACGCGCTCACGTCGACGCCCGGGACGCCGGCTTCGGCCATGGTCGGCACATCGTCGAGCCCTGGCAGCCGCTTGGCGCTGCTGACCGCCAGCATGCGGAGCGTTCCCGCCCGGTGGTGCGACATCACCGTCAGCGGGCTGGTGAAACCCACCGGGATGTGGCCGCCGGCCAGCTCCTGCATCATCGGCGCCGCACCCTTGTAAGCCACGTTCTCGATCTTGAGGCCGCTTTTGACCCGGAACAGCTCGCCCACCATGCGCGTCGTGTTCTCGGTGCTGCCGAACGTGTACTTGCCCGGATTGGCGCGCGCCGCGGTCATGAACTTGTCCATCGTGTCGAAGCCCGCCTTGGGCGAGCCGACCAGCGCGATGGCGCCCTCAATCAGCGTCGTGACCGGCGTGAAGTCGCGCTCGGTGTCGTAGGGCAGCGTCTTGGTGGTAAAGGGATTGATGGTGTGGGCGCTGGTTGTGATCAGCAGCGTGTAGCCATCGGGCACCGCTTTGGCCACGATCTCGCTGCCCAGGATGCCGCTGGCACCGCCCTTGTTATCGATGATCACTGTCTGCTTCCAGCGTTCCGCAAGGCGCGGCACGATCAGGCGCGCCACCAGGTCGGTGCCGCCGCCCGCCGGATAGGGCACCACCACGCGCACCTGCCTGGTGGGAAACTCCTGGGCGCGCGCGATCCCCGGCGCCAATCCCGGCGTCAATCCAAGGCCAGCGGCCGCCACCACGAACCCGCGGCGCTTCATGCCTGTCATGCAATCCTCCCATTCCATTTCCTTGGCGACAGACTAGGGTTCCCCGTGGAGGAAACCAAGATGTTCGACCTGGTCATTAAGGACGCGGAAATCTTCGACGGTACGGGCTCGGCGCCTGTGCGCGGCGACCTCGGCGTGACGGCAGGCAAGATTGCCGCCATTGCTCAACATGGGGGCTCGAAGCTCGGCGCGGCGAAGGAGACGGTGAAGGCCGACGGCCTGGCATTGGCGCCCGGCATCATCGACGGCCATACCCACTACGACGCACAGATCACCTGGGACCCATTCGTCGATCCCTCGCCGGCGCTGGGCGTCACCACCGCCATCCTGGGCAACTGCGGCTTCACGATCGCACCGTGCCGGCCGCAGGACCGCGACCTCACCATGCGCCACCTCACGCACGTCGAGGGCATGTCGCTCGACGCGCTGCGCGCCGGCATCCGCTGGGAGTTCGAGAGTTTTCCGCAATATCTCGACATGCTGACCCGCCTCGGCGTCGGGCCCAACGTCGCCTGCTTCTCCGGTCATTCCTCGGTCCGCACCTGGGTGATGGGCGAGGAAGCAACCGAGCGCACCGCCACCGACGACGAGATCGCCAAGATGGTCACTCTCGTGCGCGAAGGCATGGCGGCCGGCGCCGTGGGCTTCGCCACCTCGACCGCCGAGGCGCACAACGGCGAAGGCGGGACGCCCATGCCGTCACGTCTGGCCGACGATCGCGAGTTGCGCGCGCTGGTCCGCGCCATGGGCGACAGCGGCCGCGGCGTCTACATGCTGACCAAGGGCAGCAAGACCTCCATCCCCTATCTCGAGGAGCTGGCGATCGAAGCGAGGCGCCCGGTGGTGATCGCGGCCCTCTTCCATTCCAACACCAATCCGACCGCGGCCTTCACCACGCTCGACCAGGTGAACGCCGCGCGCTCACGCGGGCATCAGCTCGTGGCGCAGACCTCGTGCTGCCCGCTCAGCATGGATTTCACCTTCAAGAGCCCCTACCTGTTCGAGAGCATGGAGTCGTGGAAGCCGGCCATGGCGGCGCACGGCGACGAGGCCCTGAAGAAGGTCTATCGCGACCCGTCGTGGCGCACCGCGGTCCGGCGCGAGATCGAGGCGGCGCGCGGCCGGCTGGTGTTCAACGGCGAATGGGACAAGCTCTTCATCGTCGAGGCCGCGAAGCCCGAGAACCGCAAGCTCGAAGGCGCCACCCTCGCCCAGCTCGCCACGGCCGCCGGCCAGGAACCGCTCGACTTCATCCTCGACTTTGCGCTCTCGGAAAATCTCGACACCCAGTTCGTGGCCCAGCTCCTGCACAACGACGAGAAGGCGGTCGGACGAATTCTTGCCGACCCGAACACGCATATCTCCTTGAGCGATGCCGGCGCCCATCTCACCTTCTTCTGCGACGCCGGTTTCGGCCTGCACCTGATGGGCCACTGGAGCCGCGATCTCGGCGTGCTCGACCTGCCGCAGGCCGTGCATCGCCTGACCGGCCAGCCGGCCAAGCTGTTTGGCCTCAATGGACGCGGCCTGCTGCGCGAGGGCTATGCCGCCGATCTGATGCTGTTCGATCCGAAGACGGTGGCGCGCGGGCCGAAGCGCCGCGCCCACGACCTGCCCTCGGGCGCCGCCCGGCTCACCACCTCGGCGGTCGGCCTGCACGGCGTCTGGATCAACGGCACGAAGACGGCCGACGAAAAGGGCTTCTGCATCGACCGGACTGCGCGGCCGGGTGAGGTGCTGCGGAGCTTTTCGGCCTGAGCCCTGGTCGACTGATCACAACCAATAGTTGGTAGAGTAAATATAACTGCACGCTAAAGTTTCTCCCCCTTCAGGGAGGACCACCATGCGTTGCCTGCCGCCGCCCCTCGTCACGCTCCTGGCCATCGCCGTCGCTGCCACCGGCTGCGCCACCGCGGACGTCTACGGCACCGTCGGCGACTCGGAAGACCTCTACAGCGGCTCGGCGACCGGCTACGTCGATCGCAGCGGCACGATCGAACTCAAGAATTCCAAGGGCAACGTCTGCAGGGGTGACTTCGCCTACTATCGGGGCGTTCGGGAAGGTCACGGCATCCTCGCCTGCGACGACGGCCAGCGTGCCACCATCCAGTTCATCGGCCTGTCGGCGGTCAGCGGCTATGGCACGGGAACCTCCAGCAACGGCGGCCGCGTGTCCTTCACCTACGGAATGGACCGCCAGCAAAGCGCGCGCTATCTCGGCCTCGGTGGCACGGGTGCCGCCCCCGGAAGTACCGCGCCACCCGCAACGACGAGGCGCGTCGCCACCGGCACCGGCTTCTACATCAACCGGCAGGGCCATGTGCTCACCAACGCCCATGTCGTCAACAAGTGCAAGGAGCTCACGGTCTCCCGGCAGGGCAGCGCCCCGATCCCGGCGAGCGTCGTGAAATCGGACACTTCGAACGACCTCGCCGTCCTCATCGCCGCACCCTCGCCCGCCGTCGCGGCCTTCCGCACCGGCCGCCCGGTACGCGCGGGCGAGGCCGTGGTCGTCTATGGCTATCCGCTGACGGGGACGCTCTCCTCCAGTGGAACGGTGACGAACGGCAGCGTCAGCGCCCTGTCGGGCTTTCGAGACGACTCGCGCTATCTGCAGGTTTCCGCGCCGATCCAGGGTGGCAACAGCGGAGGCCCCGTGCTCGACACCGCCGGCAACGTCGTCGGCATCGCGACGTCGTCGCTCGGCCCGCGCGGTCGCGATGTGCCGCAGAACGTCAACTTCGCGCTGAAGGCCGATGTCGCCCGGACATTCCTCGAAGCCTCGGGCGTGCCCGTCGAAACCGCCGGCGCCGGCCGCGACCTCAGCGTCCCGGACATCGGCGAGAAGGCCCGCGCCTTCTCGGTCCTGATCGACTGCAAGGGCTGAAGCTGGCGCCCCTGAAACACGTTACGGCCAGCGCGTGACCTTGCGGGCGGCAGCGCCCAGCGCACCGTTGAGCTGGTTGCCGGCGCCGCCCTCGCCCGCGAGCGTCGGTTCCATGTGCACCACCACGTTGACGTCGAGGGCGCCCCAGCGCACCGCGAAGGTCGAATAGGAGGCGTGCAGCGGACCATCGAAGGCGGGACGGAGATCGTAACTCCAGCCGCCCCAGTGCCAGAAGTTGCCGCCGCCCTCGGCGGTTGGCCGCACGAAGGTGCCGAGCCCGTAGTGCACACCGCTGCCGCCGCCGATCTGCTTGCCCTCCGGCGACATCATCCAGCGCCGCGCCACCGGCCCGATCGCCGGATTGCCCTCGGCGAAGGCCTGATAGAAGCGGCCGTAGTCGGCCAAGCTCATGCGCCAGCCGCCGTAACTCGACAGGATGCGCCAGGCCGGATCGAGCGCGGCACCACGGGCGCCGAGCGGCGTCAGTACCGTGGTCTTGCAATAGGTCTCGTAGTCCTGGCCGGTCGTCTCCTGGATGATCGCGCCCAACAGCAGATAGGCCGCGTTCGAGTAGACGTAGCGCGCGCCCGGCGGCAGCGGCAGCTTGTTTCCGAAAATCCATTTCACGCCCTCGTCGAAGGCGGTGCGCGTCGCGGTGGCCTTGGCCAGGTAGACGTAGAGCGGCGCCGTCGCGGGATCGTGGTTCCTGCCCGGATCGAAGCCGGCGCGGTGTGTGAGTAGCTGGGCGACCGTGACGCCCAACAGGCGCGGATCGACCGGCGTCCCAACCCGGGCGACGGTGCGCGCCAGCGCCTGCGACAGCGGTGTGTCGAAAGCGAGCCGGCCCTGGTCGATCAGGCCCGCGATGCAGACGCCGGTCACGGCCTTGGAGAGGCTGGCCATCGGCAGCGGCTGGCCGATGCCGTCGCGGCCGGTCGCCGCCTCGTGGGCGACGCGTCCCTGATGCAGCACCGCAAGGCTGCCGGTGGTGCGGCCGTTCCTGTTCATCCAGCCACGCCACGCCGTCTCGATATCGGCCACGGTCTGGGCGCGCGCCTCGGCCGCGGCAGCCATCAACAGCAGGGCGAGGATCAGGACGCGAAAGCGGCGCATTGCGGAAAGCCTCCGGGGGCGGGTAAAAGCGGCTCCAGCAAAGAGGATACACCGGCATGGCCGTCCAATACTTCGCCAAGGTCTCCGCGATCGACCACGAAAAGCTCCAGAAACTCGTAAAACACTACCCCGCCTCGTCCTATGCCGACTGGCACCTGAAGGAAGCGGCGCGGATGGCGGAGTGGCGCGCCCGGCGGCATTCCATCCAGATGGTACCGGTCACGCCGGAAGAGTTCGTTGCCTTCTGCGAGCGCACCGGCTCGCCCTGCGACATCATCACCTTCAAGGCCTTCATTTGTCGCTGACATCGCCATGAGGCAGCTTGCGGCACTCGCCCTGGCGCTTGTCGGCGTGTTGAGCCTCGGCGTGCTGGGGGGATGTTCGGTGGACCCCTATTCGCCTTACGACTTCAAGCGCGTTCCCGGCTACACGCCGCCCGGTGGGATATCCTCGCCCGAGAGGCTGACGAAACTCCCGCTGGACTCACAGCATTGAAGAGATAGCTGAGGGATCTTACCGCCCGTGGGCGACCTGCAGCCGCTTTTCCTGCGAGCGGCTCCATTGCGAGAGGCCGAAGCAGGCGAACCAGTAGATGGCACCGGCAAAGACATAGGCCTCCATGTTCATGCCGACCCACGCCGGGTCCGCAAGGGCTGCCTGGGCGATGCCTAACAGGTCGAAGATCGAGACGATTAGCACCAGCGTCGTGCTCTTGAACAGCGAGATGAACTCGTTGGTCATGGCCGGCAGCGAGATCCGGAGCGCCTGGGGCAGCACGATCAGCCGCGTGATGCGCCAGTAGCCGAGGCCGAGCGCTTGGGCTGCCTCGACCTGGCCCTCGGGCAGCGCCTGCAGGCCGCCGCGCACGGCTTCGGCCATGTAGGCCGCGATCACGAAGGCGAGGCCGATCACGGCGCGCGCCAGCCGATCGACGTTGAAGCCGGTCGGCATGATCAGCGGCAGCAGGAGCGAGGCGAGGAAAATCACGGTGATGATCGGAACGCCGCGCCAGAACTCGATGAACACCACCGAGGCGAAGCGGATGAGTGGCAGGCGCGAGCGGCGGCCGAGCGCCAGCAGGATGCCCAGCGGCACCGCGATCAGGCCGGCGTAGATCGCGAGGAAGAGCGTCAGCATCAGCCCGCCCCATTCGCGCGTCTCGACGATTTTCAATCCGAAACCACCGTGGAGCAGCCAGATGCCGAGGGGCGGCAGCACGATCGCGACCGCGATTGCCATCTCCTTGCGCCGCGGCAGGCCGCGCCACGACAGCGCGATGCCGGCAAACAGCACCAGCAACCCTAAAAGGTCGACGCGCCAGCGCTCGGGCACGGGATACTGGCCGTACATGAATTGCGCAAAGCGGGCGCGGATGAAAACCCAGCAGGCGCCGCGGCTGGTGCAATCCTCGCGCGACTCGCCTTTCCAGTTGGCTTCGACCAGCAGCCAATCGACCAGCGGCAGCGAGGCCCGCCATACGACATAGAGGCAAAGCAGCGAGACCGCGGTGTCGAGCCAGGTCGAGAACAGGCGCTGGCGCAGGATCGCGACCCAGCCGGGCAGCGGCGGGGCTGCCGTCTTCATCGCGTCACCAATTTGTGGCGCGCGTTGTACCAGTTCATGAACACCGACACGGCGAGGCCGATGGTGAGATAGATGCCCAAGGTGATGGCGATGATCTCGATCGCCTGGCCGGTGGCGACCAGCGCCGAGCCCATGAACACCGCCACGATCTCGGGATAGGCGATGGCGGCACCAAACGAGGAATTTTTTATCAGGTTGAGATACTGGCTGGTGATCGGCGGGATGATCACCGGCATGGCCTGCGGGATCACCACCAGCCGCGCGATGCGGCCCGGCGTCAGGCCGAGCGCCCGCGCGGCATCGATCTGGCCCTGGCGCACCGACTGGATGCCGCCGCGCACGACCTCGGCGATGAAGCCCGCGGTGTAGGTGCTGAGCGCCATGAACAGCGCCACGAACTCCGGCACCAGCACGAAGCCGCCGCGATAGTTGAAGCCACGCAGAATCGGCTGGTCCCAGCTTGTGGTAGCACCCGCCGCGACGAGCGCCAGGAGCGGCAGCGCGCCGCACAGCACGACACCGGCGATCCACACCGGGAAGTCCTGGCCGGTCCGCGCCTGCCGCGCCCGAGCCCAGCGTGCGAGGACGAACTGCGCCACGATCAGGACCAGGATCGCCGCGAGCGCCAGGCGGAAGCCTAAAAACTCATTGGGCGTCGGGATCGAGAGGCCGCGGCGGTTGAGAAAGATGATGCCCAGGAAATCGAAGCTCTCCTTGGGCGTCGGCAGCGCCGCCAGCACGCCGAAGTACCAGAACAGCACGAAGAACAGCAGCGGGATGTTTCTAACAAATTCGATATAGACCGCAGCCAGGGTCGAGAGCAGCCAGTTATGCGACAGCCGCATCAGCCCGACGGTGAAGCCCACCACCGTCGCCAGGAAGACCGAGGCCACCGACACCAGGATCGTGTTCACGATGCCGGTCCACAGCAGCGCCCAGATGGTGTCGCTGGGCTTGTAGCCCGTGAGGTTGAACGGCACTTCGATGCCGGAGTCGCGCCACAGGAAGTTGAAGCCCGAGGCGATGCCGGCCTTCATCATGTTGTCCGACGCGTTCTTGACGAAGAACACCACGACAGCGACCAGCGCGAGCGAGGCCAGGCCCTGCCAGAAGATGTCGCGAACCTTGCGGTCGCGGAACTTGAGGAGGAATGCGTTCATCGCTGGGGGCGCGCGACTCCAGTCGCGCGATCATGATTCATGAGAAGGCGCGCCACTGGAGTGGCGCGCCCCCAGCGATCACTGGAACGGCGGCGTGAACAGCAGGCCGCCCTTGGTCCACAGCGCGTTGGCGCCGCGCTGCAGTTTCAGCGGCGAGCCCATGCCGACGGTGCGCTCATAGCTCTCGCCGTAGTTGCCGACCTGCTTGATGAGATTAAAAGCCCAGTCGTCCGACAGGCCCATCATGGCGCCGAACTTGCCGTCGACGCCGAGCAGGCGGCGGACTTCGGCGTTGGTCGACTTGGCCTTCATCTCGTCGACGTTCTTCGAGGTGACGCCCAGCGCCTCGGCCGCGATCTGCGCGTTCAGCACCCAGCGCACGACGAGCTGCCAGCGCTCGTCGCCCCAGCGCGTGACAGGCCCCTGCGGATCGTTGGAGATGATCTCGGTCAGGATCTGGTGCTCGGCGGGATCCTTGAACTTGATGCGCTGGCCGGCGAGCGCGCCGACGCCCGCGGTATAGGCGTCGCAGCGGCCCTGGTCGTAGGCCGAGATGGCATCGTCGTTCTTCTGGAAGTTGATGATGGTGACCTTGAGGTTGCGCTCGCGGAACCAGTCGGCCGCCATCTTCTCCTCGGTCGAACCGGCGGCGACACAGATCGTGGCGTCGGCCAGATCCTTCACGCCAGCGACCTTGGCCTTGGTCCGCACCACGAAGGTCTGGCCCTCGTAGAAATTGATGCCCTGGAAATTCACGCCGAGCGTGGCGTTGCGCGAAAAAGTGATGGTGGTGTTGCGCGATAGGAGATCGACCTGGCCCGACTGGAGCACCGCCCAGCGCTGCTGCACCGAGGTCGGCGTGAACTTCACCTTGGTGGCATCGCCCAGCACCGCGGCGGCCAGCGACTTGCAGTAGTCGACGTCGAGGCCGGTCCACTCGCCCTTGTCGTTGGCGAAGGAGAAGCCCGGCAGGCCGAGATGCACGCCGCATTCGATGTGGCCGCGCGCCTTGATGGCATCGAGCGTCGCGCTGGGCGCCAGCTGCTGGGCCGAGGCGGTCCCCGCAACGAAGACCGCCGCAGCGGCCAGTGCAATAAACTTCATGAATTCCCCCTCAACAGGTGCTGGCCGATACCGTACAAGCCATCGCATGGCGAGTAAATTGCACCTCGAAACGGCGCTGATGCCCGAAGGTTGGCGCCACGACCTCGTGGCCACGATCGAGCACGGGATTATCGTGCGCCTGGAGCCTGCGGGCCCAGCCGTCGCCGACCGCATATCGGGCGTTGTGGAGCCCGGCCTGCCCAACCTGCACAGCCACGCCTTCCAGCGCGCCATGGCCGGCCTCACGGAAAAGCGCGGGAGCCCAGAGAGCGGCGCAGGGGCCGATTCCTTCTGGACCTGGCGCGAGCAAATGTATCGCTTCGTCGGCCGGCTCACGCCCGACGACCTCGAAGCCATCGCGGCGCTGGCCTACATGGAAATGCTCGAAGCGGGCTTCACCTGGGTGGCGGAGTTCCACTATCTCCATCACCAGCCCGACGGCCGGCCCTACGACGATGTCGCCGAGATGTCGCAGCGCATCGTGGCGGCGGCCGACGCCACCGGCATCGGCCTCACCCTCCTGCCGGTGTTCTATCGCCAGAGCGGCTTCCTCGGCCAGCCGCCCGGCGCGGCGCAGCGCCGCTTCCTCAACGATCGCGATTCCTACGCACGGCTGATGGAAACCCGCGTGCCCGGCGGCACCATCGGCATCGCGCCGCACTCGTTGCGCGCCGTCACGCTAGAAGATCTCGAATGGGCCGCGCGCACGTTTTCAGGCAAGCCGGCGCATATCCACATCAGCGAACAGACACGCGAGGTCGACGACTGCCTCGCCGCCCACGGGAAGCGCCCGGTCGATCTGCTGTTCGACACGATCGACGTCGATGAGCGCTGGTGTCTCGTCCACGCCACGCATGTCGACCCCAGCGAGATCGCGCGCATCGTCCGGGCAAAAGCCATCGTCGGCCTCTGCCCCATCACCGAGGCCAATCTCGGCGACGGATTGTTCGACGTGCCGGCGCTGCTCGCGGCGGATGGCCGCTTCGGCGTCGGCTCCGACTCGCTGGTGCGCATCTCCGCCGCCGACGAGCTGCGCACGCTGGAATACGGCCAGCGCCTGCTGCATCGCCAGCGCAACGTGCTGGGCGAGGCCACGCGCTCGACCGGCCGTCGGCTGTTTGACCTCGCACTCGCCGGCGGCGCGCAAGCCGTCGGTGCTCCCGTCGGCTCGATCGCCGTCGGGATGCGCGCCGACTTCGTGGTGCTGCAGGCCGACGGCTTCCACGACGACGCCGTCCTCGATCATTGGCTGTTCACCGCCGACAACGCCGCGATCAAGACCGTCTATCGCGGCGGCATCCCCGTGGTGCAGCAGGGCCGCCATCGCGACCGCGATGCGATCGTGGCGCGCTATCGGAAAGTCATGTCTCCGCTCCCCCGCTAGGGGGAGAGGACGGGTGAGGGGGCGGCGCACGTCGATTCCCCCTCACCTAGCCTCTCCCCCTAGCGGGTAGGGCAATCGCATATGGCTATTTCCCGTCGTCCCAAGCGGAGACGCCCGATCCGGCGCTGTTTACAGCGCCTGTGGCGGCGCAGTCGAGGGACCTTCTCTCCTCAACAAAGACCGTTAATTTTGAAGCGAGGTCTCTCCGCTTCGCGCCTTCGGCGCTTCGGTCGAGACGACGGAAAGGCATCATATGCGATTGCCCTACCCGATGACGGGGGAGAGGAACATGAGGTGATTGGCATGGACCTTGCGGTACCGGCGCCATGAACACCCCCGCTCCTGCCTACGACCTGCTGCTGCGCGGCGGTCGCGTCATCGATCCGGCGACGGGCCTCGATAGCATCGCCGACGTCGCCATCACGGACGGCCGGATCGCCACGGTCAAAGAAGACCTTCCCGGCATCGCGCGCGAGACCATCGACGTCCGTGGCCGCCTCGTCCTGCCGGGCATGATCGACACCCACGCCCACATCTACACCTATGTGTCCGGCCGCTTCGGCCTGCCGGCCGACATGGTGGGCGTCGAGAGCGGCGTCACCACCGTCGTCGACCAGGGCGGCGCCTCGTGCATGACCTTCCCGGGCTTCCGGAAGTTCATCGCCGAGCCGGCCAAAAGCCGCGTGCTCTCCTTCCTCTCGGCCTATGTCGTGGGCGGCCTCGAAGGCCATTTCTACCCCAGCCTCTACGGGCCGGAGGGCGTGGATGTTGCAGCCACTGTAAAGACGGCGCGCGCCAACCCGGACCTGATTCGCGGCATAAAAGTCCATGCCGAGGTCGGCGGCATCACGCGCTGGGGCCTCGATGTGCTGCGCAAGGCGGCCGAGATCGGGCGCGAGGCCGACCTGCCGGTCTACATGCACTTCGGCCAGATGTGGGCCTTGCCGGAAGGCAGCAACGGTGTCGATCCGGACGGCATTCTTCCGGCGGTGGTCGAGCTGATGCGGCCGGGCGATATCCTGGCCCATCCGTTCACGCGCCATCCCGGCGGCTTCATCGACAAGCACGGCAAGCTTCATCCCGTCGTCGAGGCAGCCCTTGCGCGCGGCCTGAAGATCGACGTCGGCCACGGCAGCCACTTCTCCTTCCGCATGGCCCGCCTCGCGCTCGATGCCGGCGTGATGCCCGACACGCTGGGCGCCGACATGCACGGCTACAACACGCGCATGACGCCGCCGCCCGGCACGCCCGCGACGCATCCCGACCCGGAGGAGGCGCATCCCTTCGCCGGCGCCGCGCGCTTCAGCCTTTGCTACGCCATGACCGAGCTGCTGGCGCTGGGACTCACGCTTCAGCAGATCGTGCCCATGGTGACGACCAATGCCGCCGCCATGCTCGGCCTGAATGACGAGATCGGCACGCTTCGTCCCGGCGCGATCGCCGATATGTCGGTGCTGGCCGACGACCGCGGCCGCTTCAAACTGGGCGACAACGAAGGCACCGAGGTGATCGCCGACCGCATGCTGACGCCGCTGTTCTGCCTCCGCGCCGGCCAGCGCCACGACGCGGCGGCACCGATCCTGCCCGAGGTGTTGGCGGCGTAGCTTCAGCAGCGCTGCGACGCCGTCCCGGATTGAAACGCCCGGCCGCCACCCGTAGGCTCGCCGCACACACGGAGGTGCGGGCGATGCATCGGTTCTCGAACACGCTTCTCGCACTCATGCTGGCGACGGCGGCGCTGCTGGCCGCGCTGCCGGCGACGGCACAGTCCCTCTCCTGGCCGACCAAGGCATGGGCCACCTCCTCGCCTGAGGAGCAGGGCATGAGTTCCGAGGCGCTGGGCCGCCTGGTCGATTTCGGCGCCGCCAACGCGATGGACAGCCTGCTGGTCACGCGCCACGGCAAAATCGTCCTCGACGCGACCTACGCACCCTTCCAGGCCGGCCTCAAGCACCGCATGTACTCGAGCACCAAGTCGGTCATCAGCACCCTGATCGCGATGGCGCTCCGCGACGGCAAGCTCGACAGCGTCGACCGGAAGATCCTCGACTTCTTCCCCGATCTCACCATCGCCAACCTCGACGACGCCAAGAAGGCCATCACGATCCGACACCTGCTCGACATGACGTCGGGCCTCGAATGGGTGGAGGGGCTCAGCGGGCCACCCGAATCCTACATCGCCATGGCGCGCAGCCCGAACTGGGTACAGTTCATCCTCGACCGTCCGATGGCCGCGGCGCCCGGCTCGGTCTTCTATTACGACAGCGGCAACAGCCATCTCCTGTCGGCCATCCTCACCAAGGTGACGGGCCTCAGCGCGCGCGATTACGCGCAGCAGATGCTGTTCGGGCCACTCGGCATCGAAGACGTGCTGTGGCGGCACGACCCGCAGGGCATATCGACCGGCGGCGAAGGCCTCTACCTGCAGCCGCGCGACATGGCGAAGATCGGCTATCTCTATCTCCGCAACGGCCAGTGGGAGGGCCGGCGGGAAGGAAAGCAGATCCTGCCGCAATCGTGGATCGAGGGGGTCGCCAAATCGGACATCGACATGCGCGAGAGCTGGGCCTCACGCCTGCGCTACGGCAGCCAGTTCTGGGTGATCCCGGGCAAGGATGCCTATATGGCGGTCGGCTATCACCGGCAGCTCATCGTCGTCATGCCCAGGCTCGACATCGTCGTCGTCGCCACCGGCTCGTCGCGCTTCGCCGCCGGCGGCGGCCAGCCGATGACACCGCGCTACGGCTTCGAGACGCTGGTGGGCAACATCGAGGCAGCCGTGAAGGCCGAGACGCCGCTGCCGGCAGATCCGCTGGCAATGGCCTCCCTCGCCGAACGCCTGCGCGACGCCGCCCGCGAAAAACCGGTCCCGGCCGGCGGCCCCTCCGAACTGGCGAAGACCGTCTCCGACCGGACCTACCGGTTCGACGGCAACAGGCTGAACATCAAGTCCCTCACCCTGAAGTTCGACGACCCCCAGCCGTCCTACGAGTACGAGATCGACGGTGGGCAGTCCTTCGTGCCAGCGGGCAGGTACGGCGGACCGATCGGTTTCGACGGCAACTATCGCATCGGCGGCCGCATGCCCTTCGGGCCGAGTGCTGCCCGCGGCGCCTGGCTGGCCGACGGCAAGAGCCTGGTGATCGATGTCCAGACCCTCGGCAACGACGATGCCGTCCGGGTCACGCACGTGTTCGACGGCAAGACGGTCGATCTGGAGTTCGAGTGGGCGGGTGGCAGTTCGAAGCTGAAGCTGCAAGGCCGCGCCGACAACTGAGCATTGGATCGCACGTCTTCCTCATACTCATGTTCCTCTCCCCCTTGGGGGAGAGGTTAGGTGAGGGGGTGGATCGATCGTAACGACGTCGGCCTATTGTGGGTCGGGCCGCCCCCTCACCCGTCCTCTCCCCCAAGGGGGAGAGGAGCATGAACAAGATGCGCACTCTCGCACCACAGCCCTTGGACGAGAGCTCGCCTTGGTCCTAGTCTCTCCGCCATGACAACCTACCAACGCATCACCGTTTCGCCGATCTCGGGCGCGCTGGGCGCGGAGATTGGCGGCATCGACATCGCAGCCGGGCTCGACGACGCCACGATCGCCGAGATCCGCCGCGCGCTCCTCGACCATCTCGTCATCTTCTTCCGCGACCAGCGGCTCGACGATGCCAGCCACAAGGCCTTCACCCGCCGCTTCGGAAAGATCTTCATCCATCCCAACTTCAATACCGGCGAGGGCGATCCCGAGATCGTGCGCGTCGTCCGCCAGCCCGGCGACGAGCGCATCATCGGCGAGGAGTGGCATTCCGACACCACCATGATGCCCGCGCCGCCGATGGGCGCCATCCTCTATGCGCTCGAAGTGCCGCCCTACGGCGGCGACACGCTGTTCGCCAACCAGTACCTCGCCTGGGAGACGCTGTCGGACGGCATGAAGGCGATGCTGGCCAACCTCAAGGTGGTCCACAGCGACATCAAGGTGGCGGGCCCGCACAACAAGCTCAATGCCCGCCGCTCCAGCAAGATCCGCGAGGACGCCAACTGGCGGCCGACCGAGAGCGTGCATCCGGCCGTGCGCATTCATCCCGAAACCGGAGCCAAGTGCCTGTTCGTGAACCACTCCTATTCCTGCCGCTTCGACGGCATGACCGACCACGAGAGCAAGCCGCTGCTCGACTTCCTGATGGAGCACGGCCACCGCCCCGAATTCACCTGCCGCTTCCGCTGGCAGACGGGCTCGATCGCCTTCTGGGACAACCGCTGCACCAAGCACCTCGCCGTGCACGACGCGGGCCCGTTCCATCGCCGCATGCAACGCACGCAGATCTCCGGCGACGCGGTGGTGTGAGCGGCTGCGGCGCAAGCCCCGCGTGGCTGCCCGTCAGTCGGGGGTTCGGACCAGGATTTCCTCGACGTCGACGCCGAGGCCCAGCCAACCGTTGGCGTCGGCAAGCGTGCGGAAGACCTGGGTCTCCACCTGATGCTGGCTCGTGAGCGCCATGAACATGCGGCTGAGGCCGTAGGTCGTGTTGCCTGAAGCGACGAACGACCATTTGGTCGTGCCCCACTTCGCATCGGCCCGTCGGGCATAGTCGGCGAGCTGTCGCACGTCGGCGCCACTCAGCGGCGTTTCGCTTCCCCTGAAATCGACGACGAGGCTGAGACCCTCCCGGAAGCCGGGAAGACGCACCATTTCGTCGAATGCCGCCTGAACTTCAAAGATGTCCATGCTGCGCTTGGCGCGAAGGACGATCACGCCCAGTTCCTCGTTGAGCCTAATAGTATGGGACATGAGGGCACCGCGCGCGGCGGTGCACAGCCGGGCTGACCTTCGTGTGCGCCCTTTCGGTCACGGTGGCAAGCAAGACAGGACTTACCCGTGAGATCGGACTCGCGGTCGCTTGCGTCTCTAGGATTCCGACGGAACCCTGGCCGCCCGCACGTTGCTGCGGATGAACCCCACGAGGTCGCCCACCGTCGTGATCCGCTCGGCGGCGCTGTCGGAAATTTCGATGCCGAACGCATCCTCGATCGCCATGATCAATTCCACGAGATCGAGGCTGCTGGCGCCGAGAACGGAGACGAAGTCCGCTTCTTCCGTGACCCTGCCCGGGTCGATGCCGAGGACTCCCGCGGTGATCTCGCGCACTTGGGCCGCGATGTCGCTGTCGGCGATGGCGGTATTAGCGGCACCCGGTCGGGCGTCCGGCGCGGTCGGCTGCGCTTGGGTCATGGTCAGGCTCCTTTTCCTGAGGTTATCAATTGTAACGCCCGTGCCGAGGCAGATTCCGTTCCTTTTTAGACATTTTGTTTGGCCATCTTGACGAAAGGTAGGATCGTACTATATACGATCCTCCTATTCTCATTTAGAGGTCCCGATGAAACCCGACGAAGCGCTCTACCACCTCGAAAATCACGGCGGCATGGGCGTGCCGCGGCTCTATGCCGAGATGCCGCGCGGCATGCTGCAGAAGCTGGTCGACGAGTGCGCCCGGATGAGCGGCACGGAAAAAAGTGAGGCCGCGCTCACGGCCTGGGCGCAGCAGCGGATGAAGCAGACCAACTGGCTGGGCATCGCCGAGAAGAAGCTGGGCATCGCCAGCAGCAAGCCCGACGGCGAGGCCGAGGCCGCCCCATGCCTCGTCGAGCCCCTGCCGGAGGAGCCCACGACCCTGGCCTACCGCGCCATCCTCAAGCCGGAGCGGTTGTCGACGCCGCGCCGCCGCCAGTCGGCCTTCCTCAGCCATTTCGCGCGCTGCCGCACCGTCCTCGAGGCGGCAGCCCGGACCGGCGTCGACCGGCGCACCGTCTACCGCTGGCGCCAGAACGACCCGCTGTTCGACAGGAAGTGCCGCGACATCATCGAGGCGCGGCGCCGGCAGGCGGTCGAGAACGTCGTGCTGGCGGCCGACCACGTCGAGGTCCGGCCGGTGTTCTATCGCGGCAAGAAGATTGCCGAGGTCACAAGGCGCGACCGGGCGCTCGACCTCTATCTCCTGAAGCAGGCCGACGCCGCGGCACTGCGCGCGGAGCAGCAGGAGGAGAAGCGCCGCGACGCGAAAGCCGATTTCGAGGCGCGCGTGGCCGCCGAGATCGAGAAGCGCGTTGCAGCCGAGATCGCCAAGACGGTCGAGAAGGCGGCAGCGCAGCAGGCCGCGCCGCGGCATTCCGAAATGTCCCCTTCTGCGGGACCTCAGGCGGCGCCGCAGGACGATGAATTCACCAACGTCTTCAATGATTTCGAGCCTGCGACAAGCGACATGGCTCTCGCGCGCTAGCGTCCGGGAAAATGTCCCATCGCCGTGCTAGAAAGCGACAAAGAGCGGAGGAATTCATGGCGGGCAGGATCGGACATTTCGTCGGCAACAAGCGGGTCGCGGGCATGAGCGGCCGGCAGGGCGACGTCACCAACCCGGCGACGGGCGAGGTGACGGCCATGGTGGCCTTCGCCTCAGAGGCCGAGATCGACGACGCGGTCCAGCTCGCCAAGAAGGCTCAGGTCGCGTGGGCGGCGACACCGCCTCTGCGGCGTCAGCGCGTGATGTTCAACCTCAAGGGCCTGATCGAGAAGCGCACCGACGATCTCGCGCGCATGATGTCGCTGGAGCACGGCAAAACCTTCGACGACGCCAAGGGCGAGGTCGGGCGCGGGCTGGAAGTGGTGGAATTCTCCTGCGCCATCGCCCATCACATGAAGGGCGATTTTACCGAGCAGGTCGCCTCCGATATGGATTCATGGTCGATCCGCCAGCCGCTCGGCGTGGTGGCGGGCATCACGCCGTTCAACTTCCCGATCATGATCCCGTGCTGGATGGGCGCCATGGCGGTGGCCTGCGGCAACGCCTTCATCCTGAAGCCGTCGGAGAAGGACCCGAGCGCGCCGATGCTGCTGGCCGAGCTGTTCGCCGAAGCAGGCGCGCCCGCCGGCATCTTCCAGGTGCTGAACGGCGACAAGGTGGCGGTCGACGCACTCCTGCACCATCCCGACGTGCCGGCGATCTCGTTCGTGGGTTCGACGGCGATCGGCGAGTACGTCTATCACACGGGTACGCAGCGCAATAAGCGCGTGCAGGCGCTGTGCGGCGCCAAGAACCACATGGTGATCATGCCCGACGCCGACCTCGACCAGGTGACCGACGCGCTGATCGGCGCGGGCTATGGCGCCGCCGGCGAACGCTGCATGGCGATCTCGGTCGCGGTCGCGGTGGGCGATGTCGGCGACAGGCTGATGGAAAAGCTCGCGCCGCGCGTCGCGGCGCTGAAGGTCGGTCCGGGACTCGATCCGCAATCGGAGATGGGCCCGCTGGTGACGCGCCAGCACCGCGACAAGGTGATGGGCTATGTCGATACGGGCGTAAAGGAAGGCGCCAAGCTGGTGGTCGATGGCCGTGGCCTCAAGTTGCAGGGCTACGAGAAGGGCAACTTCATGGGCGGCTGCCTGTTCGACAACGTCACCACCGACATGACGATCTACAAGGACGAGATCTTCGGGCCGGTGCTCTCGGTCGTGCGCGCCAAGACCTTCGACGCGGCGATCGGCATGGTGAACGACCATGCCTACGGCAACGGCACGGCGATCTTCACCCGCGACGGCGATGCGGCCCGCGCCTTCGCCAGCGGCGTGCAGATCGGCATGGTCGGCATCAACGTGCCGATCCCGGTGCCGGTGGCCTATCACAGCTTCGGCGGCTGGAAGGCCTCGATCTTCGGCGACCACGGCGTCTACGGCATGGAGGGCGTGCGCTTCTATACGAAGCTGAAAACCATCACCGCGCGCTGGCCGACCGGCATCCGCTCCGGCGCCGAGTTCGCCTTCAAGGCGCGGAACTAGAGCGGCGATCGGCACGATCCGTGCTCGGCCTGAGGCAGCATCCCGAACCCCGAGTGAGACCACATGGCCGAGCCCTTCCCTCTTGAACCCTCGCTGTGGGCCGCGACGGCGCCACCGGCGCCACCGACACCGCCGCTCGCGGAGTCGGTATCGGCCGACGTCTGCATCGTGGGCGCCGGCTATTGCGGCCTCTCGACCGCGCTGCATCTCGCCGAGCGTGGCATCAAGGCCGTCGTCCTGGAGGCCAAGGAGCCGGGCTTCGGCGGATCGGGCCGCAACGGCGGGCAGGTGATCCCGGGGCTGAAGTTCGATCCCGACGAGCTTGTCGCGATGTTCGGGCCCGAGCGCGGACCGCGCCTCGTCGACTTCGTCAGCCGTACAGCCGATGTCGTCTGGGAGCTGATCGACAAGCACAAGATGGCCGTGCCGAACACGCGCACCGGATGGATCCAGAGCGCCTTTTCCGCCAAGGCGATGCCGGCGCTGGAAGCCCGGGCGGCGCAATGGCAGCAGCGCGGCGCGCCGGTCGAGGTGCTCGACAAGGCCGCCACGGAACGTCACGTCGGGTCGGACCAATACGCCGGCGCGTGGCTCGATCGCCGCGGCGGCGTGGTGCAGCCGCTCGCCTATGCGCGAGAGCTGGCGCGCACCGCGATCGGCGCCGGCGTTGCCGTGCATGGCAAGACACTCGCGAACAGACTGGAGCGCAGCGGCAGCAAGTGGATGGTCGGCACTGCCGGCATCGGCACGACGAGTGGGGCCACGGTGACGGCCGATCGCGTCGTGCTGGCGACCAACGGCTATACCGGCGAGCTGTGGCCGCAGCTGCGCCAGACCATCATCGCCGCCAACTCCTTCCAGATCGCCACGCGGCCCCTGTCGGACAATGTCCGCAAGTCGATCCTGCCGGGCGGCCAGGCCAACTCCGACTCGCGCCGCATCGGGCTCTACTACCGGCTCGACCACACCGGCCGCTTCCTGCTGGGCGGCCGTGGCCGCATGGGCGAGCCCACCCATCCGCACGACTGGCGGCATCTGCAGGCCATGCCGGAAAAGATGTTCCCCCAGCTGAAGGGCGTCGAGATCGAGTTCCGCTGGGGCGGCCGTGTCGCGCTCACCCGCGACCACCTGCCCCATCTGCACGAACCGGCGCCGGGCCTGCTGATCGACATCGGCTGCATGGGGCGCGGCGTCGCCCTGCAGTCGGCGATGGGCCGGGCGTTCGCCGAGTATATTGCGACCGGCGATGCCGCGGCACTGCCCCTGCCGCCGACGCCGGTCGCGCCGTTGCCGCTTCACGGGCTGAACGAACTCTACCTGGCGGCCTTCATCAACTGGTACCGCCTGCTCGACCGGCTCGACGCCGCCCGAGCCGCCTAGTCACTTCTTCCGCCTAGTCACTTCTTCTCGATGTTCCAGAACACCGGCACCGGGGAGACGACGCTGCCAGTCACGTTCTTGCGCACGGCCATGGCGCCCGTGTACTGGCCGAGGAACGCATGCGTCGGGTTCTCGGCGGCGCGCAGCTGGAGGGCTTCGACGATCTGCTTGCGCTTGGCCTCGTCGGTCTCGTCGGCGAAGGCCTGGCGCAGGCGGGTGATCTCCTCGTCGCACGGCCAGCCGAACCAGGCCTTGTCGCAGGTGGCGCCGATGAAGCTGTAGCCCAGCGGATCGAGCGCGTCGGCGGCGGCGGTCGAGGTGATCAGGACGTTCCAGCCGCCCTTGTCCGGCGCTTCCCTCTTGGCGCGGCGGCTGACGAGCGTCTGCCAGTCCATCGACTGCATGTCGACCTTCATGCCGGCCTTCTCCATCAGCGCCTTGGCGATCGGCGCCATGTTGGTGAGCACATAGAGGTCGGTCGAATGCAGCAGCACGACGGGCGCGCCGTCGTAGCCGCCCTCCTTCAGCAGCTCCTTGGCTTTGGGGAAGTTGCTCTCGTACTTGTCGTCGAAGCCCACCGTCGTGGCGTAGGGGCCGCCGCAGATGAACATCGCCTTGCAGATCGTGTAGTACTCGGGATCGCCGATCACGCCGTCGAGGAAATCCTTCTGGTTCAGCGCATAGAGCATCGCCTGGCGCACCTTGGGATTGTCGAACGGCTTGTGCAGCTGGTTGAAGCGGAAGATGTACTGGTTGCCCCACTTGTTGGTGTTGATCAGCGAGACGCCCTTGTCGGCCTTGAGCAGCTTGTAGAGGTCGTGCTGCGGCTGCTCGATGATGTCGATCTCGCCGGTCAGCAGGGCGTTCACGGCGGTCTGCTGGTCGGGGATCGCCAGCCATTCGACGCGGTCGACCTTGACCACCTTGCCGCCAGCCAGCCCCGAAGGCGGCTCGGCGCGCGGCTTGTAGTTGGGGTTCCTGAGATAGACCGTCTTGTCGCCGGCCTTCCACTCGTCCTTCTTGAAGATGAAGGGGCCCGAGCCGGTGTAGTCCTCGATCTGCTTGGCCGCGTCGGTCTCGGCCACGCGCCTGGGCATGATGAAGGGATTGCCCGAGGGCTTGGCCAGCGCCTGCAGCATGATGCCGGTCGGCGACTTCAGGACGAGCTGGAAGGTCCTGGCATCGACCGCCTTGGCGTCGGCGATCTTGGCCCACAGGATCTGGCCTAGGCCATCGCGCACGGCCCAGCGCTTGAGCGAGGCGATCACATCCTCGGAAGTCACTGGCGCGCCGTCGTGGAAGGCGAGCCCGTCGCGCAGCGTGAAGGTCCAGGTCAGTTTGTCGTCGGAGACGGTCCACTTGTCGACCATCTGCGGCTGGATCTGGAGATTGACGTCCAATGCAAACAGCGTGTCGTAGATCATGTAGCCGTGGTTGCGCACGATGAAGGCCGTGGTCCACACCGGATCGAGGATTTTTACGTCCGAGTGCATCACGATGCGCAGCGTGCTGGGCTTCTGCGCTTGGGCCACGGTGGGAGACGACAGGGCGGGAGACGACAGCGCCAGCGCCGCCAGCAGTCCGAGGAAACGCCTACGCATGTTTGACTACTCCTTGACGCGCATCCTCGATCATCATCGCGGCCGCCTTGTCGGCGATCATGATCGTGGGGGTGTTGGTGTTGCCCGAGGTGATGGTCGGCATCACCGACGCATCGACGACGCGCAGGCCTTGCAGGCCGATGACGCGCAGCCGCTCGTCGACCACGGCCATCGGGTCGGACGGCAGGCCCATCTTGGCCGTGCCGATCGGGTGGAAGATGGTGGTGCCGATATCGCCCGCGGCCTTGGCGAGCGAGGCCTCGTCGTCGCCGACACCGGGGCCCGGCAGGTATTCCTCCGGCCGGTAGGGTTCCAGCGCCGGCTGCTTCATCAGGCGGCGCGTGACGCGGATCGCATCGGCCGCGACGCGGCGGTCCTCTGGTGTCGAGAGATAATTGGGCGCGATCAGCGGCTTGTCGGCAGGATCGGCCGAGCGCAGCCGGATCGTGCCGCGCGAGGTCGGGCGCAGGTTGCAGGCGCTGACGGTGACGGCGGGAAAGCGGTGCAGCGGTTCTCCGAACTTGTCGAGCGACAGCGGCTGCACGTGGAACTCGATGTTGGCCCGTTCGTGGTCGGGCGAGGAGTGGGTAAAGATGCCGAGCTGCGACGGCGCCATGGTGAGCGGGCCCGTGCGGAACAATGCATATTCCATGCCCATCAGCGCCCGGCCAATCAGCGAATGATAGGTCGTGTTCAGCGTCTTCGCGTCATGAACCTTGAAGATGGCGCGCTGCTGCAGATGGTCCTGAAGGTTTCGGCCGACGCCTTGCCGGTCGATCACGGGAGCGATGCCGTGTTCGCTCAGCCAATCCGCTGCGCCGACGCCGGAGAGCCGCAGGATCTGCGGCGAGCCGATGGCGCCCGCCGACAGGATCACCTCGCCCCTGGTGCGCACCTCGACAACATGGCCGTTCTGCCGGAAGCGCGCGCCGATCGCGCGCTTGCCCTCGAACAGAACCTTCTCGACCAGCACGCCGGTCTCGAGCTTGAGGTTCGGCCGGTTGAGCACCGGCTTCAGGAACGCCTTGGCCGCGGACATGCGCAACCCGCGCTTCTGGTTGACGTGGAAGTAGCCGACGCCGTTGTTGTCGCCGGTATTGAAGTCGGCCGTCCGAGGGATGCCCATCTCGGTCGCCGCCTTGGTGACGGCATCCAGCACCTCCCACTTCACGCGCGGCTCCTCGACGCGCCACTCGCCGCTGCCGCCATGATGCTCGGTGTCGCCGAGGAAATGCCCGTCGAGTTTCCTGAAGACCGGCAGCACGTCGTCCCAGCCCCAGCCGGTGAGGCCGAGCTGGCGCCAATGGTCGTAGTCCGCCGCCTGGCCGCGCATAGAAATCATGCCGTTGATGGCCGAGCAGCCGCCGATCACCTTGCCGCGCGGATAGTTGAGCGCACGGCCATTCAACCCCGGCTCCTTCTCGGTCTGGAACATCCAGTCGGCGCGCGGGTTGCCCATGGCGAAGAGATAGCCGACCGGAATATGGAACCAGATCCAGTTGTCCTTGCCGCCGGCTTCAAGCAGCAGCACACGGGTTTTCGGATCGGCCGACAGCCGGTTGGCGAGCACGCAGCCGGCCGAACCGGCACCCACGACGATGTAGTCGAAGTCTTCAGTCATCACCCGACCCGTAGCACACAAGCCGACCCGCGAAATAGTGGGGCTATTGCCCTGCCCGCTGGACGGCGCATAATTTGGCCAGCATATCCAAGGGAGCGACGCCATGCAGTACAAGCGCATTTCGGCCGACAGCCATCTCGACCTGCCCTGGATGCCGCCCGATCTGTTCACGTCGATGGCGCCGCGCGAGATGAAGGACCGCATGCCGTTCGTCACCGACACCGACGAAGGGCCGAAGTGGATGTCCAAGAACGGCGCCACCTTCGGCTTCAAGAACGGCGTGGGCCCCGCCGGCTCGAAGTTCGTGCCCGGCAAGCATCACCGCGTCGACATCATGGCCGAGACCGGTCTCTACTCGGACGGCGCCAAGGACATCCGCCGCATCTCCGATCCGCATCTCCGCATAAAAGATCTGGATCGCGACGGCGTCGACGCCGAGGTGATCTACGGCATCCTGGGTGCCGCCAGCCGGCTCAACGACCGCGAAGCCGGCAACCAGATGCTGACGATCTATAACGACTGGCTAAAGGATTTCTGCAGCCACTATCCCGACCGGCACATCGGCCTCGCGTGCCTGCCCTACGGCGACATCGACGCCGCGGTGAAGGAGATCCATCGCGTCGCCAAGATGGGCATCAAGGGCCTAGAACTTTCCTGCTCGTGGGACATGGAGCCGATGTGGCATCCGATGTGGGAGCCGCTGTGGAAGGCGGTGAACGACGTCCAGCTGCCGCTGCATTTCCATACCTTCCCGGCGGTGCCGCCCGACATGATCAGCAAGCATCCCGGCCGCGTCGGCCGCTCGGTGTTCTTCACCGTCGTCTCGGGCTTCCAGATGAACCTGGTGAACATCCTGGCCGCCATCATCGGCGCCAACGTGCTGGAGCGTTATCCCAACGTCCGCATCGCCTTCGGCGAGAGCGGCTCGGGCTGGATCCCCTATGCGCTCGACCGCATGGACTTCGAGTGGGAGGACCGCTTCTTTGACCTCGGCCTCAAGATGAAGCCGTCGGATTACTGGCGCCGCCAGTGCAAGGCCACGTTCCAGTTCGACCGCATCGGCGCCAAGCTGATCGACGACATGGGCGCGGAAAGCCTGATGTGGGGCTCCGACTACCCGCACGGCGACGGCGTGTGGCCGCACTCCGACAAGTACATCAAGGAACAGTTCGCCGACGTCCCGGCCGAGCAGGTCAAGATGATCACCTGCACCAACGCCGGGAAGTTTTACGGGCTGATCAACTGACAGCATTCACCGACGAATGCGGCGGATGCTGTCATCCCGAGTGGAACGAGGGATCTTTAGGTCACACCAAGGATCCCTCGCTTCAGCGCGGGGGCTACCCCGCGCGACTCGGGATGACAAATTTGGGTGTAGCCGACCTCTAAAGATCGCTCTTCGACACGGTGTGTCGGAGAGCGAAGACCTCGCCCTCGGGCGCGTGCCGTGCACGCGCCGCCTGGGCTGCCTCGACCGACCAGAAGAAAGCAACCAGCGCCCGCTCGATCTGCTGGTCAGGCGCCGCGCGTAAATCCTTCTCCGCCGTGTGGGCCTGGCCGAGGTTGGCCTGGCCCGCCAGCATGTCGACGCGCGCCGTCTGCAGGCCGGCCAACGTGTCGAAGGGCGCGGTGTTGCCCACCGTCGAGCGGAGCGTCAGGACGGCAGCACCGATGCCTTCGCCCCAGCGCTGCTCGACCGTGCAGACGGTGCGCCAGGTGTCGCGGAACTTCGGAAAGATGGCGCGGCTCATCTCGGTTGGATTGCCGAGGCGCGCGTAGTATTCGGCGCTCTCGAACGCCGCCGCCGTCTCGGCATCGTAGAACAGGAGATAGCGCCCGGGATTGTCGATGCCCTTGAAACGGCTACCGCGCAGCCAGCCGGGACAGCCGACGCGCTCCTGGACATGCTCGCGGCTGTGCCAGTGTTCGAAGAGAGAATCATCCGCTGGATCGATGTCGACCCAAATGGCAAGGACCGCCTGACCGCCGTTCATATCGTCCTCACCGCTTGCGTGAATGCGACCACCTCGTTGCGGCGGTTATGGTCGGCTGGCGGCGCGTAGAGCGGCTGTGGAAAGGCGCCGAGCGTCACCACGACCAGGCCTTCGTCGCGAAAGATGTCGATGCGCTGGCCAGCATGGCCGAGTGCCGCCATCACGCCTTTGCCCAACCACCAGCTATAGCCGTAGTGGGTGATGTCGACGACCGGCGGCGTGGCGAGCGCGAAGGCCGGTGTCGCCGCCGCCTCGACCCATTCCTCGGGCATCACGCGCTTGCCGTCGATGACGCCGTCGTCCAGGACGAACTGCCCGAAGCGGCCGAAGTCGCGCAGGACCATGCCGGCGCGGCTGCCACCGATCTCCTGGCCGCCCTCGCTCTCCAGCGTATAGAAGGCGTCGCACTCCATGCCGGCGGGCCGCCAGATCTTTTCCGACATATAGTCGGCCAGCGGCTTGCCGATCGCCTGGGTAAGCGCCGCGCCCAGCAGATAAGTGTCGCCGGAATTGTAGAGAAAGGCGCTGCCGGCCGGTTGGGCACGCGGCAGCGACGCCATCAGCCGCAGCACGCCGCCCGGCACCTTGTCGGCCAGCGACTTGCTGTACCGGTTCACGTCGGAATTTCGGTCCGTATAGTCCTCGTTCCAGCGCACACCGGACGACATGGTCATGACATGGCGCAGCGTCACGCCCTCGTAGGCCGAGTTGCCCAAAGCCGGCAGGTAGCGCGTGAGCGGCTCGTCGATCGAGGCGATGGCGCCGTCGCGGACCGCCGCACCGACCAGCATCGCCGTCATCGACTTGACGGTCGACATGGTCGACCAGCGATCGTGCTCGCCGAGGCCAAGACCATAGCGCTCCAGCACCACCTTGCCGTGACGGATCACCAGAAGACCTGAGATCACGTTGCGGTCCATGAACGAGGCGACATCGTGTTCGCGGCCGTCGGCGATGTAACGGGGCGCGATCTCTTCACCGCGCGGCAGATCGCGGGGCGCGGGACCGCAGCGGATCACACGATGGGCGAACAGCTGGTCGACGATGCGATAGGCGTAGGGCTGGATCGACGGCGGCAGAAGCAGGAAATCCTCACCGCGCGGGAGGTGCCTGCGAGGCACGGCCGTCGTCAGGAAAACGCCTTGAAGGTAATGAGGGTGAAGGTGTCCTTCACGCCGCCCAGCGTCTGGATCTTGCTGGTGACGAAGTGGCCGATGTCGGTCTTGTCGTCGAGATAGCACTTCATCAGGAGGTCGTACTGGCCGGAGGTCGAATAGACCTCCGACACCTGCTCGACCGAGACCGCGTCGTCGGCAACCTCATAGGCCTTGCCGAGCTCGCACTTCACCATGACGAAGATCGTCTGCATCGCCAGCCAGTCTAGCGCGGCGGGCGCGCGAGGAAAGCCGGCACGTGATCGCCGAGGCCCTTGGGCGCGGGACCGCCGTCGTCGCGGTCGCGCCGGTGTTCGGGCCGGCGTTCGGAGCTGCGCTCGGGACGGCGCTCGGACTGCCGTTCGCGGGGCG
>CANJHI010000043.1 GCA_947474005.1 Alphaproteobacteria bacterium | reverse complement strand
CCCTGCGCATCCACGACACCTACGACGCCATCGTCGATGCCTGCTGCAAGGCTTGGACTGACCTGCTCGCCACCCCGCAAAGGATCGCATCCATCACAAGCCGGCGATGGGCTGAACTGTCATGAGTTCTGTCGGTTGGTATTAGTCGGCGCCGCGTTAGTCGACGGCGTTAGTCGGCGGCCTTTGTCATCGCGGCGGCCTGCAGGATCGTCTGCTTTGCGCGCTCGCCGGCGCGGCGATTGCGGCGCTTGATCCACCACATGAGGAAGCCGGTCACGGCGAAGACCGGAATGATCACGCCCGAGACGAAGACCAGGAACTTGTAGGTGCCGCCCAAGCCGATGCCGTAGTGCAGGGCGCGCTGCCAGGCGATGATCGATTCGCCCGTGGACAATGTCCGGGGGTCGAAGACATCGACCACGCTCTTCCGCCACGGATCGATGATCACGGTGACGATCGGCGCGCCCTCGGCATAGCCCGGACGGATCAGGCCAATGCGCAGTGCCTGGTCGGGCCGCACTGGCAGGAAGGCATTGAGGAACCGCGCGTCGGGCACGCGCTGCCGCGCGAGATCGATCGCGGCGTCGAGGGTGATCGGCGTCGCGCCACGCATCGGTTCGACGCGGGCCTGGAACATGGCGGCACGCATGTCGCGGCCCGGCCACACCACGTTGACCGCGGCCGAGATCTGCTGCGGGAAGGCGAGATAGACGCCAGTGAAGTTCACCAGCATGAACAGCAACAGGCTCCAGATGCCCATGGCGCCGTGCAGCTCGCGGTTCAGCCGCAGCCCCTTGGCCTTGCGGCGCACGGTGAAGGCCGCCTTCCACTGACCCGGCCGCGGCCACCAGAGATAGAGACCCGAGCATCCCAGCACGAGCAGCGCCACGCCGAGCCATCCCACCAGCTCGCGCCCGAGGCCGCCGGTGATGAACAGGTGACCGTGCAGGTCGTGGAAGAAGCGCACCCAGCCCGTCATCGCCTGCTGCGTCTGGAGAAGCTGCAGCGACACCGGATCGATCAGGATTTGCAGGCTGCCGGCGAACGGGCTCTGCGTCGGCACGCGGCCCTGAGCCTGATTGGGAGCCTGATTGGCGGCTCCCCTTGCCGGCGCGCCGGCCGCCGGCTGAGGTCCGCGGAACTGCGCACGCTCGTTCGCCATGCCCGGCCGCGACAGCCGCACCGCCGCGGGTTCGCCCGGCTCGATCGGCCAGCGCACGGCGATGGGAATGCGACCGGGGTCGCTGGTCGCGGCCTTCGCCGCCTCGATCAGCTCGGAAGGTGTGCGCCACTCACCGACTGCCGTCGCCGGTGGCTCGCCCTGGCCCAGCAGATGCTCGATGTCGTGGGCGTAGACCAGCACCGCGCCGGTGATGCCCATCATCACCAGCGGCAGCAGCAGGATCAGGCCGACCCAAAGATGGAGTTGCTGCAGCCAATAGCGAAAGGTGCGGCGTTGAGGCTTGGGCGTACCGGCCATGGAAGTTTCCCAGGAAGGAGGGCTGGCGGCGGCTGGCCCGATGACGGAAGGGTGGTGTTATCCGGCGCCGAGGGCGCGTGCGATCTGGTAGGTCGCGAGCGCCGCCACATAGGCCAGCGCCAGCATGTAGAAGAAGGTGACCCACATCCATTTCCAGCTGCCCGTCTCGCGCCGGATGACGGCCAGGGTCGAGGCACATTGCGGCGCGAACACGTACCAGGCGAGCAGCGCCAGCGCCGTGCCGAGGCTCCACTGGCCGGCGACGATCTGGCCGATCTTTTCGGCCGCACCCTCGCCGCCGTCGATGGCGTAGATGGTGCCGAGCGCGCCCACCGCGACCTCGCGCGCCGCCATGCCGGGGATCAGCGCCACGTTGATCTGCCAGTTGAAGCCGAGCGGTTCCGTAATCGGCTGGATGGCCGAGCCGATCATCGCGGCCAGGCTATAACTGATCGCGGGTTCGGTCGCGCCCTCGGGCGGCTGCGGGAAGGACGCCAGCACCCAGATCAGGACCATCATGGAAAGGATCGTGGTGCCGGCGCGCTTGAGGAAGATGGTGGCGCGCGTCCACAGGCCGATCGCCAGGCTCTTGGCCTGCGGGATCTTGTAGTCCGGCAGCTCGAGCATGAAGGGCTCGCCCACGGAGTGACGCCAGATCAGGCGCTTCAGCACGAACGAGACGCCGAGCGCGCCGGCAATGCCGGCCGCATAGAGGCCGAACATCACCAGGCCCTGCAGGCCGACGAAGCCCCAGACGTCGCGATCGGGAATGAAGGCGCCGATGATCAGCGTGTAGACCGGGATGCGCGCCGAGCAGGTCATCAGCGGCGCCACCAGGATGGTGGTGAGGCGGTCGCGGCGATCGTCGATCACGCGCGTCGACATGATGCCGGGAATGGCGCAGGCGAAACTCGACAGCAGCGGGATGAAGGCGCGGCCGTGCAGGCCGGCGCCGCCCATGATGCGATCCATCAGGAACGCCGCGCGCGCCATGTAACCCAGGTCTTCCAGGACCAGGATGAAGAAGAAGAGAATGACGATCTGCGGAAGGAACACGATCACGCTGCCGACGCCCGCGATCAGCCCGTCCTTGAGAAAACTCTTGAGCAGGTCGGGCAACGGCGCCGACCCGACCAGGGCGCCGAGCCAGGTGAAGCCTGCGGCGATGGCGTCCATCGCCGGCCGCGCCCAGGCGAACACCGCCTGGAACATGACGAACAGAATGGCGAGCAGGATGACGATCCCGGCCACGGGATGCAGCAGCACGGCATCGGCCCGCGCCGTCGTTACATCGCGTTCGCCGCCGCGGCGCACCGCGGCGTCCAGCAGCCTGTCTGCCTCGCGCTGTCCGCCGCGCAGTTCGCCGGCATCGGGCGCTTTCCAAGACGAGACGCCCGCCGCGGCCAAGCTGGCCACCGCGTTGTCGATCTCGCGCAGCAGCTCGTCGGTGCCGCCACGGCGCACCGCGACCGAACTCACGACCGGCACGCCGAGTTCACGCGCCAGGCGCGCCGCGTCGATCTCGATGCCGCGCTTGCGCGCGATGTCCATCATGTTGAGCGACAGCATCACCGGCCGGCCGACGCGCTTCAGCTCCAGCGCGAGGCGGAGTGCGAGGCGCAGGTTGGAAGCGTCGGCAACGCAGACGATCAGGTCGGGGGTGACGTCGCCCCCCAGCCGCCCGAGCACGGCGTCGCGCGTGATCTCCTCATCAGGCGAGCGCGCGCGCAGCGAATAAGTGCCGGGCAGGTCGACGATCTGCAGGCTACGTCCGGCTGGCGTCGTGAGGTGGCCGACTTTCTTCTCGACCGTGACGCCGGGATAGTTGGCGACCTTCTGGCGGCTGCCGGTGAGCGCATTGAACAGCGCCGTCTTGCCGCAGTTGGGGTTACCGACCAGCGCGATGGTGGGAGCGGCGGCGCTCATACCGGCGCCTCGTCGCTCACCAGGATCGCCATGGCTTCGCGGCGGCGAAGCGCGATGGTGGCATGCGCCACGCGCACCGCGATCGGGTCGCCGCCGAACAGCCCCTGGTGCAGCAATTCGACCTCGGCGCCCTCGACGAAGCCCAGTTCGATCAGGCGGCGCTCCAGTTCGGGCCCCGGCAGGCCGGTTCCGGCGCGCTCCACGGCGAGCGCCCGGATGCGACCGCGAAACCCCACGGATGCGTCCCCTAGTGCTATGGTTGATTTGGCAGTCATTGCGAGTAATTCGTAGTAGCACTGGGAAATGGGCTTTTCCAGCGGGAGGTTAAGGAGATGGCATCGATCGTTCTGGCGCATGGCGCCTGGTCCGCGGCCTGGGCCTGGAAAAAAATGCGCCCCCGCTTCAGGGCTGCCGGCCACGAGTTCTTCTCGCCGACCTACACCGGGCTCGGCGAGCGTGCCCACCTCGCCCGCCCCGAGATCGATCTCGCGACCCACATCCAGGACGTGCTGGCGGTGCTGGAATTCGAGGACCTGACCGACGTCACCCTGCTCGGCCATTCCTACGGCGGCATGGTCGCGACCGGTGTTGTCGACAAGGCGCCGGGGCGCATTGCCCGCGTGGTCTATATCGACGCCTTCGCGCCCAAGGATGGCCAAAGCCTGTTCGATCTGGTGGGTCCCAAGGCCGAGGGCAACATGCGCGCCGGCGCCACCAAGGACGGCGACGGCTGGCGGCTGCCGATCAATCCGATGCCGCCCGACACCGCGCCCGAGGATGTCGCCTGGGCCAGTCCGCGCCGCCGGCCGCAGCCGATCCGGACCTTCGAGCAGAAGATCCAGCTTACTTCGAAGGAACCGCCGCCGCCGCGTCACTATATCTACGCGACACGCAACGGCCCGGGCGACGTGTTCCGCCAGTTCAGCGAGCGCGCCAAGAACGAGCCGGGCTGGAAGTCCTACGAACTCGACGCCAGCCACAACCCGCACATTACCTGCCCCGACGCGTTGATGGCGTTGTTGACCCGCATCATGCCTAACACGTGGGCGGACAAGTGAGCGGCGAACAAATGAGCGACGCGCTGGTCCACGACGTCCTTGGCCAGCTCGGCCGAACCAAGCGCGGTGACGATTCGCTCACGCTGACTGGCGGCAGCGATCCGGTCTTCCCGACGCCATGGCGCATCGGCCTCGCCGGATCGGCCGCCCTGGGCGCTGTCGGACTCGCCGTCTCCGATCTCTGGCGCCTGCGCACTGGCAAACCCCAGGGCGTCGGCATCGACCTCCGCGCCGCCGCGGCCTCGCTGCGCTCCAATACCTATGTCCGCCGCAACGGCGAGAAGCCGGTGTCGTGGGATCCGCTGGCCGGCCACTACCCGACACGCGACGGCCGGACCATGTTCCTGCACACCAACCATCCGCACCACCGTGTCGGCGCGCTCAGCATCTCGGGCGCCAAGGCCGAGACGCGCGAGGCACTGGCCGATGCGGTCGCCAAGTGGGACGGGCTCGCCATCGAGGAGGCGATCGCGGCCGGCAACTGTGTCGGCGGCCTCGTGCGCAGCCGCGACGAATGGAACGCCCATCCGCACGGCATCGCCGTCGCCAGGCTGCCGCTGATCGACATGGTCAAGATCGGCGAAGCGCCGACGCGACCATTGCCCAAAGGTGACCGGCCGCTGAGTGGTGTCCGCGCGCTCGATCTCACGCGCGTGCTGGCTGGCCCGACCAGCGGCCGCGTACTGGCAGAGAACGGCGCAGAGGTCCTGCATATCGCGGCCCAGCACCTGCCCTACCAAACTGAAATCCTGATGGATACCGGCCACGGCAAGCGCTGCGCCTGGCTCGACCTGCGCGAGCCGGCCGGCGTCGAGACGCTGAACGGCCTGGTGCGCCAGGCCGACGTCTTCACGCAAGGCTATCGGCCCGGCACGCTCGCGGCGCGCGGCTTCTCACCGGAGCGGCTGGCCGAACTCAGGCCCGGCATCGTCTGCGTCAGCATCTGCGCCTATGGCCACGAAGGCCCCTGGGCCTCGCGGCGCGGCTTCGATTCGATCGTGCAGAACGTCACCGGCCTTTCCGCGACGCAAGGCACCCTGGAAAAGCCGCGCAACATGCCGGTGCAGGCCAACGACTACGTCGCGGGCTATCTCGCTGCGCTCGGCGCCATGGTCGGCCTCGCCCGCCGCACCGAACAGGGCGGCTCCTGGCTGGTGCGCGTCTCGCTGGTCCAGGTCGCGCACTGGATCGCGAGCCTCGGCACTGTCGATGCCTCGAAGGGGGCGGCCGAGCTCAGCGACGACGAACTGGCCAGCCTCATCACCGAAAGCGTCGGCCCCTTCGGCCGCCTGAACCATCTCCGGCCGATCGTGCAGTTGAGCGAGACACCCGCCTTCTACGCCCGCCCCGCCGAGCCGCTCGGCAGTTCCCCCGCCCGCTGGAGTTCGTGAGTACGACCATGCCCGACATGATCGCCCCGCACGCCCTCACCACCATCGCCGACCTCGAAACGCTCTACGGCCAGCCCGCCGAGGCATCGACGGTGAAGGAAGTGGCGCGGATCACGCCGCAGTACCGCGCCTATATCGAAGCTTCGCCCTTCGCGTCACTGGCGACCTCGGGACCGGAGGGGCTCGACTGCTCGCCGCGCGGCGACAGACCGGGCTTCGTGCGCATCCATGACGAGAAGACACTGATGCTGCCCGACCGGCGCGGCAACAACCGCATCGATTCGCTGCGCAACATCGTGCGCGATCCGCGCGTGGCGCTGCTGTTCCTGATCCCGGGCGTCGGCAATACGCTCCGGGTCAACGGCCGCGCCCATCTCAGCGTCGAGCCGGCGCTACTGGACTCCTTCGCGGTCGAGGAAAAGGCGCCGCGCTCGGTGATGGTGATGACCGTCGATGCCGTCTATTTCCAGTGCGCCCGCGCCCTGGTGCGCTCCGAGCTGTGGAACCCGGCGCGCCATGTCGATCCCAAGAGCCTGCCCAGCGCCGGGCAGATCCTGGCGGCACTGAGCCAGGACCGCGTCGGCGGCGAGACCTACGACCGCGAATGGTCGGGCCGCGCCGCCAAGACGATGTGGTAGCGGCCGCTAGGCCGCCGCCCGCACGAGCGGCGGCGCCGCCAGCGCGTCGAGGAAGCGGCGGCAATAGAGCTGGGCCGTGGTCCGGAACACCTTGGCCTTGAGGGCCGCGTGCCGCTCCTTGCGTTCGCCGATCGGCATCGTGAGCGCCAGATGCATGGCATCGGCAATGGCGTCGGGGTCGAACGGATTGACGATCAGCGCCTCGGTGAGTTCGTGCGCGGCGCCCGCGAACCGCGACAGCACCAAGACGCCCGGATCCTCGTCCGACTGGGCGGCAACGAACTCCTTGGCGACCAGGTTCATGCCGTCGCGCAGCGGCGTCACCACGCCGATCCGACCCAAGCGGTAGAGGCCGGCCAGCGTCGTGCGCGGCGCCGCCCGCGCGCTGTAGCGCAACGGAGTCCAGTCGAACTCGGAGAACTTGCCATTGATCCGGCCCGCCAGGCGGTCGAGATCGATGCGCAGCCTGCGATATTCGTCGACCTCCTCGCGCGACCTGGGGCAGATTTGCAGATAGTGGATCTTGCGGCGGTGCTCGGGATGCTTCTCGAGCAGTTGGCCGAAGGCCTCGAAGCGCTGCGGCAGGCCCTTGGAATAGTCCATGCGGTCGACGCCGATGATGAGCGCGCGCCCGACCATGCTCTCGGCCACCCGTCGCACCAGCTTGTCGCTGGCCGCGCGCGCGGCTTCCTGGGCAAAGGCTTCGGCGTCGATGCCGATCGGGTCGGCAAAGGCCCGCATCCGGCGGCCGTTCAGCCGGACCCATTCGCCGTCGACCACGGCTCCCAGCATGCGGTGCGCGCAGTCGCGGAAGTCGCGGGCATGCTCCTCAGTCTGGAAGCCGACCAGGTCGTAGGCGCAGAGATCGGCCACCAGCTCGCGCGCCACCGGCATGGCCTCGAGCATCGAGGGCGGCACGAAGGGGACATGAAGGAAGAAGCCGATCGGCCCGTGGAAGCCCCGCGCCCGCAGCATGCGGCCGAACGGGATCAGGTGGTAGTCGTGCACCCACACCGTGTCGTCGGGCTGCAGCACCGGCTCCAGCGATGCCGCGAAGGTCTGGTTGACGGCGAGGTAGCCCTCATAGTCGTCGCGGTGGAAATGCATCAGGCCGAGGCGGAAGTGCAGCAGCGGCCACAACGCCCCATTGGCGAAGCCGACATAGAAGCTGCGATGCGCCTCGGGCGTGAGATCGACCGTGGCATAGGTGACACCGCGCGCCTCGACGAGCGACGGTTGCACTGCGGGCTCGGCGGTGAGCCGCCCGCTCCAGCCGAACCACACCGAGCCCGGTGTCAGCAGGTCGCGCAGCGCCACGGCAAGTCCGCCCGCCGTCGCGCCGCGGGATTTGGGGATCGGCACTCGATTAGAAACGATCACGAGGCGTGCCATAGTCCCTCCTCCCAGCTCCTCGACAGGCGCATGGCCGACAGGATCAGCCCGACCTGCGAGTAGGTTTGCGGAAAATTGCCCCACAATTCGCCGGTGAGGGGATCGATGTCCTCCGAGAGCAATCCGAGGTGGTTGCGCCGGGCGAGCAGATTGTTGAACAGCTCGAGCGCCTCGTCGCGGCGGCCGACGCTCGCCAGCGCGTCGATGTACCAGAAGGTACAGAGCAGGAAGGCGTTGGACGGCTTGCCGAAATCGTCGGCCTCGGCGTAGCGCATGACGAAGCCGTTCTTCATCAGCCGCTTGCCGACGATGTCGATCGTGGCGTGGAAGCGCGGATCGTCGGAACCCAGCAGGCCGATCTCAGGCAGCACCAGGCTCGAGGCGTCGAGCATGTCGCGGTCGAGCACGCCCGACAGCCAGCCCTCCGCCGTCGTGCCGCGCTGCAGGATCTCCTGGCGCAGCACGCCGGCGCGCGCCAGCCACTCGCGCGATTCGGCATCGACGCCGACCCGCTTGGCGATCATGCCGAGGCGATGCTGTGCCGCCCAGCACATCGCCGCCGAGAAGGTGTGCACCTCTTCGCGGTCCCGGTATTCCCACAGGCCGGCGTCGGGCGTGAGCGCGGCGCGATGGGCCTCGTTGCCGACGACGCAGAGCTGACGATAGAGCTCGAGATCGCCCTGGCGCGGCAGGCGCTCGTCCCAGAACATCTGCGCCGCCGTCAGCACCATCGAACCGTAAGTGTCGTTCTGGCGCTGGCCGACCGCGGCATTGCCGACGCGCACCGGCCCGAAGCCGCGATAGCCTGGCAGGGACTCTATGATGCGCTCGGTCGTGTCGGTGCCGGGAGCGATGGGAAATAGCGGTGCGATCTCGTGGACCTCGCCGCGCGTGCTGCCGGCCCCGACGATATCGACGATGAAACGCACGTAGCTTTCCATTGTGAGCGTGGCCGACACGCGATTGAGCGCCGTCACCGTGAAGAAGGCGTCGCGCAGCCAGGTGAACCGATAGTCCCAGGTTCGCGGTGTATCGGCCGCTTCCGGCACCGACGTCGTGAGCGCCGCCAGCACCGCGCCGGTATCCTCGTAGCTGCACAGCTTCAGGGTGATCGCCGCCCGGATCACCGCGACCTGCCAGTCGAACGGGATGTTGAGGTCGCGCACCCAGGTCTGCCAGTACGACTCGGTCTCGGCGAGGAAGGAGCGCGCGAGCGTGTCGGGATTGTCGGTGACGCTTTCGTCGGCGCCGACCAGCAGCGTGACCGGCTGGTCGAGCGAGAATTCGGTCTCATGGAGCACGTAGTTGATCGAGGCGTCGGTCGTCAGTCGCAGGACCGAAGTGTCGCCGTAGTAGCGCACATGATTGCTGCCGGCCGTCACTTGCGCCGGGCGGGCACCATAGTCGAAGGTCGGCCGAAGCCGCACGGTAACCCGCGGCCGGCCGGCGACCGGCTCCATCCGCCGCACCAGCATGGGCGGACGGAACATGCGCCCGAAGCGGCGGAAGCGCGGCGCGAAATCGACGATCCGGACGGTGCCGTCGGCGCCATCGATCGTGGTCTCGATGACGGCGGAATTGTGCAGGTAGCGCTGGCGCGTCTCCTTGGCCCCGGCCACGACGACATCCATGAAGCCGCTCTGCGGATCGTTGCCGCCCAGCAATGCATTGAACACCGGATCGCCGTCGAGCCTGCCCAACCCATGCCATACATGCCGCCCGTTGCGATCGATCAGGCTCGCGATCGCGCAGTTGCCGACGACACCGAGATCGAGAGTGCTCATGGTGAGATCTCCGCCTGCACCGGGCGCGGGGCCGACCGGCCATCGAGCCGCTCCACGCCACGCTTCAGCCAGGCGCGCACGTTTGCGGGGTCACCACCGAAGACCTCGGCAACGCGCAGTCCCTGGCCGCCGAAAGTGCGCGCGGCATTCATGCCCGCCTCGTCGGTGAAATCGTCGCCGATGAAGATCGGACAGCGGCCGGCGAACGGCGCCTGCCTCATCAGTTGTTCGACTGCGCGTCCCTTGGAGGCGTCGCGAGGCCCGATCTCGACCGCCTCGCGCGCCGGGATCAGCTTGAACCAGGGGTGATCGTCGGGGACCAGCGCGCGGACCAGCCGCCAGACATCGTCGCCGTGCTCCGGTGCCAGGCGATAATGCACGGCACAGCCATGCGGCTTGGGCTCGACCAGAACGCCGGGCCAACGCTCGGCCGCGGCGGCCAATGAATCACGCCAAGCCTCGGGCACGGCGAGACCTGCCGGCATCTCTTCCAGCGTACCGTCGGCGTATCGCACCACGACGCCATGCTCGCCCGCCGCGGCGGCAGAGAACGGCGCGAGCAGACCGTCCGCCACGGCAAGCGACCGGCCGGTCACGATGGCGAGCGCACCGTGTAGCAAATGATGAAGATGCGAGAGCAAGGCCGGCAGGCCGGCCGGTACGACGACAAGCTCTGGGGTCGCTGCGATCTGGAGCAGCGTGCCATCGAGATCAAGAAACAGCGCGGACATCCTGTCGAGTTCCGGCGGCGTCATCCTGCACGTGCCCCCTTGCGCCAAGGTTGATCTCGAGACGCGAAGGGACCACCACCACAACACGCTGACGACAGCGCGCGCGGACCTCTCCCGTCAGCGTCCACGCTTCACGCGCGTATATTCAACGTCCTCTGGTGATCGGGGTTCCGCGAAAAAGCCGCGGAGATGTGACGATCCTGTGGCGAAATCCGCTTAGCGCAGCCCGCCCATGCCCTGCCAGAACGGCTTGCCCGATTCGTAGGCGGCGGCGGCGGGCGAAATACCAGCATCGCGCAGGCTGCGGGCATCCATCTGGGCCAGGCAACGCCGGGCCGCCGTGCGCTCGCTCCACACCGCGACGGTAAGGGCGAGACGTTGGCGCAACGACGGCGGAGCAGCGACCTTCGCGGCGGCTGGCGTCACAAACAGATTCTGCTCGACGGTGAGACGGTTACGGGCCTGAAAGCTCATCTCTCCCTCCTCGGGTTGATGAGCTGAACGTGGCCCTCGCGCGGTGACCTCTCAATGATGTGGCAGGTAATCAGGTGCACGAGACATCCTCATGCCGGCCCCGCCGAAACTTATCTCAGAGCCACCCTGATCGCATCGAGTCCGTCGGTCAGCGCGGCGGGGCCGGGCTGCAGGATCAGCGTCGACTTGATCTCGACGATGCGGCCGTTGGCGACAGCCGGCACGGTGGACCAGCCCGGCCGCTCGACGATCTGGCGCGGCACGACTTTCTTGCCGCACCATGACGCCAGGATCACGTCGGGTTGGGCGGCGATCACCGCCTCCGACGTGACGATGCGCTCGCGTGCCCCCGGCGCACCGCGCAGGTGACGGAACACCTCCTCGCCGCCCGCGATCTCGATCAGCTCCGAGACCCAGCCGATGGCCGAGATCATCGGATCGTTCCATTCCTCGAAGTAGACTTTTGGCCGGTGCGTCGCCGTCCGGCTCTCCTGGGCCACGGTGGCAATGCGTTCCTCGAGGGTCTGCGCTAGCGCCTCGGCCTTCGCGCTTTCACCGATCAAGGCGCCGACGGTGCGGATCATGGCGAAGATGCCGGCGAGGTCGCGCTGGTTGAACAGATGCACCGCCACGCCCGCCTTGGCGAGATCGCTCACGATGTCGGCCTGCAGGTCGGAAAAGGCCAACACCAGATCGGGCTTCAGAGCCAATATCTTGTCCAGGCGGGCCGAGGTGAAGGCGCTGACCCGCGGCTTCTGCCGCACTTCGGGCGGCCGCACGGCATAGCCCGAGACGCCGACGATGCGATCCTGCTCGCCCAGCAGATAGAGCGTCTCGACCGTTTCCTCGGTGAGACAGATCAGACGGCGCGGCGGGAAGTGACGCATGCAGGGCAGCCTATACCTTTTTTATTGCCGGTATCGACGCGAGCGCGCGCTAGTCTGTCGATCGTACCGATCGATGGAGCCTGAAAACATGCTGCCCTCCCAACGCGCCCTCTTCGACATGCCGCGCGACGTCTGCTTCCTGAACGCCGCCTCGTGGAGCCCGCTGCCGCTGGCCGTGCAGGAGGCAGGCCGCGCTGCCATCGGCCGCAAGGGCCAGCCGTGGAAACTGGACGCCGGCTTCCAGGCGCAGCAGTACGACCGCGCGCGCAAGGCCGCCGCCGCCCTGATCGGCGCCGACTCCGTGGACGTGGCCTTGATCCCTTCGGTCGGCTACGGCGTGTCGACCGCGGGCAAGGTACTCAAGATTCCGCGCGGCAGCCGCGTGCTGGTGCTGCAGGACGACCATACCTCGCCGGTATTGGAATGGATGAGCCGCGCCGAAGCCGGTGGCTTCAGCGTCGAGCAGGTGAAGCAACCGGCCGACGGCGACTGGACCTCAGCCGTCTTGGCGGCCATCGACCGCGCCGGCGCGGCACCACTCGCGCTGGTGTCGATCTCCTCCGTGCACTGGTCCGACGGCGGCGCGCTCGACATGGCGCGCATCGCAAAGGCCGCGAAGGCGAAAGGCTCGGCCCTGCTGGTCGACGCCACGCACGATGTCGGCGTGCGCAAGATCGATGTGAAAACCCTCGATCCCGATTTCCTGATCTTTCCGACTTATAAATGGGTGCTGGGCCCCTATGGCCGCGCCTTCATGTATGTCGCCAAGCGCCACCAGAACGGCGTGCCGCTGGAGCAGACCGCCGGCGCGCGCCGCGCCGTCTCGGCCGAGGACACGCTCTATTTCCGCGACGTTTCCTACACCGACGGCGCCAAGCGCTACGACATGGGCGAACGCGACCATTTCGTCTCCATGGAGATGGCGGCGATCGGCATGGAGATGATGGCGGCGTGGGGCAACGCGCCGATCGTGGCCCGGCTCTCCATGCTCACCGACCTTCTGGCCGACGGCCTCGCCAACACGGGCGTCCAGGTACTCGACAAGAAGCTGCGCGCCCCGCATGTACTCAGCCTCGCTTTTCCCAAGGGCATGGCACCCGACCTGCCCAAGCGGCTGGCGGCGGAAAACGTCCATGCCGCGCCGCGCCTCGGCCGGCTGCGCATCAGCCCGCACGTCTACAACGACGAGGAAGACGTCGAGCGCTTCGTCGAGGTGTTCAAGAAAGTAGGTCTCTAGCGCTGCGGGCGCGCCACTCCAGTGGCGCGGTCATCGCTCTTGAGAAGAAGCGCCACTTGAGTGGCTCACCCCCAGCAATGACCTTCCCGGCGACTAGCGTATTATGTTGGTGAATAACGGAGCCGTTCCATGTCGACGCACAATGTCGCTCTGGGTAATCACCAAGCCGAGTATCGCGCACGTCTGAAGGCTCTGCGCGAAGCGGCTCGCATCGGAATCGATGATCTGAAGGCCGGCCGTTACAAGGCGTTCGATTCCTTCGCCGATCTCGACAACTATCTCGACAAGATAGCCGACCGGGTGATCGCCCGGCACCGCACCGACCAGAAGCGGAAGTGACGCCTACAAGCTCGGTGAAAAGGCGGCTTGTCGAAGCATTCATACGCGACTTCTCACGAGCCATGACCGCGCCACTGGAGTGGCGCGCCCCCAGCGCAGAGCTGGAATCGTTTCCCTTGCAAGCGATGTCCACTACGCTGCCACCGGGGAGTATTGGGAGATTACCTTGAGTATCAGTCGTCGAACGTTGCTTGCCGGGGCTCTGGCGTTGCCCGCCGCCGCACATGCGCAAGGCAAATATCCCGACCGGCCGATCAAGATCATTGTGCCCTTTCCGCCCGGCGGCGGCGTCGATATGACCGCGCGCCTGCTGATGGAGCCGCTGTCGAAGGAACTCGGCCAGCCGATCGTGATCGAAAACAAGGGTGGCGCCGGCGGCATCATCGGCGTCGAGGCGATGTCACATGCCCCGCCCGACGGCTACACGCTCAGCCTCACCGGCGTCGGCACGCTGACCGCGGGGCCGCACCTGCGCAAGATGCCCTACGATCCGATGGCGCTGTCGCACATCACGCGCCTGGTGCGCATGCCCTTCATCGTGGCGGTGCGCAACGACCTGCCGGCCAAGACGCTGCCCGAGTTCATGGATCTCGCCAAGCGTACTGAAATCCGCTGGGCCTCGGGCGGCATCGGCACCAGCCAGCATCTCGCCGGCGAACTCTTCACGCAGATGTCCGGCCTTAAAATGATCCACGTGCCCTATCGCGGCACCGGCCCCGCGCTGAACGACCTCGCCGCCGGCATCGTCGATGCCTATTTCGGCGATCCCGCCACCCTGGGCCTGATCCGCGGCGGCAAGGTGCGCGCCATGGCCGTGACCTCGCCCGAGCGCTGGCCGGTGCTGCCCGACACGCCCGCGATCGCCGAAGTGGTGCCGGGCTATCAGGCCGAGAACTGGTACGCGATCGCCGCCCCACCGAAGACGCCCGAGCCGGTGATCGCGGTACTGACGGCCGCCATCCTGAAAGTCATGGCCGATCCGGCGGTCAAGGCGAAGTACGACGAGCAGGGCCTGCATCCCGCGACCATGCCGCGCGCCGAGTACATCGCCTATCTCCAGCGCGACCTCAAAACCTGGGGCGACGTCGTCGCCAAGGGCAACATCAAGATCGACGAGAACTGAAGATTATGTCAGCACGCTTGGCCGTCGATATCGGCGGTACGTTCACCGATGTGGTCCTGGAAACTTCCGACCGCGCCCATTCCATAAAGCTGCTGACGACGCCCGACGCGCCCGAGCGCGCGGTGCTGGACGGCGTGCGCACCATCCTGGCCGAGGCCAAGGTGGCCGCCTCCGAGGTCACCCTGGTGGTGCACGGCACGACGCTGGCCACCAATGCGTTGATCGAGCGCAAGGGTGCGCGCACGGCGCTGGTCACGACGGAAGGCTTTCGCGATTCCGTCGAGATCGCCTGGGAGCACCGCTTCGAGCAGTACGACATCTACATGGAGCGGCCCGACCCGTTGGTGCCGCGCGACCTGCGCTTCGGCGTGCCCGAACGCGTGGCGGCCGATGGCGCCGTGCTGCTGGCGCTCGACGAAGCAGCCGTGCGTGCCGTGGCGATCGAGTTGCGCCAGCGCAAGATCGAGGCGGTGGCCGTCTGCTTCCTCCACAGCTTCACGCACGAGGCGCACGAACGTCGCGCCGGCCAGATCCTGGCCGAGGAACTGCCGGGCATCGCCATCTCGCTTTCCTGCGAGGTCTGCCCCGAGATCCGCGAATACGAGCGGACCTCGACCACCATCGCCAACGCCTATGTGCTGCCGCGCATGGCGGGCTATCTCGGCCAGCTCGAACGCGACCTCAAGAAAGAGGGCATCGCCGGCCCGCTACTGTTGATGATGTCGTCGGGCGGCATCACCACCGTCGACACGGCGCGGCGCTACCCCGTGCGCCTGGTCGAATCGGGCCCGGCCGGCGGCGCCATCCTGGCGCTCACGGTCGCGGCAGAGAACGGCATCGCCAAGGCCGTCGCCTTCGACATGGGCGGCACCACGGCCAAGCTCACCCTGCTCGACGATCTGGAACTGCAACGCTCGCGCCAGTTCGAGGTCGCGCGCGCCTATCGCTTCGTGCAGGGCAGCGGCCTGCCGGTGCGCATCCCGGTGATCGAACTGGTCGAGATCGGCGCGGGTGGCGGCTCGATCGCCCGGCTCGATGCGCTGGGCCGCATCCAGGTCGGCCCCGATTCGGCCGGCGGCGTTCCGGGCCCCGCCTGCTACGGCAACGGCGGCACCGAACCCACGGTGACCGACGCCGACACCGCGCTCGGCCGTCTCGATCCGGCGCGTTTCGCCGGCGGCGCGCTGCCGCTTTATCCCGACAAGGCCAGGACGGCTCTTCAGGCGCTGGCCAGCGCGCTGAAAACCGATCCTCAGGGCGCGGCGGCCGGCGTCACGGAAATCGTCGACGAGACCATGGCGAGTGCCGCCCGCGTGCATGCCGTCGAAAACGGCAAGGACACCGCCGACCGCACGCTGATCGCCTTCGGCGGCGCGGCACCTCTCCATGCCGCGCGCCTCGCCCGCAAGCTCGGCATGAAGCGCGTCGTGGTGCCGGTGGGCGCTGGCGTGGGCTCCGCCTTCGGCTTCCTGCGCGCGCCGATCGCCTACGAGGTCGTGCGCACGCGCCATGTCAGGCTCGACATGTTCGACGCCAAGATGCTGAACGAGCTGTTCGCCACCATGCGCGCCGAGGCCGAGGCTGTCGTGCGGCCGGCGGCGCCCGGCGAGGAGCTGGTCGAGACACGCCACGCCTTCATGCGCTATCGCGGCCAGGGCCACGAGATCGCAGTCCCCTTGCCCAACAGCGCTTTCGCCCCGGATGCCGCGCCCGACCTCCGCCGCCGCTTCGAGGCGACGTATGAAACGGTGTTCGGCCGCGCCATTCCCAAGCTGGAAGTCGAGGCGCTGACCTGGACGCTCTCGATCGCCACCGCGCGGCCGCTGCCCAAGCCGGTGAAGAACCTTGCGAAGAGCGCAGCCCCCGCCCCGGTCGGCCATCGTGAGGTTCTGGATCCGGCGAGCGGCCGGCGCGAGAACGCTGCCATCCACGAGCGCACGGCGCTCAGGCCTGGCATGTCGCTCGACGGACCGGCGCTGATCGTCGAGGATGGCACCACCACCGTGGTGCCGCAGGGTTTTAGCGCCCGCATCAATGCCGTGGGCCAGATCGTCCTGGAGGATTCCGCATGAGCACGGCCCCCAACACCTCATTGGCTGACATCCGCCTGCAAGTGATGTGGAACCGGCTACTGTCGGTGGTCGAGGAGCAGGCCCGCGCCCTGGTGCGCACCGCCTTCTCGACCAGCGCCCGCGAGGCCGGCGACATCTCGGCTGGCGTGTTCGACCTGAAAGGCCAGATGCTGGCGCAGGCCGTCACCGGCACGCCGGGCCACGTGAATTCGATGGCGCGCAGCGTCATCCATTTCATCCGCGAGTTCCCGGTCGAGACCATGAAGCCGGGCGATGCCTATGTGACCAACGACCCATGGAAGGGGACCGGCCATCTCTACGATATCGTCGTCACCTCGCCCGCCTTCCACGACGGCAAACTGGTGGCGCTGTTCTCCTGCACCACGCACGTGGTCGATATCGGCGGCCTCGGACAATCGCCCGACGGAAGGCAGGTGTTCCACGAGGGCCTGTTCCTGCCGCTGCTGCCGCTGATGCGCGAGGGCGTGATCGACGAGAGCGTGATGCGCATCGTGCGCGCCAACGTGCGCGAGCCGGTGCAGGTCGAGGGCGACTTCCACGCCCTGATCGGCTGCAACGGCATCGGCGAGCGGCGGCTCTCGGCCATGATGGCCGAGCACGGCATCGACAATCTCGACGAGCTCGGCACCCACATCATCGAGAAGAGCCGCGCCGGCATGGTGGCGGCCATCTCCAAGCTGCCGCGCGGCACCTGGAAGGGCCATATGCGGATCGACGGCTACGACACGCCGATCGACCTGCATGCCGCGGTCACCATCGCAGCCGACCACATCGCCGTCGACTATGCCGGCACCTCGGGCTCGTCGATCTACGGCATCAATTCGCCGATGTGCTACACCGAGGCCTACACCGCCTTCGGCATCAAGTGCGTCGTGGCGCCGACCATTCCCAACAATGCCGGCACACTCGATTCGATCCTGGTGACGGCGCCCGAGAACACCATCGTCAACGCGCTGTTCCCCGCCGCGGTGAACGCGCGCAGCACGATCGGCCACATGCTGCCCGACGTCTGCTTCGATGCGCTGCACCAGGTGATCCCCGGCCGCGTGCCGGCCGAGGGCACCAGCAATCTTTGGAACCTGAAGCTCGGCGCCGGCCACGGCATGACCGGCACCATCGGCAACAGCCGGCCCTTCATGGTGACGACCTTCCATTCCGGCGGCACCGGCGCCCGGCCGACGCTCGATGGACTCTCGGCCACGCCCTTCCCCTCGGGCGTGCGCAACGTGCCGGTCGAGATCACCGAAACCATCGCGCCCGTCGTGGTGTGGAAGAAGGAATACCGCCAGGACTCCGGCGGCGCCGGCCAGCACCGCGGCGGCCTCGGCCAGGTGATGGAGGTCGAGCATCGCGAAGGCGCGCCCTTTGGCATCTTCGCCACCTTCGAGCGGGTCAAACATCCGGCGCGTGGCCGTGACGGCGGCAAGGCGGGCGGCAACGGCCGCCTCTCGCTCGCCTCGGGCCAGGAGCTGCGGGCCAAGGGCTTCCAGACCATCCCGGCCGGCGAACGGCTGGTGGTCGAGATGCCGGGCGGCGGCGGCTTCGGCGATCCCGCCAAGCGCAACCGCGCCCAGGTCGAACGCGATGTGCGGCTGGGCCTGGTCAGCAAGGAACGGGCGAAGACCGACTACGGCGTCGAGGGCGACGACTGAGCCACTTGACAGGCTAATTCCTATGTAATAGGAAATAACCGCTTCGAGGTTCATACGATATCCATAACCCCAATGCTGTCATCCAGAACGAAGTGAGGGATCTTTATCAGCCCACACGAAAGGTCCCTCACTTCGTTCGGGATGACACCAACTTCGAAACAACGACCCATTGTCCTGTCATCCGGAAACCGGGCGACTTTAAATTCGACGTTCGGTGTCCAACGGAACGATACGGTCCGATGGTTCATTTGGCTGAAGAATCAACGGGTTGAAGGCTGTGAGGCAATCCCTGGACCGACGTGAGAGCGTGTCCAATCGACCCGGCAGCCATGACGAGAACGACGAGCGCGAAAGACGGCGGGCCTGTAGCATCCGCGCCAACGAATGAATGAAGAACCAACGAGGAAACGACGATGTGGCAACCGAATGAGCGCTACCCCGATCCGGCGGTGCGCGTGCTCGATCCCTCCTTCGGCCAGTATCGCCTGGCCCTGGCATCGGTCGAACGGCTCTACACCGGCTGCCGCTGGGCCGAGGGCCCGGTCTATTTCGGCGATGGCCGCTACCTGCTGTGGAGCGACATCCCCAACAACCGCGTGCTGCGCTGGGACGAGGAGAGCGGCGCGGTCTCGGTATTCCGCAAGCCTTCCAACAATGCCAACGGCCACACCCGCGACCGCCGCGGCCGGCTGATCGCCTGCGAGCACGATGCACGGCGCATCGTGCGCTTCGAGTATGACGGCGCCATCACGGTGCTCGCCTCCTCCTACAACGGCAAGCCGCTCAACTCGCCCAACGATGTCGTGGTGAAGTCGGACGGCTCGGTGTGGTTCAGCGATCCGGTGTTCGGCATCCTGGGCTATTACGAGGGCCACAAGGCCGCGAGCGAGAACAAGCCCGCCGTCTATCGCCTCGATCCGGCGACCGGCAAGCTCACGATGATGACCGACGACGTTCCCGGTCCCAATGGCCTCGCTTTCTCGCCCGACGAGAAGAAGCTCTATGTCGTGGCCTCGCGCGCCGAGCCGCACCGCACGATCGTGAGCTATGACGTCTCGGCCGACGGCATGAAGATCAGCGGCGGCAAGGTGCTGATCGACGCCGGACCGGGCGGCTCGCCCGACGGCTTCCGCGTCGATGTCGACGGCAACCTGTGGTGCGGCTGGGGCATGGGCAAGGCCGAGCTCGACGGCGTGCGCATCTTCAATAAGGACGGCAAGCCGATCGGCCATATCGATCTGCCGGAGCGCTGCGCCAACCTCTGTTTCGGCGGCCGCCATCGCAACCGCCTGTTCATGGCCGCAAGCCATTCGCTCTACGCCCTCTACGTCAACACCCAGGGTGTGGCCGGCGGCTGATCGATCCCATGTCTAGCGTAAACATGTCCGGCGTAGATTCGCGTTATTCGTGGTGGCGCCTGGTCGCCAGCGTGACGCTGAGCACCGTAGGCGGCATCGGCATGTGGTGCCTGGTGGTGGCACTGCCCGCGCTCCAGCAGGATCTCGGCGTCAGCCGGGCGGACATCTCCTTCGCCTACACCATGAACACGCTGGGCTTCTTCGCCGGCGGCGTCACCTGGGGATACGTGGTCGACAGGCGCGGCATCGTCGTCACGGCGATCCTGAGCGCGATCGGCCTCGCAGCGGGATTTGCGCTCGCGTCAACCGCACCGTCGCTCACGTTGGTCGCTGCGGCCCAGGCACTGATCGGCTTCAGCGCAGCGGCAACCTTTGCGCCGCTGGTCGCCGACATCTCGCACTGGTTCGAGAAGCGCCGCGGCGTGGCCGTCGCCATCGCAGCGTCTGGAAACTACCTCGCCGGCGCCGTCTGGCCGCCGATCGTCGAGCTGCTCATTCGCGACCATGGCTGGCGCGTCACCTATTGGGTCGCCGCCGCTCTCTGTCTGGTGACCATGATACCGTTGGCCCTGACGCTTCGCCGCAAACCGCCACAGCATCACACGGCGACCGGTGAGAGCACGGCAAGTGTCGCGCCCTACTCGCCTCGGTCGCTTGGGCTTTCGCCCAATGCCCTGCAGGCGGTCCTCATCGTGGCCGGCATCGGCTGCTGCGTCGCCATGTCGATGCCCCAGGTCCATATCGTGGCCTACTGCGCCGATCTCGGTTACGGCACGGCGCGCGGCGCCACCATGCTGTCGTTGATGCTGGGCTTCGGCATCGTGAGCCGCATCGCCTCGGGCTGGATCGCCGACAAGGTCGGCGGCATAAAAACCCTTCTGCTGGGCTCGACGCTTCAGTGCATCGCCCTCGTCGTCTACATGATCGATGACTCGCTGAACTCGCTTTATCTCGCCTCCGCCCTGTTCGGCCTGTTCCAGGGCGGCATCGTGCCGTCCTATGCCATCATCGTACGCGAGTATTTCCCGCCCAAGGAGGCGGGCTTCCGCGTTAGCCTCGCCATATCGTCGACCCTGATCGGCATGGCACTGGGCGGCTGGATGGGTGGCGTGCTGTTCGACATGACCGGCTCCTACCGGGCCGCCTTCATCAACGGCATCGCCTGGAACGTGATGAACGGCGCGGTGGCATTCTGGCTGCTGACGCGGCAAAACCGTCGCAACGTCTACGCCTGAGGTCCCGACCATGCGCATCACGGCCATCCGCGACATCGTCTCGCCGATCCGCTCCAACATCGCCAACGCCTACATCGACTTCAGCCAGATGACGGCGAGCGTCGTGGCGGTCGAAACCGACCTCAGGGTCGATGGCAAGCCGGTGGTCGGCTACGGCTTCAATTCGAACGGACGCTATGCCCAGCACGGCCTCTTGGGCGAGCGGTTCATCCCGCGGCTGAAAGCAGCCAAGCCCGACACGCTGCTCGACGACGAGGGTTTCCTCGATCCGGCGCGCTGCTGGGCGGCGATGATGGCCAACGAGAAGCCGGGCGGCCACGGCGAGCGCTCGGTAGCGGTGGGCGTCCTCGACATGGCGATATGGGATGCGCTGGCCAAGGCCAAGCGCGTGCCGCTGTGGAAGCTCCTGGCCGACCGCTACAACGGCGGCGCGCACGACGACAAGGCCTGGGTCTATGCCGCCGGCGGCTACTACTATCCCGGCAAGGATCTCGAGGCGCTGCAGGACGAGATGAAGCACTATCTCGGCCTCGGCTATTCCTGCGTGAAGATGAAGGTGGGCGGCGTGCCGCTCGCCGAGGACATCAAGCGCATCGAGGCGGTGCTGAAGATCGTGGGCAAGGGCGAGCGGCTGGCGGTCGACGTCAACGGCAAGTTCGATCTGCCGACGGCCATCGCCTTCGGCCGCGCCATCGAGCCCTATGGGCTGCGCTGGTACGAGGAGCCGCTCGACCCGCTCGACTACCTGGCGCATGCGGCGCTGGCGACCCAGTACGCCCCGCCGCTCGCGACCGGCGAGAACCTGTTCTCGATGCAGGACGCCCGCAATCTGGTGCGGCACGGCGGGCTCCGGCCCGATCGTGACATCCTGCAGTACGACCCGGCGCTCAGTTACGGTCTCGTCGAATACCTGCGCACGCTCGACATGCTGAAGGCGCACGGCTGGTCGCCCCGGCGCTGCGTGCCGCACGGCGGCCATCAGTTCGCGCTCAACATCGCCGTCGGCCTGCAATGCGGCGGCAACGAGTCGTATCCTCAGGTGTTCGCGCCGTTCGGTGGCTTCGCCGACGACTGTCCGGTCGTCGACGGCCGCGTGGCGCTACCCGATGCGCCGGGCATCGGCTTCGAGCGCAAGGCCGATCTCTGGGCGGTCATGAAGACCGCCTGAGGCGATCGCCTGATCTCAGCCGCGGAAGTTGTCCCAGCCGCCGCCGCGGGTCTGATATCGGCCATCCTGCGGGGTGCCCGATGTGGCGCATCCCGCCAGGGCGGCTACGGCAAAGAGGGCCATGATCATGGCGAAGGCTCTGGATCGACGTGTTGTCATGGGTCCGATATGGGACCGGCCTACTCGGGCTTCAACAGGCCGAGCTTCAGCAATTCGGACACATTTGCTTCATCGGCTTGCAGCGCCGCCGTGAACTGCTCAGGCGTCGAGGGCCGGACGATGGCCCCCAGTTCGCGCAGCCGCTTGTTCGCCGTCTCGTCCTTGAGGCCGGCCACGACGCCCTCGTTCAGACGGCCGATCACGGCCTTGGGCGTGTCGATGTGGGCGAAGACGCCGGCGGTCGTGGCGCCATCGAATGGCTTGATGCCGAGATCGCCCAGGGTCGGCACGTTGGGCAGCTCGGGAATGCGCTCGAGGCCGAAATTCGCGAGCGGCCGAAGCTTGCCGGACTGGATGTGCGGCATCGAGCTGGTGAGCTGATCGGCGAAGCAGTCGAGGTTACCCGCCAGCAGGTCGGCGATGCCCGGGCCCGAACCGCGATAGGGGATGATGTTGAGCTTGATGTTGTCGTTGAGCTGCAGGCGCAGGATGGCGACATGGTTGGTGGTGCCGTTGCCGGAATGGCCGATGCTGATCGTGCCGGGCTTGGCCTTGGCTTCCGCCAGCAGGCTCTTCATGTCGGTGAAGCGGCTGTCGGCCCGCGTCACCACCAGCGTCGGCACGGTGGTGAGGATGCTGACCGGCGCGAACGAGGACAGCATCTCCTTCTTGCCGGCGAAGATCGGCGCCACGTAGCCCACGGTGAAGCTCGCCATGACGATGGTGTAGCCGTCGGCCGGCGCGTTGTAGGCGAGGTCGAGGCCGACCACGCCGCCGGCGCCGGGCTTGTTGTCGATCAGGATGCTTTGGCCGAGCTGACGTCCCATCGGATCGGCCACGATGCGCGAGGTGACGTCGTAGTTGCCGCCGGGCGCGAAGGGGATGATCCAGCGGATCTGCTTGGTGGGAAAGCTCTGGGCGAAGGCCATCCCGCTGGGGGCGGCCGTCGCAACGATGCCGGCGCCGATGAAGTCGCGTCGTCCCAATTTCACCATGCCAACCTCCACACTTCAGCGGTAGACGAGAACCGGTGTCGTGCTGTGGGTCAGCACCTTCGTGGTCTCGCTGCCGAGCACGAGGGCTGAGATGCCGCGCCGGCCGTGCGAGGCCATGGCGATCAGGTCGCATCCCTTCGTCGCCGCGGTCTCGATGATGGCCTGGTAGGGATGGTCGTGATCGACCTGGACGGTCTCGCAGGGGACGCCAGCCACTTTGGCCTTGGCGGCGGCCTCGCCGAGATGTCGGGCCGCCTGCTCCGAGGCATGCTGGTGATACCGGTTTTGCTGCTCGGTGAGCTGGACCATCGCCATCACCATCATAGGTGCCGGTTCGATGGTCATCATCACGGTGACCTTGGCGCCGATCTCCCGGGCGAGCGCCAGTCCCTTGTCGACCGCCGATCCCGACAACGCGGTGCCGTCGATCGGAATGAGAATGTGCTTGTACATCTTGTCTCCCTTTGCTCCAGCCGTCGCTGCGGCTTTGGAGGACAATCCGACTACGCCCGACATAGACGGGCGTCAAATATCGACAGGTTCCTAGAGGTAGACAGCCTTCATCGCCGCTTCGGGATAGCGCGTGCCCGCCGCCGACCCGGGCGGCAGGGCGGCGTCGAGTCGCGCCACCTCGTCGGCCGACAAGGCAACGTCGAGCGCCGCCAGGTTCTCGTCGACGCGCTCCGACCGCTTGGTGCCCGGGATCGGCACGATGTCGCCGCCCCGCGCCAGCAGCCAGGCGAGCGCCACCTGCCCCGGCTTGCAGCCCTTGGCTTGCGCGACCGCTTCGATCGCGGCGACCTTGGCGAGATTGCGTGCGAGATTGTCGGCGGCAAAGCGCGGATGCCGGCCGCGCCCGTCGCCTTCCGGAATATCGGCGGCCTGGCGCACGGCCCCCGTCAGCAGGCTGCGGCCGAGCGGCGAATACGCAACGAAGGAGATGCCGAGCGCCCGCGTCGTCTCGAGCGTCTTCTCGGCATCGACCCGGAAGAGCAGGGAATATTCGCTCTGCACCGCGGCGATTGGATGGACCGCATGTGCCCGGCGGATGGTCTCCGGCCGTGCCTCGCTGAGGCCCAGCGCCCTCACCTTGCCCGCCTTCACCAGATCGGCCATGGCGCCCACCGTCTCCTCGATCGCCACCGAGGGATCGACGCGATGCTGGTAGTAGAGATCGATCACCTCGACGCCCAGTCTCTTTAGGCTCGCCTCGCAGGCGGCCTTTACATACGCCGGCCGGCCGTCGACGCCGTTGGCGCCACCAGGCTGTTGGGTCTGGCCGAACTTGGTGGCGACGATCGCTTGGCCGCGGCGACCACCCGCCAGCGCCTTGCCGAGCAGGGTCTCATTGTGGCCCCAGCCGTACATGTCCGAGCTGTCGAGCAGAGTGACCCCGCGGTCGAGCGCGTGGTGAATGACCCGGATCGCCTCTGCGTCGTCGCTCTTGCCGTAGGCGCCCGAGAGCGACATCAAGCCGAGTCCGATCGGAAAGACCGAGAGGTCGCTGCTGCCGAGTCGGCGGGATCTTGCGGTGCCTGTGGTCATGGTGTCCTCCTCGGCCGAGGCTAGCATGCGCCGGGGCGGCGGGGGCCAGCGGGATTGTCAAATTGGTGTCGAATCGCGGCCCATCTGGTAGTTACTCCTGGTGCCAAAAGCCTGGGCCGACAAGATCAGCCTGATCATTCCGGTGTTCAATGAAGCGCCGCACCTTGCGGAACTTCTCGCCGCGCTCGACCGTGTCCAGCTTCCCAAGCCGCACGAGCTCGTGATCGTGAACGATGGTTCCACCGACCAGTCCAGCCAGATCATCCGGCAGTTCCCGTTCAAGAACGACGTGCTGATCATCGACCAGCCGGTCAATCGCGGCAAAGGCGCCGCGGTGGCGGCCGGCATTGCCCGCGCGACCGGGACCATCATCGGCATCCAGGACGCCGACTTCGAATACCGATTCGACGAGATCGCCCGGCTCATCCAACCCATCATCGCGGGCCAAGCCGACGTCGTGTACGGCTCGCGTTTCGTGCCGGGCGCGCCGCCCCCGTCGCGGAGGATCCACTATCTGGCCAACCGGATGCTGACCTGCTTGAGCAACCGTTGCAGCGGCCTTCGCCTCACGGACATGGAGACCTGCTACAAGTTCTTCCGGGCGGACGTCATCAAGAACGTCCGTCTGGAATCGCGCCGCTATGGCTTCGAGCCAGAAGTGACCGCCAAGATCGCCCGCCTGCGCGTGCGCCTCGTCGAGCTGCCGATCTCCTATGCGCCGCGCAGCCGGGGAGACGGCAAGAAGATCGGCTGGCGCGATGGTGTGGCCGCGATCTGGCACATTCTGTACTTCAATCTGCTGGCCCGCCGAGCCGACTGGTTCGGCAAGGACCTGCCCGCGGCCTTCCGTCCTTGACCTCATTCCTCTCCTTGAACGCCTATTCGGCGCCCATCGTCCTGCTGCTCGGCCTGTCGACATTCGCGGGCTGCATGGGCCTCGGCCTGTTGCTTCTGCGGCTTCTGCGCACTGAGTTGCCGGCACCGTTTTGTCAGATCGTCGCTGTGCTGCTGGGCATTCAGACGACCAGCCTTTCTGTCCAGATCGCGGCGATGGCGCAGGCCGCGACTCCGGCAGTTCTGATTGCCCTCTGGGGCGTCTCGCTCGCGGGCGGTGCCGCGGGCTGGATCTTTTGTCGGCCGACCCGTGACGCCGGCGCTCTTCCCACGATCCCGCGGATCGCCATCGTCATTGCGGCGGTGGCTGCCGGCTTGAATCTCCTGGCAGCCGTCGTTCCCTCCAGCAAGATCGATGAACTCTACTATCACATGTTGTTGCCGGCCCGCGTCGTGGCAGACCAAGGGCTGGCGATCTATCGCGCACCGATCGAGTCGGCGGTGCTGCCGCAGATGGCCTACGGATTCTTTGCCGCCCCGCTGCATGCGCTGGGCTATCCCGATGTGCCGAACGTCGTGAGCTGGATGCTGAGCCTGACCCTGGTCTGGCTGGGCTGGACCCTGCTGCGCCAGCACGGCATCGCCGACGCAGTCGCATACTGTCTGGTGGCGGCACTGCTTGTCGGCGCCTATCCGATGGTCTTCCACGTGACCGGCGGCAGCCACGCGTTCGGTGACCTGTCGCTGGCGACCGCCGTGATTGCCCTGGTCCTCGTGGACAGGCTGCTGGCTGCCTGCGGTCCCGCGCGCTTCGCCGTCGTGGTGTCGCTGCTAGCGTGGAGTGCGGCCTCCGCCAAGGTCTCGCTCATTCCTGTTGCCGGTGCGGTGGCATTGCTTGCGATCTTCTTCGCCATCCGCGCGTCGAGGGTAGGCGGCGCGCGGGTTCGCATTCTCGTCGCAGCCGTCGCGCCCTGGCTGATCCTCGGCGCACCCCTGATGGCCTGGACCTACATTCAGACAGGCTCGCCTTTCGGTCCGCTGCTGGCTGGGCTGTTCGGCGAGAGCCTCTTCCGTCCCGAGGTCTTCGCTGATTTTGCCGAGTCAACACGGGCCGCGAACAGGTCACCGCTGAGCGCGGTGTTGTTCGACAATCTTGCCGGCTACTCGCCGCTCGTCTGGGTCGGCGCCATCGGCGCCCTGATATCCGGCACGACACCCTTGGCGGTTCGTCGATGGGGCACAGCCCTCCTGCTCGGGCAATGCCTGATCATCGCCTGGCTGCTGCCGTACCACGTGCGGTTCCTGGGCGGGCTGCAGTACGGGCTGGCGATCTGCTTTGCACTCTACCTGCCGCCGCAACTCGCATCCCGGAAGCGGGCGGCGACGATCGCCATCGCCATCGGCATCCTGCCCTGGATGGTGGGACAGGCCGCCTATACCCAGCAGTTCGCCGCGATGGCCTTTGGCCTCGAGGAGAGGGCCGCCTTCGGCCGCCGTTACGTTGCCTTCTTCGATGATTTCATCAAACTCGACCACCTGCTGCCGGCGAACGCCTTCCTGCTGGCGCCGGACGGTCGATCACCCGCCGTCTACGCGCCGCGCCCCATGGTGTTCGACCTGGCCGACGTGCCACCGGGCCGCCCAGTCTACGTCTTCAGCGTGGGGTTGCCGAATGCCTCGGACTATCCGGCGCCGTACACGCTGGGACCGGAGGTCTATGCCAATCCGGCAGCGACGCAGACCGTGTTCAGACGCCCCTGGGCGGCACCCGAGCGCGGTGAACTCCACGTCGTTCCCCTCGTTCGACCCTAGGGTCGAACCAGCCGCGGTTCACCCGTAGACGAACATCCGATCGTCGAGATCGATTGCCGGCCATTGGTCCTTCTCGGTCCAGTAGTCCTGGGTGTGCTGCCATTCAGGCTTGTCACCGCGCTTGGGCAGCAGGTGCATGCCGCGCATGAGATAGCCCGGATTGAAATTGGCCGGGTCGATCCACGGCAGCAGCGGCATGTCTTTGTCCTCGGGCCGCAGCGCCACGGCGACCTTCTTCGCCTGCTTCTCCTTCATATGCCCGAGCAGGCGGCATACGAAGTCGGCGACCAGGTCGGCGCGAAGCGTCCAGCTTGCCCGGAAATATCCGAACACCCACACCATGTTGGGCACACCGGTGAACATCATGCCGCGATAGGTGACCGTATCGGCGAAGTCGAGCGGCTTGCCATCGATCGCGAAGTCGATGTCACCCAGAACGTTGAGATGGAAACCCGTCGCCGTGACGATGATGTCAGCCTCGAGATCCTTGCCGGACTTCAGGCGAATACCGGTCTCGGTGAACTTCTCGATCTCGTCGGTGACGACCGACGCGTGGCCGGCACGGATACCCTTGAACAGGTCGCCATCGGGAACGAAGGCGATGCGCTGCCGCCACGGCCGGTAGGTCGGCGTGAAGTGCGTATCCATGTCGTAGTCCGGGCCGAGGTGGGCGCGCACGCCGCCCAACAACTCCTTGGCCACGACATCGGGTTCCTCGAACGCCCGGCGCGTGAAAACCGACTGATCGTGCAGGATCTTGCGGCGCACGATCTCATGGATCCAGCTTTCGTCGACCTGCAACTGGCGCAGCGTGTCGGCGAGGTCGTCGGCGTTGCGGGCGGCCCTGAAATAAGTCGGCGAGCGCTGCAGCAACGTGACGTGGCCGCACTCCTCTGCGATTGCCGGCACGAGTGTCGCGGCCGTGGCACCCGAGCCGATGACGACGACCTTCTTGCCGGCATAGACGAGATCTTCCGGCCAGGTCTGCGGATGGACGATCTGGCCCTTGAAGCGCTGCATCCCTTCCCACTCGGGCGTATAGCCTTCCGAGTGCCGGTAGTAGCCTTGGCACATCCAGAGGAAGTTCGCCGTGAACCGGACGGCCTCGCCCGTGTCGGCGCGCGTGGCCTCGATCGTCCAGCGATTGTCCCGGCTCGACCAGCGGGCCGAGGAAATCCTGTGGCCGTAGCGGATGTGACGGCTGAGATCATTTTCGTCGATGACCTCGCCCATGTAGGCAAGGATCTCGGCCGCCGTCGCGATCGGCGCGCTGGTCCAGGGCTTGAAGCGATAGCCGAAGGTGTAGAGGTCGCTGTCGGACCGGATGCCGGGATAGCGGTGCGTGAGCCAGGTCCCGCCGAAGCTCTCCTGCGATTCGAGCACGACGAAACTCGTACCGGGGCATTGCTTGGTGAGATGGTAGGCGCCGCCAACGCCGGAAATACCGGCGCCGACGATCAGGACGTCGAAATGTTCGGTCTTCTGTGCGGCAGATGCTGGCAGCACGGCTGTGTCAGGCATGGGCTGGACTCGTTCGTCAGGTAACCGGGCTATCGATTGTCAGAGCCTCGCCTGTGATCCACAAGCGCGGCACCGAACGCCTGGAACAAGGCGCGATTGATCGGGTTGGACTGCGGATCGTATTCGGCATGCCACTGGACGCCCAGGGCGAACGAGGGCGCGTCGGCGATACGGATCGCCTCGATCGTGCCGTCTTCCGCCACCCCTTCAATGACAACTCGCCCGCCGGGTTCGAGAATTCCCTGACCGTGCAGGGAATTGACGCGGATCGTCTCGCAACCCAGCAGCCTGGCGAACGATCCCTCTGCCACCAGCTGCACCTCATGACGATCGGCAAAAACGACTTCGGGATCGGGATGAACCTCGCCGTTCTCCAGCCGCGGCATGCGATGGTTCATGCGTCCCGGAATGTCCCGGATCTCCGGATGCAGCGAGCCGCCGAACGCCACGTTCATCTCCTGGAATCCCCGGCAGATGCCGAACAGGGGAATGCCGCGGTCAACGCAGGCGCGGATCAATCCCAGGGCCATGGCGTCGCGCTCATGGTCGTAGGGTTCGTGCCGGGGATCGGGCTCGACGCCAAAATGGGTCGGATGAACGTTGGCGCGGGCACCGGTCAGCAGGATCCCGTCGACCGCCTCCAGCAGCGCGTCGACGTCGGTGATGTCCGGCGTGCCGGCAAACATCAACGGCAATGCCCCGGCCACTTCGGCGATCGCGCGCAGATTACGCTGACCCACGAGCTGCACATTGTGCCGTTCGTTCACGACATGGGCGTTCCCGATCACGCCGACTACCGGTTTCGTCATGCTGGACATTCTTACTCGCCGTTGAACCACGCACCCGAAACGCGATCCTCGAGGATTAGCCTACCTCATCCCACTCCCCACGCCAGCGCGGATCGAGTATTCCGTGGAGACAACAGCCGTGGCGCAGAATTCGCTACAATCTCCGGCCTTTCGACGTCCCAAGCCAGACCATGGAGCCTGCCCGATGCGTTACGGCTTCTACCTCCCCACCCGCGGCCCTACCGCCACACGCGAGGGCATTCTCGCCTTGGCACGCGAAGGCGAGCGGCTAGGGCTGCACTCAGCCATGATCGCGGACCACATCGTCTTCCCGGTGGAGAGCGAGTCCGCCTATCCCTACACCGTGGACCGCAAGCATCCCGGCGGCGGCGATGCGCTGGAGACCTTCTCCATCCTGGGCGTGGTGGCCGGCGCGACCGAAAGGCTGCGCCTCGTCACTTCAGTGCTGGTTCTGCCCTATCGCAACCCGGTACTGACGGCAAAGATGGTGGCGTCGCTGGATGTCCTGTCCGGTGGACGCGTGACGCTGGGGGTCGGCGTCGGCTGGCTGAAGGAGGAATTCGAGGCGCTGGACAGTCCGGATTTCGACCGGCGCGGCGCTGTGACCGACGAATGGCTGGCGATCTTCAAGCAGCTCTGGAGCCAGTCGCCCGCCAGCTTTACCGGCCAGTTCTACAACTATGCCAACATTCGCTCCGAACCCTTCCCACTGCAGAAGCCGCATCCGCCCATTTGGGTCGGCGGGCACTCCCGCGCCGCGCTCCGCCGCACCGCGCGGCATGGCGATGGCTGGCACCCGGTCGGCGCCATCGCCGCCTCGCCGCTGCCGCCCCAGGAAATGCGGGCACATCTGCAGACGCTGAAGCAGATGACGGAAGCGGAGGGGCGCGATTTCTCCACACTCACCATCTCCTACAAGGCGCCGCTGTACGATACCGGCATTCCCGATCGCGACGGAACCCGCCGCAGCTTCTCCGGCAAGGCCGACGACATCGCGGGCGACATCCGATCGTTCAGCGCCATCGGCGTGCACGAGCTGATCTTCGATTTCCGCGGCGAGACCATCGCGCAGAGCATCGAGCGCCTGCAACGCTTCGCTGCCGAGGTGATGCCGCTGGTGGATTGAGTTCGGCCGCTACGCGGCCTTGCGTAACGCCGCGGCAGCCAACACCATTTCAGCGCACTTCTCGCCGATCATGATGGTGGGCGCATTGGTGTTGCCGCTCGTCAGCGTCGGCATGATCGATGCGTCGGCGACGCGAAGGCCCTTTATGCCGTGGACCCTGAGCTCGGAATCAACCACGGCCAGGGGATCCGCGCCCATCCTGCAGGTGCCGATCGGGTGATAGGTCGTCTCGGCATTCTTTCTCACCCAATCGAGCAGCTCGTCGTCCTTCTGCAGATGCGCTCCCGGCGCGATTTCCTCGCCCGTGACCTCCTTCATCGGCGACGTCGCCATCAGCTCCCGCCCCTTACGGATGGCGGCCAGGACGCCAGCACGATCGTGTTCGGTCGACAGGAAATTGAACCGGATCGCCGGCGGCTCGGCAGGGTCAGACGACTTGATGTGAATCGAGCCCGTGCTTTCGGAGCGCAGCACATTCACGTTCATGGTGATGCCCTTCGTCTTCGAGACACGCCGCTCGTGGCCCACCATCTCGTACAGGAAGGGCGCGATAGAGACCGTCGCGTCAGGAGTTTCCAGCCCCACCCGCGTACGGAAATACAGGCGGATCGGCACGGAGGTCGAGGCCAGAAACCCCTCGCGGAACAATGCGTACTTGATCGCCTCGCGCGCCAGCCGCCAGCCGCGGGCGTTGTCGTTGAAGGTGAGGTTCTTTTCCTTGATCGCGAATTTTACGCGCGGCGAGTAATGGTCGCGCAGATTTTCGCCGACGCCGCGCAGCTCATGCACCAGCGTGATGCCCTTGCTGCGTAGCAGGTCCGCCTGGCCGATGCCGGAGAGTTCGAGGAGCTTCGGCGAATTGATCGAGCCGCCCGAGACGATCACTTCGCGCGTGGCCCTCGCTTCGCGCTTTATGTTGCCCACGGAATAGCGAACGCCGACGCAGCGCTTGCCGTCCAGGATCAGCTGCTCGGCCATCGCCCCGCGATCGATCGTGAGGTTCGGTCGTGAACGGGCCGGGTCGAGATAGCAGTAGGCCGTGCTCTGGCGGCGGCCCTTGGCGATCGTCACCTGCGACATGCCAATGCCTTCCTGCGTCTCTCCGTTCAGATCAGGGTTGAAGGGCAGGCCCATCCGCTCCGCCGCCGCGATCATCTTCTCCAGGAGCGGCACCTTGTGGCGCGGGGTGTCGGTGACCCGCAGCAAGCCGTTGCGGCCACGAAATTCGTCGGAGCCGCCATCGTAGCGTTCCATGCGCTTGAAGACCGGCAGCACGTCCTGGTAGCTCCAGCCGCGGTTGCCGAGCTGTGCCCAGTGATCGTAGTCCTGCGCCTGGCCGCGAATATAGACCATGCCGTTGATCGAGCTCGAGCCGCCCAGCATCTTGCCGCGCGGAACGTCGATACGTCGCCCGCCCGAGCCCTCGTCCGGCTCCGACGAGTAGCACCAGTTGACGGCCGGATCGTCGATCATCTTGGCAACGCCGACCGGCACCCGCGACCAGAAGAAGTTCGATCCCTCGGTCCCCGCCTCCAGCAACAGCACACGGTGTGCACCGCTCTCCGTCAGTCGGCTTGCAACCACCGCCCCTGCCGAACCTGCACCGACGACGATGTAGTCATAGGTGGAATCGTTCGGCATTGCCTAGGCACTCCTTGTTCTTCTGGAAGGCGAGGGCTGGGCCTTCGCCAATGGCAAAGAAGACCAGCGCCCAGGCAGGGTGGCAAGGTTGAGGCGGGGTTGGACCCGCCCCGCCTTTCGCTGACTGGAACCAACTCCCGCGACGGCAGGCACTGTGATAGAATTGCCCAAAAGAAGTTCAATAGGGAGGAAACGATGCGATACACGAAGGTTGCTGCTGCTGCGTTGCTATCCTGCTGCCTGTTCGGTGCCGCGGCGCTGGCCCAGAACAAGGCCGTGAAGATCGGCGTGCTGGACGATATGTCCGGTCCCTACGCCGAGAACACCGGACCCGGCGATGTCGCCGCGGTTAAATTCGCCATCGCCGATTTCGGCGGCTCGGTGCTCGGCAAGCCGATCGAACTGGTGACCGCCGATTTCCAGAGCAAGGTCGATGTCGGCGTCGGCATCGCCAGGCGATGGTACGACAACGAAGATGTCGACTTGATCGTCGGCCTCCCGAACTCGGCGCTTGCGCTCGCACTGGTGAAGGTTGCCGCGGAAAAGAACCGCATTGTCATGCCGACCGCGGCGGCGACCTCGGAGTTGACCGGCAAGTCCTGCACCACGCATAGCATCCACTGGATCTACGACACCTACGGCCAAGGCAAGACCATCGTTAACGCGCTGGCCAAACAGGGCGGCGACACCTGGTTCTTCATCACCGTGGATTACGCCTTCGGCCTGGCGGTGGAATCGGACGCCACCGGCTTCATCAAGGCGGCGGGCGGCAAGGTGCTGGGCTCGGTGCGCCATCCGCTGAACACCCAGGACTTCTCCTCCTACGTGGTGCAGGCGCAGGCCTCGAAGGCCAAGGGGCTGATGTTCGCCAATGGCGGCGGCGACATCATCAACGGCGTGAAGCAGGCCTCCGAGTTCGGCCTGGTCAAGCAGGGCGTGCGGATCAGCGCGCCGTTGGCGCAGTTTCCGGACGTGCACGGCGTTGGCCTCAAGATCGCGCAGGGCCTGCTGATCGCGAGCCCGTTCTACTACGACATGACTCCGGAGGCGCGTGCCTTCACCGACCGCTTCACCAAGGAGATAGGCCGGCCGCCCAGCTTCATCCAGGCCGGCACCTATGGCGCCGTGCTGCACTACCTGAAGGCCGTGAAGGCCGCCGGCACCGACGAGGCCAAGGCTGTGCTGGCCGAAATGAAGAAGATGCCGATCAACGACTTCATGACCAAGAACGGCAGCATTCGCGAGGACGGGCGCGTCATCCGCGACATGTACCTGATGCAGGCGAAGACGCCCGAGGAGTCGAAGGGCGGATGGGACTTGGTGAAAATGGTCGCCACGGTGCCGGGCAACGAGGCCTTCCGGCCGCTGAACGAAGGCGGCTGCCCGCTGGTGACCAAGAACTAGGGGGTAGCTGCGGACAATTTCCGGCGGGTCGTCGCGTCCGGTGACCCGCCGGACAGATTGTATCTCATTGTGTTCCACCGCACCTTTGCCTAGCGCTTGGAGCGAGGGTGTTTCGATCCCGCGTTTCCTCCGGACCAATTGCCAATGTCACTTCAATGGAAGGTGTCCCATCTCGATCACATGGTGATCTGTGTGTCCGAGGGCATCGTCACTCTCCAGGACTTCCAGGAGTATCTGGCCGCACTCAAGCAGGAAAAGGCCTTGTCCTTTCCCAAGATATTCATCGCGACGGACGGCATATCCGGCATGAGCGGCGAGGACAGAGTGGAGCTCGCGGCGCTCCTGACCAGCTTTCTCGAGATCGATGGCCTCGGCCCGTTCGCCGTGGTCGCAGGCGCGGAAAGGAACGATGGGCTGGCCACCATCTTCAAGTCGCTCGCCACCGTCAGGAGACCAATGCGACTGTTCCCGGACATCCACGCCGCTCGGAAGTGGTTGAGCACCCGGTCGACGACCTGAAACCGCGACCATATATATGGGCCAGTTCGGTCGTAAGCGACGCTGGCGTCAAGAATGGCGGAGGGAAAGGACCTGGCTTCAAACTCTCTCTGCGTAGCGGTGCGGGACGCTGCGGGGTACTGCGGCCCTGCGCGGGTGCAATTTTCACCTCGGCGTCCGACATCTTTCGGCAGCCAGGTATTCGTTCCGCCCCAGCAACTCCTGGTCCACCGTCCCCGTCACGTAGGCCAGGATACGCGCCCAATCCATAAACGTTCCCCTGCT
>CANJHI010000042.1 GCA_947474005.1 Alphaproteobacteria bacterium | reverse complement strand
CGCGTGCACCGGTACCGCTCGAATCGCCGCAGCTCGTCGAGGACGCCCGTGAGATCGCGCGGCGCTGCACCACCATCGCCGAACTCGAAGAAGCGGTCCGTGCCTTCGAAGGCTGCGCGCTGAAGCGCACCGCCAAGAACACGGTGTTCGCCGATGGCGCGGCAGGTGCCCCCATCATGGTCGTGGGCGAAGCGCCGGGCGCCGACGAGGATCGCCTGGGCAAGCCGTTCGTGGGCGTGAGCGGCCAGCTCCTCGATCGGATGTTCGCCGCCCTGGGCATGAGTCGCGAGCGCGACCTCTACATCACCAACATCCTGTTCTGGCGGCCGCCGGGCAATCGCACACCGACGCTGGCCGAGCAGTCGATCTGCCTCGCTTTCACACGCCGCCACATCGAGCTCGCCCGGCCCAAGCTGCTGGTGCTGGCCGGCGGCACGGCGGCCAAGGCGGTGCTCGACACCACCGAAGGCATCATGCGGCTCCGCGGCAAGTGGACGAGCCTGAAGCTCGACGATGGCACCGAAGTGCCGACGATGCCCACGTTCCATCCCGCCTATCTGCTGCGCACGCCCGCCAGCAAGCGCCAGAGCTGGCTCGACCTGCTGGCGATCGACAAGAGGCTGAAGGAACTGGGCTAATCCGTCACGACGGCGTTAGTTCAGCATCTTCCGGAGGAAGAACTTCTTGTGGCCCTTGGGGTAGTCGTCGAGCGTGCCGAAGACTTCGTAGCCACGCTTCTCGTAGAACGGCCGTGCCTGGAAGGAATGCGTATCGAGCGTGGCCAGATGGCAATGGTGCTCGCGGGCATAGGCCTCCGCGGCATCCATCATGCGGGTGGCATTGCCCTCGCCGCGCGCCGCCTCGTCGACCCAAAGGATCGAAATGTGCAGGCAGCCGCCCCAGATCATGCCGAGCAAGCCGCCCATCAGCTCGCCGCGCTCGCTCTTGAGAAAAAAGTTGGTGGGGTAGTAGGCCGAAACACCTGTGGCGGCGAAATTGTGGAAGATGACGCCGTTCTTTACCCGCTCGGCGGAAGGGCTGTTCTCCGCCGGGTCGAACACCAGTTCGAGCTTAGCCATTTGTCCCGTCTCCGCGCGTTGGATCAGCGCGGAAATGGTGTGGCCGATGTCGGCTAGGCTGACAATCCCTTTTCGGGGATCTTCACCGTCTTCAGGCGCCCAACAGCCTCGCGAACGGGGCCATCGAGACCGGCGCCGCCCGCGGCCAGGTGCGCCACGATGGCGGCACGCATGCGTGGATCCCAGAACTTCTCCAAATGATCGGCGATGGCGGCGGCCGGATCGGCGTCGCGCTGGGGCACGAAGAACCGTCCGATCTGATTGGCCATTGTCACCAGCTTTTCGGCAGACGCGGACATCGTCGCCTACTCCGCCGCGACCTTGGTGGCGATCCGCCGGCTCTGCCTCGCCTGCTCGACATAGTCCTTCTGCCATTCGCTGGGGCCGTTGGACGGCGAGACCTGGACGGCAGTGACCTTGTACTCCGGGCAATTCGTCGCCCAGTCGGAGAACTCGGTGGTGACGACGTTGGCCTGCGTTTCGGGATGGTGGAAGGTCGTATAGACCACGCCCGGCGCCACGCGATCGGTGATGCGCGCGTGCAGCGCCGTACCGCCGGCGCGGCTATCGAGCTTCACCCAGTCGCCGTCGCGCACGCCGCGCTCCTCGGCGTCGTGCGGATGGATCTCCAGCACGTCCTCGTCGTGCCACACGACATTTTCGGTGCGCCGCGTCTGGGCGCCGACATTGTACTGCGACAGGATACGGCCCGTGGTCAGCAACAGCGGGAAGCGCGGACCCACCTTCTCGTCGGTGGCCACATACTCGGTGATCATGAAGTTGCCCTTGCCGCGGGCGAAGCCGCCGATGTGCATGATCGGCGTGCCGGTCGGCGCCTTCTCGTTGCACGGCCACTGGACCGAGCCTTCCTTGTCGAGAAGATCGTAGGACACGCCGGCAAAGGTCGGCGTTAGTGCTGCGATCTCGTCCATGATCTCGGACGGATGGTTGTAGGGCATCTCGAAGCCCATCGCCTTGGCGATGGCGAGCGTGATCTCCCAGTCGGCCATGCCGTTCTTGGGCGTCATGACCTTGCGCACGCGGTTGATGCGGCGTTCGGCGTTGGTGAAGGTGCCGTCCTTCTCAAGGAAGGTCGAGCCCGGCAGGAAGACGTGGGCGTAGTTCGCCGTCTCGTTCAGGAACAGGTCCTGCACGACCACGCATTCCATCGCCGCCAGCGCCTTCTTGACGTGGACGGTGTTGGGGTCGGACTGAAGGATGTCCTCGCCCTGGACGTAGATGCCCCGGAAGGTGCCGTCGATCGCCGCATCGAACATGTTGGGAATGCGCAGGCCGGGCTCATTGTCGAGCGGCACGCCCCACAGCTTCTCGAACATGGTGCGCGTGGCATCGTCGGAGATGTGGCGATAGCCGGTCAGCTCGTGCGGGAAGGAGCCCATGTCGCAGGCGCCCTGGACGTTGTTCTGGCCGCGCAGCGGGTTCACGCCGACGCCCTGGCGGCCAAGGTTGCCAGTGGCCATCGCCAGATTGGCGAGTGCCATGACCGCCGTGGTGCCCTGGCTGTGCTCGGTGACGCCGAGGCCGTAATAGATCGCGCCGTTGCCGCCCGTCGCATAGAGACGCGCTGCGCCACGAATAGCCTCGGACGACACGCCGGCCATTGGGCCCACCGTCTCCGGGCTGTTCTGCGGCTCGGACACGAACGTCGCCCAATGCTCGAAGGCATCGAGGTCGCAGAAGTCGCGGACGAAGGCCTCGTCGACCAGTCCTTCGGTGACGATTGTGTGCGCCAGTGCGTTCAGGATCGCGGCATTGGTGCCCGGCCGCAGCGGCAGATGATACTGCGCCTCGATATGCGGCATGCGCACGATGTCTGTGCGACGCGGGTCGATCACGATCAGCTTGGCGCCCGCGCGCAGCCGCTTCTTCATGCGCGAGGCGAAGACCGGATGGGCGTCGGTCGGATTGGCGCCGATGATCAGGATCACGTCGCTCTGATCGACCGAATCGAAATCCTGCGTACCGGCCGACGTGCCGAAGGTGGCCCGCAGACCATAGCCGGTCGGCGAATGGCAGACGCGGGCGCAGGTATCGACGTTGTTGTTGCCGAAGCCGCCGCGCACCAGCTTCTGGACCAAGTACGTCTCCTCGTTGGTGCAGCGCGAGGAGGTGATGCCGCCGATCGCCAGCCGGCCGTGCTTGCTCTGGAGCCGCTTGAACTCCGAGGCGACGCGGTCGATCGCGACCTCCCAGCTCACTTCGCGCCACGGCTGGTCGATGCTCTCGCGGATCATCGGATTGAGGATGCGCTCCTTGTGGTTGGCGTAGCCCCAGGCGAAGCGGCCCTTCACACAGGAATGGCCGTGGTTGGCCTTGCCCTCCTTGTAGGGAACCATGCGCACCAGCTCTTCACCGCGCATCTCGGCCTTGAAGCTGCAGCCGACGCCGCAATAGGCACAGGTGGTGACCACCGAATGCTCGGGCTGGCCGATGTCGATCAGGGATTTCTCCGACAAGGTGGCAGTCGGACAAGCCTGCACACAGGCGCCGCACGACACGCATTCGGAGCTCAGGAAATTGTCGCTCAGCATGCCGGCCGAGACCTTGGAGTCGAAGCCGCGGCCCTGGATGGTGAGCGCGAAGGTGCCCTGCACTTCCTCGCAGGCACGCACGCAGCGCGAACAGACGATGCACTTGGAGGCATCGAAGGTGAAGTAAGGGTTGGACTCGTCCTTCTCGAGCTTGAGGTGGTTCTCGCCTGCGTAGCCGTAGCGCACATCGCGCAGGCCGACGGCGCCGGCCATGTCCTGCAGCTCGCAATCACCGTTGGCCGCACAGGTCAGGCAATCCAGCGGATGGTCGGAGATGTAGAGCTCCATCACGCCCTTGCGGACCTGTTTTAGCCGCTCGGTCTGCGTGGAGACCACCATGCCGGCGGCGACCGGCGTCGTGCACGAGGCGGGCGTTCCGGGCCGGCCGGCGATCTCGACCAGGCAGAGCCGGCATGAGCCGAACGCATCGACCGAATCAGTCGCGCAGAGCTTCGGCACCTGGATGCCGGCGTCCATGGCGGCGCGCATGATCGAGGTGCCGGCGGGCACCACGACCTCGTTGCCGTCGATGGTGAGCTTTACCGTTTCGGCCGATTTACTGACCGGCGTGCCGTAGTCGATTTCATGAACGAGAGACATGGCGCTCTCCTCTCTATTCCGCCGCTGCCGCGAGGCGCGGGCGGGTGAAGTCCTCGGGGAAATGTTTTATGGCGCTCATTACCGGATAGGGCGTGAAGCCGCCGAGCGCGCAGAGCGAGCCGAATTTCAGCGTCTGGCAAAGGTCGGTGATCAGCGCGAGGTTGGCCTCGGGCCGGTCGCCCGCGATGATCTTGTCCATCGTCTCGGTGCCGCGCACTGAGCCGATGCGGCAGGGCGTGCACTTGCCGCAGGATTCGATGGCGCAGAATTCCAGCGCGAAGCGCGCTTGCCTCGCCATGTCGACGCTATCGTCGAACACCACGACGCCGCCATGGCCGATCAGCCCATCGCGCGCGGTAAAGGCTTCGTAGTCGAACGGCGTATCGAACAGCGCGCGCGGGAAGTAGGCCCCCAGGGGCCCGCCGACCTGCACGGCGCGCGCCGGCCGGCCACTGGCCGTGCCGCCGCCGATATCGTCGACGATTTCGCCGAGGGTGAGGCCGAACGCCGCCTCGAACAGCCCGCCGTGCTTGACGTTGCCGGCGAGCTGGATAGGCATCGTGCCACGCGAGCGGCCCATGCCGAGATCGGCGTAGTGCTTGGCGCCGTCGGCCAGAATGGCGGGCACCGTGGCGAGCGAAATCAGGTTGTTGATGACGGTGGGCTTGCCGAACAGGCCCTTGTGCGCCGGCAGCGGCGGCTTGGCGCGCACCTGGCCGCGCTTGCCTTCGAGGCTTTCGAGCAGCGAGGTCTCCTCGCCGCAGACATAGGCCCCGGCGCCGACGCGGATCTCGATGTCGAACTTCGCCTCGGCGCCCAGCAGGCCCTCGGCCTCGGCCAGCACGGTGGCGCGTTCCATCACACGGATGGCATCGGGATATTCCGAGCGGATGTAGATGTAACCCTTGGTCGCGCCGACGGCGAAGCCCGCGATCGTCATGCCCTCGATCAGCAGGAAGGGATCGCCTTCCATGATCATGCGGTCGGCATAGGTGCCCGAGTCGCCTTCGTCGGCGTTGCAGACGATGTATTTACGATCAGCTGCCGTGTCGGCGACGGTCTTCCATTTGATGCCCGTCGGGAAGCCCGCGCCGCCGCGGCCGCGCAGGCCCGACTTCGTGACCTCATCGACGGTACCGGCAGCGCCCAGGCTCCTGGCGCGCTCCAGGCCGCGATAGCCGCCATGGGCGCGATAGTCGGCGAGCGACAGCGGATCGATGATGCCGCAGCGCGCGAAGGTGATGCGCGTCTGGCGCTTCAGGAAGGGAATGTCCTCGGGCCGGCCTACGCACAGCGGATGAGCGGCACTGAGCGGCAGTCCCTCGGCGAAGAGACCCGGAACGTCCTTGGCCGTCATCGGTCCGAAGGCGATGCGCCCGCCCGGTGTCTCGACCTCGATCATCGGCTCGAGCCAGAAAAGGCCGCGCGAGCCGGTGCGGACCACATCGACGGCGAGGCCGAGGCGTCTTGCCTCCTGGACGATGGTGGTCGCTACGCGATCGGCGCCGACCGCGCGCGCCGCGGCGTCGCGCGGGACGAAGATCCTTGTCATTGCCCGACCTCGCGCGCGATTTCGTCGAACGACGCTTGTGTCAGCCGGGCGATCGGCTCGCCGTCGAGCATGGCCGAGGGCGCACAGGCGCAGAGGCCGAGGCAGTAGGTTGCCTCGACAGTGAAACGGCCGTCCGGCGTCGTGTCACCCCATTCGACGCCGAGCCGATCGAGGAACGCGCGCGCCAGGCGCTCGCCATCCATCGACTGGCAGGCTTCGGCACGGCAAAGTTTCAGCACGTGACGGCCGGCCGGCTGCTCGCGAAAGTCGTGATAGAAGCTGACCACACCGTGAACCTCGGCGCGGGTGAGGTTGAGCGCGTCGGCCACGAGGCGCACGGCGGCCGGCGGGACGCAGCCAAAGACGGCCTGAAGATCATGCAGGATTGGCAGCATCGAGCCCTCCCGCCCGTCGTGCCGGCGGATGATGTCGGTGGCCTCGGCTTCGTCCCACGCTGCTGCCCTGGGCAAGCTCGGTCTCCCTTGTATTTGTGGGACAATCTGCTTGCCGCAGGCCTTGATCAATAAAGCTGTCGAGTGCTGTGATAGAACATATCTATCGTTCAGGCCAATTTGGTCAGCTTTGAGCCGATGTAGCCTCTAATATATTGATAATAAAGGGATTTTTAAGTCAACTGTTCGGCGAGCAACTTTGCCTCGGCAACCAAGGCGGCGACCATCGGCGGCATGGGCTCACGGTCCGGGACGACCAATCCGATGCTGTGGACCGCCTCCGGCTCGACAATCGGGATCGAGCGCAGGTGCTCGGTCAGGCCCAAAGTGTCGGCGAGTTTCTCCGGCATCACGCTTGCCCAACGACCCGTCCGCACATGTGAAAACAGTACGATCATCGAGTTCGATTCGAGCGTGGGATCGGGCACGCCACCGCCCGCGGCGCGCAACAGCTGATCGATGATGCGTCGGTTCTGCATGTCCGGCGTCAGCAGGCAGAGCGGGATCTTGGCGACCTCGGCCCAGGTGACGCTGTCGCGATCGCCGAGCGGGCTCGTCTCCGAGGTCAGCAGTCGATACTGCTCGAGATAGAGCGGCACCGCGCGCACCCGTCCGAGCGGTTCGTTGTCGATATAGGTGAGGCCGGCATCGATCTCGAGATTCTCGAGCATCGACAGAATCTCGATCGAGGTCCGCGACAGGACGGTGAACGTCACGTTGGGATGCTTGGCGCGGTAGGGCGTGGTGAGCGCCGATACCATGGGAAGCGCCGTCGGGATCGCCGCGAGTTTCAGCCGGCCGACCAGGCCATGCTTGAGGGCCCGCAATTCCTGACGCATCGCGCGACTGTCGGCCACGATGCCGCGCGCCCACTCGAGGACGCGTTCACCCTCGGCGGTGAAGGCGATGAATCGCGAGCTGCGATGAACAAGCAGCACGCCCAGCGTCGCTTCAAGCTGCTTGATGCCGGCGGAGAAGGTTGGTTGAGTCACGCCGCACTGCTCCGCGGCCTTGCCGAAGTTCTTTTCCCGCGCCAGGGCGAGAAGGAATTCGAGTTTATCGATCATGTCGCCCGCACGGGTTCGAGTACCGGCGCTCGACCGGTTGCAAAAACCATTGTAGGATTATTGCAAGAACTACCAAGAAAAGATCTCTGGGAAGGGAACCATGACCATGATCGAGCGGCTTCGATTGGCTGCGCTTGTCGTCGCGGCCTCTGCGGCGATGGCGGCGAGCCTTTGCGTCACTCCGGCGATGGCTTGGGAGCCGACACGCAACGTCGAATTCATCGTTCCGGCCGGCACCGGCGGCGGCGCCGACCAGATGGCGCGCATGATCCAGGGCATCATCGCCAAGCACAACCTGATGAAGCAGACCATGGTGGTCATCAACAAGGCGGGTGGTGCCGGCGGCGAAGGCTTCCTCGACATCAAGGGCGCCAAGGGCAACCCGAACAAGCTGGTCATCACGCTTTCGAACCTGTTCACCACGCCGCTGGCGACGGGCATCCCCTTCTCGTGGAAGGACATGACGCCGGTGGCGATGCTGGCGCTCGACGAGTTCGTGCTCTGGGTCAACGCCGACTCACCCTACAAGACGGTCCAGGAATACGTGGCGGCGATCAAGGCGGCACCGGACGGCCAGTTCAAGATGGGCGGCACCGGGTCGAAGCAGGAAGACCAGATCATCACCGTCGCGCTGGAAAAGGCGATCGGCAAGAAGATGACCTATGTCCCCTACAAGGGCGGCGGCGAGGTCGCGGTCCAGCTCGTCGGCAAGCACATCGATTCGACCGTCAACAACCCGATCGAGGCGGTGGCGCAGTGGCGCGCCGGCAAGCTGCGCCCGCTCTGCGTGTTCGACGCCAAGGTCCTGCCGTACACGGACAAGATTGCCGGCGACCAGTCGTGGGCCGACATCCCGACCTGCAAGTCGCAGGGACTGGACATCGAGTACGTGATGCTGCGCGGCGTCTTCATGCCGGCGGGCGCTCCCAAGGACGCCGTCGACTACTACGTCGAGCTGTTCAAGAAGGTTCGGGCCACGCCGGAATGGGCGCAGCTCATGAAGGATGGCGCCTTCAACCAGTCCTTCATGACCGGCGCCGACTATGCGAAGTGGGTCGAGGGCGAGGAAAAGCGCCATCGCGACCTGATGAAGGAAGCGGGATTCCTGGCCACGAATTGAGCGCAGCCGGTCAGTCACGCATCTGTCCCGCACGCACCTGTCCAGATTTGAGTTCACAGAGGTCGTCGATGTCCAATTCGCCGGATGATCCCGACGCGGCCGGACCACGGCAGCGCCACGTCGAGATGGGCGTCGCCGCCTTCATTCTGATCCTGGGTGCCATCACCATCTTCGGCAGCCTGAAGGTCGGCATCGGCTGGGGCGCGGAAGGGCCGAAGTCCGGATTCTTTCCCTTCTGGATCGGGCTGCTGATCGTGGCCACCAGCGGCTTCAACTTCGTATCGGCCTATGCCAAGCCCAGCCGCAAGCTGTTCGCCGAATGGGGGCAGATCGCCCAGGTGCTCAAGATCGTCTGGCCGATGGCGATCTACGTTGCGGCGGTGCCGTGGCTCGGCATCTACGTCTCCTCGGCGATTCTGATCATCGGCTTCATGCGCTGGCTCGGGCGCTATGGCTGGCCGCTCACCCTGGGCGTCGGTCTGGGTTTGCAGGTCGTCATCTACGTGACGTTCGAAAAATGGTTCCTCCTGTCGTTGCCGAAGGGACCGCTCGAGGACCTGCTCGGGCTCTAGAACCCGAGGACAAGAAGGAAATCCGGGGAATCGATGGAAAGCATTGGCGATTTGATGGGCGGCTTTGCCGTCGTGCTCAGCTGGCAGAACCTGCTTTACATGGTGATCGGCATCGTCCTGGGCGTGGTCATCGGCGTGCTGCCTGGCCTCGGCGGCGCCAACGGCGTGGCGATCCTGCTGCCGCTCACCTTCAGCATGTCGCCGACATCGGCCATCATCCTGCTCTCCTGCATCTACTGGGGGGCGCTGTTCGGCGGCGCCATCACTTCGATCCTGTTCAACATCCCGGGCGAGCCGTGGTCGGTCGCGACCACCTTCGACGGCCATCCCATGGCGCAGAAGGGCCAGGCGGGCGAGGCGCTGACGGCCGCCTTCACCTCGTCCTTCGTGGGCGCGCTCTTCGCCGTCATCGTCATCACGCTCGCCGCACCGCTGGTCGCGAGCTTCGCGCTGCAGTTCGGTCCGGCCGAGAAGTTCTCGGTATTCTTCCTGGCGTTCTGCAGCTTCGTCGGCATGGGCAAGGAACCGCCGACCAAGACCATCGCGGCGATGATGCTGGGCTTCGCGCTGGCCGCGGTCGGCACCGACACCGTGACCGGCCAGCTTCGTCTGACCTTCGGCTCCACCGAACTTTTAGGCGGCTTCGATTTCCTGATCGCCGTGATCGGCCTGTTCGGCATCGGCGAGATCCTGCTCACCATGGAAGAGGGCTTAAGCTTCAAGGGCAAGGCCGCGGGCATCAATCCCGCCGTGGTTCTGCAGACCTGGAAAGAGTTGCCGCGCTACTGGGTAACCTCGCTGCGCTCCTGCCTGATCGGATGCTGGATGGGCATCACCCCCGCCGGCGCCACGCCGGCCTCGTTCATGAGCTACGGCATCGCCAAACGGGCGTCGAAGAACGGCGACAAGTTCGGCACCGGCGAGATCGAGGGCGTGATCGCGCCCGAGACCGCTGCGCATGCCGCCGGCACCTCGGCGCTGCTGCCGATGCTGTCGCTGGGCGTGCCGGGATCGCCGACCGCCGCCGTGCTGCTGGGCGGTCTCCTGATCTGGGGCCTGCAGCCCGGTCCGCTGCTGTTCGTAGAGCAGAAGGAGTTCGTCTGGGGCCTGATCGCCAGCATGTATCTCGGCAACATCGTCGGCCTCGTGGTCGTGCTGACCATGGTGCCCTTCTTCGCCGCGATCCTGCGCATCCCGTTCGCCATCATCGCGCCGGTCATCCTCGTGATCTGCGCCATCGGCGCCTACACCGTGCACAACAACAGCTTCGACGTGGTGATGATGCTGGTCTTCGGCATCGCCGGCTACTTCCTGAAGAAGTGCAACTACCCGCTGGCGCCGCTGGTGCTCGCGATCGTGCTGGGCGACAAGGCCGAGGAGGCTTTTAGGCAGTCGCTGCTGATCTCCCAGGGCAGCCTGGGCGTGTTCTGGTCGAGCGGTCTGGTCGCCACGATCATGAGCCTAGGCCTGATTGCCCTGTTCTGGCCGTTCCTGTCGAACCTCTACGGCCGAGTCCTGACACCAGCACTGCGCAAATAACCACAGCCTTTTAGCGCCCTGCCGGGGCGGGCGATTGACGCCCTTCGGCTCGGTGGCATTATGTATTACAGGGGACGAAGGGAGGACGGGCGGTGAGCGAAAGTCGTGTGGTGGTCGGTCCGATCGACAGCCCGGAGACGTTCAAGGACAAGGCCTACACGGCCTTGCGGAACGTCATCGTGTCGTCGGACGTCTACCGCTCGCGCACCGACATCCGGCTCGACGAACGTCAGCTCGCGCAGGACTTCGGCATCTCGCGCACCCCGGTGCGCGAGGCCATGGCGCAACTGGAGCGCGAGGGCTTCGTGCGGTCGGTGCCGCGACGCGGCATCTACGTCGTGCGCAAGACCCGGGAAGAAGTGATCCAGATGATCACTGCCTGGGCCGCTCTTGAGAGCATGGCAGCCAGGCTGATCACCGAACACGCCAGCGACGCCGACATCGCGGGGCTCCGGCGCATGTTCGCCACCTTCGAGGACGACAAGCTGCACGCCAAGCTCGACGAGTACTCCGAGGTCAACATCGCCTTCCACCAGACGATCATCGAGCTCAGCGGCAACAACGTGCTGATCCAGTTGGCGGAGAATCTCTTTACGCATATGCGGATGATCCGCGGCAAGACGATCGGCGAGGATGACCGCGTCGTGCGCTCGATCCACGACCACATGAACATCATCCAGGCCCTCGAGGCGCGCGACACCGAGCGCGCCGAGGACCTGGTGCGCCAGCATGCGCTTGGCCTCGCCGCGCACGTCGCCAAGCACGTCGATTACCTGGATTGAACGCCCAGAAATGAACCTAGAAATGAACGGAGGAACACCATGGCCGAAGCAGCATTGAAGGCGCCCGGCGCCGCGGAAGAAACGCAGGACCTGACGGACGGCTTCAACCTCATGATCGATGCGTTGAAGCTGAACGGCCTCACCACGATCTATGGCGTCCCCGGCATCCCGATCACCGATTTCGGCCGCATGGCGCAGGCCGCGGGCATCCGCGTCCTGTCGTTCCGCCATGAGCAGAACGCCGGCTATGCCGCGGCCATCGCCGGGTTCCTCACCAAGAAGCCCGGCATCTGCCTCACCGTGTCGGCGCCCGGCTTCCTGAACGGCCTTACCGCACTCGCCCACGCCACGACCAATTGCTTCCCGATGATCCTGATCTCGGGCTCCTCGGAGCGCGAGGTCGTCGACCTGCAGCAGGGCGACTACGAGGAGATGGACCAGCTCGCCATCGCCAAGCCGCTGTGCAAGGCGGCCTTCCGCGTGCTGCATGCCGCCGACATCGGCATCGGCCTCGCCCGCGCCATCCGCGCCGCCGTCTCGGGCCGCCCGGGCGGTGTCTATCTCGACCTGCCGGCCAAACTCTTCGGCCAGGTCATGAACGCCGATGCGGGCGCCAAGTCGCTGGTCAAGGTGATCGACGCGGCGCCCGCCCAGATTCCCGCCCCGTCGGCGATCAAGCGCGCCCTCGAAGTGCTGAAGGGCGCCAAGCGGCCGCTGATCATCCTCGGCAAGGGCGCCGCCTACGCGCAGGCCGACGAGGCGATCAAGGCTTTCGTCGAGAAAAGCGGCGTGCCCTTCCTGCCCATGAGCATGGCCAAGGGCCTGCTGCCCGACACGCATCCGCAATGCGCCGGTGCGGCGCGCTCGACGGTGCTGAAGGATTCCGACGTCGTCATGCTGATCGGCGCGCGGCTCAACTGGCTGCTGTCGCACGGCAAGGGCAAGGCCTGGGGCGACGCGCCCAAGAAATTCATCCAGGTCGACATCGAACCCAAGGAGATGGACAGCAACGTCGAGATCGTGGCGCCGGTGGTCGGCGATATCGGCTCGTGCGTCGCGGCGCTGCTCGACGGCATGAATAGCGGGGGTGGCGGCAACTGGACCAAGGGCCCGGCGGACTGGATGGGCGCCGTTTCGTCCAAGCGCGAGGAGAACGTCGCCAAGATGGCGCCGCGCCTCATGAACAACAACAACCCGATGGACTATCACGGCGCGCTGGGCGTGCTGCGCACCATCATCAAGGAGCGTCCGGACGCGATCCTGGTCAACGAAGGTGCCAACACGCTCGACCTGACGCGCGGCGTCATCGACATGTACCAGCCGCGCAAGCGGCTGGACGTCGGCACCTGGGGTGTCATGGGCATCGGCATGGGGCAGTGCATCGCGGCCGCCGTCGAGACCGGCAAGCCGGTGCTGGCGATCGAGGGCGACTCAGCCTTCGGCTTCTCCGGCATGGAGGTCGAAACGATCTGCCGCTACAACCTGCCGATCTGCATCGTCGTCTTCAACAACGACGGCATCTATCGCGGCACCGACGTCAACAAGGCCGGCAGCGATCCCGCGCCCACCGTGTTCGTCAAAGGCTCGCGCTACGACAAGATGATGGAGGCCTTCGGCGGTGTCGGCGTCCACGCCACGACACCTGATGAATTGAAGCGCGCCGTCAACGCAGCAATGGACTCCGGCAAGCCCACGCTCATCAACGCCGCGATCGATCCGGCCGCCGGCAGCGAGAGCGGCCGCATCGGCAATCTCAATCCGCAAAGCAAGCTCAAGAAGAAGTAGGGGACGACCATGGCCAAGAAGAAGGCGAAGAAGGACAAGGTGAAGGCGAAGGACAAGGCCAGGGGTAAGGCCAAGGATAAGGCGAAGTCCGGCAAGAAGCGGGCGCTCAAGCTCATCGCCAAGACGCCCAAGATCTCCTCCAAGCCGTGGGGCAAGGACGGCAAGGCGCTCGACGGCGTGAAGATCCTCGACTTCACCCACGTCCAGTCAGGCCCGACCTGCACGCAGCTGCTGGCGTGGTTCGGCGCCGACGTGATCAAGGTCGAGCGGCCGGGCCAGGGCGACATCACGCGCGGCCAGCTGGTCGACGTGCCGGGCGCCGACAGCCTCTATTTCACCATGCTCAACCACAACAAGCGCTCGATCACGCTCGACTCCAAGAGCAAGGAAGGCATGCGGGTGCTCGAGCGGTTGGTGAAGACCTGCGACGTGCTGGTCGAGAACTTCGCGCCGGGCGCGCTCGATCGCATGGGCCTCACCTGGGAGCGCATCCATTCCTGGAATCCGCGCATGATCGCGGCCTCGGTGAAGGGCTTCGGTCCCGGCGCCTATGAGGACTGCAAGGTCTACGAGAACGTGGCGCAATGCGCTGGCGGCTCGGCCTCGACCACGGGCTTCCTCGACGGCCCGCCGCTGGTCACCGGCGCGCAGATCGGCGATTCGGGCACTGGCCTGCATCTGGCACTCGGCATCGTGAGCGCGCTCTACCAGCGCAACCGCACGGGCCGCGGCCAGCACGTGCTGTGCGCCATGCAGGATGGGGTCCTGAACCTGTGCCGCGTAAAACTGCGCGACCAGCAGCGCCTCGCGCACGGGCCGCTGAAGGAATACACCCAGTTCGGCCAGAACATCCCGTTCGGCGAGGCGACGCCACGCGCCGGCAACGATTCGGGCGGCGGCCAGCCCGGCGTCATCCTGAAGTGCAAGGGCTGGGAGACCGATCCCAACGCCTACATCTACTTCATCACCCAGGCGCCGGTGTGGGAGAAGATCTGCGACCTGATCGGCCAGCCCGACTGGAAGACTCATCCCGACTACGCCAAGCCGCCGGCCCGCCTGCCGCGGCTCACGGAGATCTTCGGCCGGATCGAGCAGTGGACCATGACCAAGACCAAGTTCGAGGTCATGAACGAGTGCAACGCGCTCGACATTCCGGTCGGCCCGATCCTGTCGATGAAGGAGATCGCCGAGGACCCGGCGCTGCGTGCGACCGGGACCGTCGTCGAGGTCGATCATCCCAAGCGCGGGCGGTATCTCTCGGTCGGCAATCCGATCAAGCTCTCCGACTCGATCACCGAGGTGAAGCGTTCCCCGCTGCTGGGCGAGCACACCGACGAGATCCTGTCGAAGGTGCTGAAGTTCACGCCGCGCGAGATCGCCGAGATCAAGGCCTCGGGCGCGACCGGCGAACAACCTCAAGCCCGGGCCGCGGAGTAAGACATGCGCATCGTGGTCCATGGCCAGCAGGCCTTCGGCAAGGCCGTGCTGGAGGCGCTGCTGAAGCGCGGCGAGAATGTCGTCGGCGTGTACGTCGCGCCGGAGAAGCCCGGCCAGAAGGCCGATCCGCTGAAGGAAGCGGCGCTCGCGGCCAAGCTGCCGGTCTTTCAGCCGGCCTCCTACCGCAAGCCCGAGGTCTGGGAAGAGTTCAAGGCGCTGAAGCCCGACCTGCAGGTCATGGCGTTCGTCACCCTGTTCGTGCCCGAGGAATTCCTCAACATCCCGACGCACGGATCGATCCAGTATCATCCCTCGCTGCTGCCGGCCTATCGCGGCGCCAGCGCCATCAACTGGCCGATCATCCTGGGCGAAAAGGAAACCGGCCTGTCGATCTTCTGGCCGGACAACGGCCTCGATACCGGCCCCGTGCTGTTGCAGAAGAAGACACTGATCGGTCCGAAGGACACGCTGGGCACGGTCTATTTCGATCGCCTGTTCCCGATGGGCGTCGAGGCGATGTTGGAATCGGTCGACCTGGTGAAGGCGGGCAAAGCGCCGCGCCTAAAACAGGACGAGGCGCTCGCAACTTATGAAGGTCGCGCCACGGCAGACATCGCCCGCATCGACTGGGGCAAGTCGTGGCGCCAGATCGATCCCCTGATCCGTGGCTGCAACCCGGCCCCCGGTGCCTGGTCGACGCTCGACGGCAAGAACCTGCAGATCTTCGACATCCAGCCCCTGCCCGCCCGCGATCCCAAGGGCATTGCCGGCAAGATGGGCGAGATCGTCGAAGTCACGGCTGACAGCTTCACCGTCGTCTGCGCCGACGGTCGCATCAAGGTATTGCGCGTGAAGCCCGCCGACGGCCCGAAGGTCGGTGCCGGAGAATTCGCGGCCGCCAACAAACTCGCCGTGGGCATGCGTTTTACCTGAGGCATGGATAACGCGCACAACCTCATCCTGAGGAGCGCCGCGTAAGCGGCGCGTCTCGAAGGATGGGCAACAACAAGACTGATCCCACCCTTCGAGACGCCGCGCTTTGCACGGCTCCTCAGGGTGAGGTGGTACCGTAGGGAAAAGGAAACAGTTCGATGGCCGGCACGCAGCACACCAATCCAAAATCCGATATCCAGATCGCCCAGGAAGCCAAGAAGCGGCCGATCATGGAGTTGGCGAAAGAGAAACTGGGCATCGCGCCGGAGAACCTCGAGCCCTACGGCCATTACAAGGCCAAGGTCTCGATGGACTACATCAAGTCGCTGCAGGGCAAGCCCAACGGCAAGCTGATCCTGGTCTCGGCGATTTCGCCGACGCCGGCCGGCGAGGGCAAGACCACGACCACCGTTGGCCTGACCGATGCGCTGAACCATATCGGCAAGAAGGCGATGCTGTGCCTGCGCGAACCCTCGCTCGGACCGAGCTTCGGCATGAAGGGCGGCGCTGCCGGCGGCGGCTACGCCCAGGTCGTGCCGATGGAGGACATCAACCTCCACTTCACCGGCGACTTCCACGCCATCGGCGCCGCCCACAATCTCCTGTCGGCGCTGATCGACAACCACATCTACTGGGGCAATGCGCTGGGCATCGACGGGCGCCGCGTGGCTTGGCGCCGCGTCGTCGACATGAACGACCGCAGCCTGCGCGAGATCGTCTCGTCGCTGGGCGGTGTCGCCAACGGCTTCCCGCGCCAGGATGGCTTCGACATCACCGTCGCGTCGGAGGTGATGGCCATCTTCTGCCTCGCCAAGGACCTGGAAGACCTGAAGACCCGTCTCGGCAACATCATCGTGGCCTATACCCGCGAGCGTAAACCCGTCCGCGCCTCAGAACTGAAGGCGCATGGGTCGATGACCGTTCTGTTGAAGGATGCGCTGTCGCCCAACCTGGTGCAGACGCTCGAGGGCACGCCGGCCTTCATCCACGGCGGCCCCTTCGCCAACATCGCGCACGGCTGCAACTCGGTGTTGGCCACGACCACGGCGCTCAAGCTGGCCGACTACGTGGTCACCGAGGCGGGCTTCGGTGCCGACCTGGGCGGCGAGAAGTTCATCGACATCAAGTGCCGCAAGACCGGCCTGATGCCGGACGCTGTGGTGCTGGTGGCCACGATCCGTGCCCTGAAGATGCACGGCGGGGTCAAGAAGGAAGACCTCAAGACCGAGAACCTGAAGGCCCTGGAAGCCGGCATGGCCAACCTGCAGCGCCATGTCGAGAACGTGAAGAAGTTCGGTCTGGTGCCTGTAGTCTCGATCAACCGCTTCAGCGCCGACACCGATGCCGAGATCGCCTTGGTCGAATCCGCCTGCGCCAAGCTCGGTGTCGAGGCGGTGATGGCCGATCATTGGGCCGAGGGCGGCAAGGGCGCCGCCGACGTCGCACGCGCGGTAGTGAAGGTGATCGACGAAGGCAAGAGCAAGATGAAGCTGCTCTACCCCGACGACATGCCGCTGCTGGAAAAGATCCGCACCATCGCCAAGGAGATCTACCGCGCCAAGGACATCGCCGCCGACAAGTCGGTGCGCGATCAGCTCGCCTCGTTCGAGGCGATGGGCTTCGGCAATGTGCCGGTGTGCATCGCCAAGACGCAGTACAGTTTCTCGACCAACCCCGACGCCAAGGGCGCGCCGTCCGATCACATCGTGACGGTACGCGAGGTCCGGCTCTCGGCCGGCGCCGGCTTCGTGGTCGCGGTCTGCGGCGACATCATGACCATGCCCGGCCTGCCCAGGACGCCGGCCGCCAACAGCATCGACGTGGCGGCCGACGGCAAGATCGTCGGGCTGTTCTAATACGCTAAGCTCGAGATGACAGGGAGGGCATAGCGGCTACAGTGCGCCATGCCCTCCATCACCGAGACGACCATCATCCCCTCGCCCGCGGCCAAGGTCTGGCCCCTGCTGCGCGATCCCGCGCTCGTCGCGTCCTGCATTCCCGGCGCCGATCTCGCGCCTGACCAGGGTGACGGCGTCTGGCGCGGCTCCATCAAGGTCAAGTTTGGTCCCACCGTCACAGCGTTCCGCGGCGAGGCCACGCTCGCCTTCGACGACGCCGCACGTACCTGCATCATCGAAGGACGCGGCATCGACGGGCGCGGCGCCTCGCGCGCGCTGGTCAACGGCACGATCAGGATCGCAGGCACCGAGACGACCGAGCTCACCGTCGACGGCAGCTTCAGCGTGAGCGGACCGCTCGAGACTTTCGCCAATGCCGGCGGCGTCCACGTCGCGCGCGCCCTCCTGGCGGAATTCTCGAACAATATTGCGAAGAAGGTAGGGGCCGCCCCCGTTGCCGCGCCCGCCCAAGAGGCTGCACCATCGCAACCCTCGGCGCCGCCACCGGCACCACCGCCCGCCACCATGATTGGCGGCTTCGGTCTTTTGTGGCGCGCATTTCTGTCCTGGCTGAAGGGAAAGTAGTGATGAGCAGCAAGCTGAAGGTCTCGGACATGCTGGCTCGGGCCTTCGCGGCCGAGGGCGTCGATCACCTGTTCACCCTGATGGGCGACGCCAACATGTACTGGTCGACGGCGATGGCCGAGCTGCCGGGCATGAAGGTGGTGCATGCTCGCCACGAGCACTGCGCCGTCGCCATGGCCGATGGCTACGCCCGCGCCACCGGCAAGGTCGGCGTCGCCTCGACGACCTGCGGCCCGGGCTTCACCCAGATCATGACCGCGCTCACCATCGCCGCGCGCGGCAACGTACCGTTGGTGGTGTTCGCGGGCGATTCGCCGATTGGCGCCGCCTGGTATCTCCAGCAGATCGACATGGCGCCGCTCGCCCTCGCCTGCGGCGCGCACTACGTCACGGTCAAGCATATCGACCGTCTGCTCGACTGCGTGCGTGAGGCCTTCCTGGTGGCGCAGCTCGAGCAGAAGCCGGTGGTGCTGAGCGTGCCGATGGACCTGCAGAAGCAGGCCTGGCCGCACATGACCGACTACACGCCCTCTTCCGACCTGATGCCGGCGGCCCAGCGGCCGGTGCCCGATCCCGCGATCGTCGACAAAGTCGTCGACATGATCGCCGCGGCCGAGAAGCCGATCATCATCGCCGGCCGCGGCGCGATCCTCTCGGGCGCCGCCCCGGCCCTGGAAGCGCTGGCGGCCGAGTCAGGCGCCCTCACGGCGACGTCGCTGCTGGGCAAGGGCCTGTTCGACGGCAATCCCTACGCGCTCGATATCGCCGGCGCCTTTGCCAGCGACTTCTCGCGCGAGCGCTTCGCCGAAGCCGATCTGGTGATCGGCGCGGGCGCGGCGCTCGGCCACTACACGACCGAGGGTGGCTATCTCTATCCTGGCGCCCGTACCGTCCAGATCGACGTCAACCCGCGCGGCCTGTGGCAGGGCCTGCGCACCGCCGATCTCCATGTCCGCGCCGACGCAAGAGCCGCCGCCGAGGCGATCCTCGCCCGCATGCAGCAGCGCGGCATCTCGAAGACCGGATTCCGCACCAACGAGATGGCCAAGCTCATCGCGGGAGACTCGCCCGATTCAAAGGAATTCCCGGTGCAGCCCAACACCGTCGATCCGCGCAAGACGGTGCTCGAGCTCGACCAGGCCATCCCGAAGGATTGGGAGATCGTGGTCGGCGCCGGCCATTACTTCAGCATGGTGATGACGCACATGAAGGGCCGGCCGGCTGAGCGCTATCACGTGGTCAATGATTTTGGCGCCATCGGCTCGGCGCTGCCCGCCGCCATCGGCATCGCCGCCGCCCGCGGCGACGGCAAGGTGTTGCTGGTCGAGGGCGACGGCAGCCTGATGATGCACGTGCAGGAGCTGGAGACCATCCGCCGCCAGGGCATCAAGATGCTGATGGCGATCATGAACGACGGCGGCTACGGCGCCGAGGTCCACAAGTTCCGCGCCAACGGCATCACCGCCAAGGAAGCCATACACGGCCGGGGCGATCTCGCCGCCGCTGCCACCGGTTTCGGCCTGCGCGGCGCGTCAGTGACCCAACCCGGCCGCTATGCGTCACTGTTCAAGGAGCACCAGGGCGCCAATATCGGCAGCCTGTGGGATGTCCATATCGACGATCTAATCCCGTCGCGCGCGTATCGCCGGGTGCATTACGGCGAGGCGTAAGGCTTTCCTGCTGAAAGGCGCACCATGCTGTTTAAAAAAAAACTGTCAGCCCGAGCGCAGCGAGGGATCTTTTAGTTACAGGAAAGATCCCTCGCTGCGCTCGGGATGACAATGTGCGTGAAATCGAGATGGCCTAGCAGGGCGAAAAGAATTCTGGCTCAGGCCGCCTTCTTCTCGTCGGCGATGATGCGGTCGTAGGCCGGCAGGGTGAGGAATTCATAGAACTGCGGCTGCTCGACCAGCTCGATCATGAGCTGGGCCGCCTCCTCGTGGCGGCCCTTGCCATAGGCCTCGTCGCCCATCTGCGCCTTCACCTTGTCGAGCTCCTCGCGCACGACCTCGCGCACCAGCTCCTTGGTGACGAGCCGCCCGTCGTTCAGCGTCTGGGCGTGGCGCACCCATTGCCAGACCTGGGCGCGGCTGATCTCGGCGGTGGCGGCATCCTCCATCAGGTTGAATAGCGGCACGCAGCCGATGCCGCGCAGCCACGCCTCGACGTAGCCGATGCCCACCGCCACGTTCTGGCGCAGGCCCGCCTCGGTCTTGGTGCCCTCGGGCATCGCGATCAGGTCGGCCGCGGTCACATGCACGTCCTGGCGCTTGCGCGCGATCTGGTTGGCATCCTTCATGATGGCGTCGAACTCGCTCTTGGCGATCTCGACCAGGCCGGGGTGGGCCACCCAGGTTCCGTCGTGTCCGTCGGCCGCCTCACGCTTCTTGTCGGCACGCACGCGGCCCATGGCCTCCTCGTTGGCCGCCGGATCATTCTTGATCGGGATCTGCGCCGCCATGCCGCCCATGGCGTGCACTTCGCGGCGATGACAGGTCTTGATCAGGAGCTGACTGTAGCTGCGCAGGAAATGCGCGGTCATGCCGACCTGGGCACGGTCGGGCAGCACCGACCACGCCTGCTCACGGAACTTCTTGATGAAGCTGAAGATATAGTCCCAGCGGCCGCAGTTGAGGCCGGCCGAATGGTCCCGGAGCTCCCACAGGATCTCGTCCATCTCGTAGGTGGCGAGGATGGTCTCGATCAGCACCGTGGCCTTGATCGACTTCTGCGGCACACCGAGCGCCTCCTGGGCGGCCACAAACACGTCGTTCCACAGCCGGGCTTCCAGATGACTCTCGATCTTGGGCAGGTAGAAGTACGGCCCGGTGCCGCGACCGAGCGCTTCCTTGGCATTGTGAAAGAAGTAGAGGCCGAAATCGAACAGCGAGCCCGACATCGGCTGGCCGTCGACCGTCACGTGCTTCTCGGGCAGGTGCCAGCCGCGCGGCCGGACGAACAGCGTCGCCGTCTTGTCGTTCAGTGTGTAGGTGCGGCTGTTGTTGGGATCGAGGTAGTCGATCTCGCGGTGGACGGCGGCGGCCAGGTTGAACTGGCCTTCGATCATATTGTCCCAGGTCGGCGTCGAGGCATCCTCGAAGTCGGCCATGAAGACGTTGGCACCGCAGTTGAGCGCATTGATGATCATCTTGCGGTCGACCGGCCCGGTGATCTCGACCCGGCGGTCGAGAATATCCTGGGGCAGCGGCGCCACGGTCCAGTCGCTCTCGCGGATATGGGCCGTCTCCGGCAGGAAATCGGGCTTCTCACCGGCATCCAGCCGCTTCTGACGCTCGACGCGGGCGGCCAGCAGCTCCTCGCGACGGCCGTTGAACCGGCGCTGCAGGTCGGCGATGAACTCAATTGCCTCTTTGGTGAGCACCTTTTCGTAGCCCGGCTTGATTTCGCCCTCGATGATCACGCCCGCCGGAAGCTCCAAAGCCGTCATTGCCGTTTTCCCTCACGCTCAAAATCATTTGCGGGGGCGATTTACAGTCTTGAGGCCCTGCCCGGCAAGGCGGTACGAAAGAATATGGACGTCGCCTTCCTCGTCGAGTGGCTGAATCTGGTACTGCGCTGGGCCCACATGATCGTGGGCATCGCCTGGGTCGGCGCCTCGTTCTACTTCATCTGGCTGGACAACCACCTGCACAAGACGCTCGATCCGGCCGACGCCGCCAAGGGCATCGGCGGCGAGGTCTGGGCGGTCCACGGCGGCGGTTTCTATACCGCAAAGAAGTTCACCCTGGCACCCGCGACGCTCCCGCCCGAACTGCACTGGTTCAAGTGGGAAGCCTACACGACGCTGGTCACCGGCTTGTTCCTGCTCTGCCTCGTCTATTACTACGGCGCCGAAATCGCCCTCATCGACCCCTCGGTCATGGATCTCGGCAAGACCGAGGCGATCGCGCTCGGCCTGGCATCGCTGGTCATCGGCTGGCTGGTCTACGACGCGCTCTGCCGCTCGGCCTTCGGCAGCGACGACGCTGTCCTGGGCGGCCTGCTGTTCCTCTATTGCGCGATCGCTGCCTGGGCGCTCTGCCATCTCTTTTCGGGCCGCGGCGCCTACATCCATTTCGGCGCCATGCTGGGCACGATCATGGCGCTCAACGTCTACTTCGTGATCATTCCCGGCCAGCGGGAACTGGTGAAGGCCAAGGAGGAAGGCCGCACGCCCGATCCGAAGTACGGGCTGATGGGCCGTCAGCGCTCGGTCCACAACACCTATTTCACCCTGCCCGTGCTGTTCACCATGATCAGCAACCATTACGCGGGGCTCTACGGCCACGAATGGAACTGGGTGCTACTGCTGATGATCTCGGTGGCGGGTGCCCTGATCCGGGTGTGGTTCGTCCAGCGCCACAAGGGCGATCCCAATCCGCTGGTGCTCGCCTCCGGACTGGTCATGCTGGCGCTCACAGCCATGCTCGCGTTGCCGCGGCCGAGCGCCGACGCCGGCGGCCCCGTCGCCTTCGACCAGGTGCAGCCGATCATCCAGGCGCGCTGCGTCTCCTGCCATGCCACGAAACCGACCCAGGAAGGCATCGCAGCCCCGCCCAAGGGCGTGATCCTGGAGACGCCGGCCGAAATCCATCTGCGCGCCGCCGCCATCTACCAGCAGGCCGCCGCATCCCGAGTCATGCCGCCGGGCAACATGACGCAAATCACCGATGCCGAGCGCCGCATGATTGCGCGCTGGTTCAAGTCAGGCGCACAATAGGCGGATGATCCTCCGCTCCGGCGGTCTGCCCTGGCGCCGCCTGCTCACCGCCGCGCTGGCCGCGGTCGCGATCTTCCTGTTCTGGACCCAGGTCTCCGAACGCGGCGGCCGCCCTTCTGCGCGCGACTCCGCGACGGTCGAGACGCGCAACACGACAGCCCGCGAACCGGGTGCTACCAAAGGTTGGGGCGCCGCCGTCGGTTTTGCCGATACACGCCGCCTCGACGAACATTTCGAAAAGCACGGTGCCGAATTCGGCCGCATCACCAAGCAGGACTATCTGCAGCAGGCGCAATTGCTGCGCGATGCCAGGGTGGCCGACCCCATCCTCGAAACCGTCCGGCGCGACGGCGTGGCGACACGCTTCGACCGGCAGACAGGAGCCTTCATCGCTTTCAATCCCAACGGCATCATCCGGACCTTCTTCAAACCCAACGACGGCGAGCGCTATTATCGCCGGCAAGCGGAGCGCGGCAGCGAATGAAACCACCCCCGCCCCCGGGCCCTCCCGACGTCAAGGACCTGGCCGAGCTGATCGACCAGTGGGCCGCCTTCTGCGCCAACCTCGAGCGCGAGGACTACAGCTTCGACCTCGACAACTGGCTGAACGACGTCGACGTGCGCGAACTGATCCTCGAGGCTCTGCCGATGTTCAGTCGAGAGGAGATGGGCGATCACGCGCTCAAGCTCGACGAGGCCGACAAGCAGTTCATGGCAGGCACGCGCGACTTGAAGCGCTGCGTCTGGGGTAGCGGAACGGCCAAGAAGGAAAAATGGACGGCGCCGAAGAACTGGTGGTACTTCCGCACGCCGCGGCGAACCAATGCCCAGCTCGAAGACGAACTAGCGACAGTGAGATGATGGCGGCGAGATGAACACTCCGAAGATCCTGGTCGAGACCACCGGCCCGGTCACCACGATCACCATCAACCGCCCCCAAGCCAAGAACGCGCTCGACAACGAGGCCGCCCATGGGCTGGCCGCGGCGTTGAAAGCCTTCGAGGCCGATCCTGAGGCGCGCGTGGCCGTCCTGACCGGCGCGGGCGGGAGCTTTTGCGCCGGCGCCGACCTAAAAGAGCTGGGCGGCGGCACCGACTATTTCCCCTGGGCGGGCAGTGACGACGGCCCGCTGCGCAGCCCCCTGTCGAAGCCGGTGATCGCCGCCGTCGAGGGCCATGCCTGCGCCGGCGGCCTCGGCGTGGCGCTCTATTGCGACATCCGCATTGTCGACGAGACGGCGACCTTCGGCGTCTTTTCGCGCCGCTGGGGCGTGCCGATGAGCGACGGCACGACCGTTCGCCTGCCGCGTGTGATCGGCCAGGGCCGCGCCATGGACATGCTGCTCACCGGTCGCGCGGTGGGCGCCGACGAGGCGATCGCCATCGGCCTCGCCACGCGCAAGGTCGCGCGCGGCACGACTCGCACCGAGGCCGAGAAGCTCGCGGCGCAGATCTCGGGCTTCCCGCCCATCGCCATGACGTCGGACCGGCAGTCGGCCTACGAGAGCTTCGATCGCGACCAGGCCGCCGCGATCGGGCGCGAGATGGAACTGTCGCTGGCAGCACGTCGCCAGGAATCACAAGGCGGCGCGGCCCGCTTCGCAAAGGGCGAAGGCCGCCATGGTAAATTCGAGAAGTAAGAGGAAATGATGCGAGCGTTGGTGTGCGAGGCCTATGGCCCGATCGAGTCCCTCAAGGTCATGGACATGCCCAGGCCCGTGCCGGAGCCGGGCGAGGTTCTCGTCAAGGTAGGTGCTGCAGGCGTGAGCTTCGCCGCCATGCTGGGCATTCAGGGCAAACACCAGAACAAGCCACCGCTGCCCTTCGTGCCAGGCAACGAAATCTCGGGCGAAGTCGTGGCCTTGGGCGAGGGAGTCAATAATCTCAAGCTCGGGCAGCGTATCGCCACCGGCGGCAGCCGCGGCGGCTTCGCCGAATACTGCGTGACCATCGCGGCCAATGCCGTGCCGATTCCCGACACCATGCCCTATGCCGAGGCGACGAACTTCCCGACACTCTATCCCACCGCCTATGGCGCGCTGAAGTGGAAGGCCGACCTGCGGCCCGGCGAAGTGCTGCTGGTCCACGGTGCCGGCGGCGGCTCGGGCCTGACCGGCATAGAAGTCGGCAAGGCAATGGGCGCCACTGTGATCGCCAGCGCCGGCGGCGCCGACAAGCTCGCTGCCGCCAAATCGGTCGGCGCCGATCACCTGATCGACTACCGCACGGAGGATCTGCGCACCAAGGTGCTCGAGCTGACCGACGGGCGCGGCGCCGACGTGATCTACGATCCGGTCGGCGGCGATGCCTTCGCGGCATCCATGCGCTGCGTGGCGCCCGAGGGCCGCATCATCCCGATGGGCTTCGCCAGCGGCGTCATTCCGCAAATCCCGGCCAATATCCTGCTGGTCAAGAACGTCACCGTGATCGGCTTCTACTACGGCTACTACAACGGCTGGGGCGGCAAGACCGCACCGACGCCGAAGGAAGCCGACGCCCTGGCCAGGCGCCGCGCGCTGGTGATGGACGCGCAGGAGGAGCTGATGCGCTGGTTCACCGAGGGCAGACTGAAGGCCATGGTCGCCGGCAAGTTCGACCTCGCCGACTACGTGAAAGCTTTCAAGCTGATCGAGGAACGCACCGTCGTCGGCAAGGCCGTGCTGGTGCCCTAGCGTCTCGCGCCGAGCGGCAGGAGCGGCCAGAACCAGCACAAGCCTCCCGCCAGGATGGCGGCGGGCAGCCAGCTCACGCCGACGATGGCCAAGGCGGCAAGGATGACCAGCCACCAGAGGATGGCGCCGACCAGGTAACCGATATTCTCCAGCGGCGGCCGCTCGCGACTGGCAACGATCCTGGCGAAGCCACGCTTGATGTCGACGCCGACGTCCACCGGATCCTTGTCGAGCGCCATGTCAGATGTTGCCGAAGCTGCCGCCGCGTCCCTTGCCGGCGGCAAAGCGGGCGGCCCCTGCTCGCGATTCCTGCTGCAGCGCCGGCGCGCCGCGCTTGCCTTCGTTGACCAACGCCCCGGCAACGTCGAGGCTCCACTGCTCGTAGGACGAACGCCGGTCGGAGCGCATACAAGTCTGGGGAAACTTGGCGAGCTGTTCGGCCAGCGCCTTGGCTTCGGCCAGCGCCTGGCCTTCCGGCACTAGCCGGTTGGCGAGCCCCCAGTCGTAGGCCTCGCGGGCGCCGACCTCGCGGCCGGTCAGGATCATGTCGAGCGCCCGGCTGTGGCCGATCAGCCGCGGCAGCCGCACCGTACCGCCGTCGATCAGGGGCACGCCCCAGCGCCGGCAGAACACGCCGAACTTCGCGCTCTCGGACGCCACGCGCAGGTCGCACCAAAGTGCCAGCTCGAGGCCGCCGGCGACGGCGTAGCCCTCGACCGCGGCAATCACGGGCTTGGACAGGAGATGGCGCGTCGGACCCATCGGACCGGGCCCCTCGGGATTGTGCAGGCCAGCACCCTCGCGGCTGGCCGCCACCTTGAGATCGTAGCCGGCGCAAAACGTGCCGCTGCGACCGGTCAGAATGGCGACCGATTGGGTATCGTCGGCATCGAAGGCGAGGAACGCCTCGCGCAGCAGGATCGCCGTCTCGGGATCGACGGCGTTGCGCGCCTGGGCATTGCGGTCGATCGATACGACCGTAATCGGCCCTTCTCTCTCGACCGCGACCTTGACCATCCTACCGCCCCTGCATCATGCGCAGCGGCGTGTAGACCAGCACTGTTTCGCCCTTCTGGTTCTTGACCAGGTTGGTGGTCCGGACGAGCGCGCGCGACGGATCCTTAGAGGTCGGCTTGATCTCCGTCACCTCGATCTCGACATGGATCGTGTCGTTCACATAGGTCGGGCCCTTGATGTCGAAGCCCATCGACAGGAAGGCCAGCCCCGTGCCTTGCAGCGTCGTCGGGATCACGAGCCCCTCGGCCATCGAATAGACAAGCGCGCCCGGCACCGGATGGCCGCCGCGCATCGGCGCGTGGCTCTTGATGTATTCCTTGTTGGTGAACAGCTCCTCGGAAAAGCCGCAAAGCGTCACGAAGCTGAGCAGATCGGCCTCGAAAAGAGTGCGTCCGTAGGTGGTGAACCGGTCGCCGATCTTGAGGTCGCGCCAGTTCCAGCCTTCGCCCAACTGCCTCAAACCAGGCTGCTTCATCGAAGGCTCCTAGTGCGCGTGGGCATGGGCGGTGGCGCCCGCAGCGAGCTTGTACAGCCTGCTGCAATAGGGGCACTCGACGTGCCCATCGGGGCCGAGGTTGAGGTAGACTTTGGGATGCCCCAGGGCGCCGCCACCGCCATCGCAGGCGACGCGGTCGGTATCGACGGTGATGACTTCGAAAGGCTCGGTCACGATCTCACTCCTCTTGCGCCGTCGGATGATAGCGGTCGTCTTCGCCCCGGTCATGCTCGCCGCTTGCGCGCCCACCGTCATTCCGGCGGGCGGCACGGTGCAGCCGCCTGTCCTGACGCCGGCCTTGGCGCCTGATCGTTATGTCGCGGCCGACGGCACGGCGCTACCGCTCGCGGTCTGGCCTGCGACAAACGGCGCTCCGACGGCCGTGATCCTGGGCCTGCACGGCTATGGCGACTACCGCAACGCCTGGGAGGATCCGGCGGCAATCTGGTCCAAGGCCGGCATCGCCACCTACGCCTATGACCAGCGCGGCTTCGGCGGCAGCCCGACGCGCGGCCGCTGGGCCGGCACCGAGAGCCTGGTCGAGGACGCCCGGGCCATGGCCGTCCTGCTCCGGGCCCGCCACCCCGGCGTGCCACTCTATCTCGCCGGGGAAAGCATGGGCGGCGCCGTGGCGCTGGTGGCCGCCGATCGGCAGATCGACGTCGACGGGCTGATCCTGCTCGCCCCGGCGCTCCGCTCGCGCGACACCTTCGGGCCGGTGGCCAGTGGCGGGCTCTGGTTCTTCGCCCACACGATCCCCTGGATGCCGTCCGGGCCGACGTCGATCGACTACAAGCCGACCGACAATCCCAAGACGCTCGAGAAGCTGCGCAACGACCCGATGATGCTGCGCCAGACGCGCCTCGACATGGGCTACGGGCTGGTCGACCTGATGGACGCGGCCCGGAGCGCGGCCGGCCGGATCGACCTGCCCTATCTCATGCAATACGGGCTGGGCGACCGCATCGTGCCGCGCAGCCCGATACGGGCGGCCATCGAGATCATGCCGCGGCGACCCGATTCCCAGCTCGCCTTCTATCGTGACGGCTTTCATCTGCTGCTGCGCGACAAGGAAGGCGCCATCGTCGCCACCGACATCATCGCCTGGACGTCCAACCACGAGGCGGCGCTGCCGTCGGGTGCCGACGCGGCGCAGTCGCAACCCCAACTCGCCGCCCTCTGGGGCTCGCGTTACGTCCGCTAGATAGTCGGTAAAACCGGAGGGCGGCCTAGCTGCTGCAGCGAATGACGACCGAGGCCGGGCCGCGCAACTCGCTCATGTCACCGCGGGTCGGCATGTTTTCCATTTTCAGCACGGTGTAGTTGCCGCGCGTGGCGTTGCAAACGGCGACCGCGCGCGCCTGGCAACCGCCCGGCGTCTTGCAGCTGATCGACACGGCCGGCTGGCCGTCCGACCAGGTGATGGTCGACGCCTGGCTTTCGGTCGCCGGATCGTCGCCCAGCGTACTCTTGCCGACACCACACGCCGCCGCCAGGCCTGCAACGCCCAAGATGAGCATCCAGCGAACCGTCGATCGCGAAATCATACCTGCTCCCCCGTTGGTCCGGCGGTGCCGGACGCCCGACAGTACATCGCGGTCGCTCGCCGGTACAAGGCGCGGCGGATTCCAGCGTATAGTGAGCCCGTGAATGGCCTCGACCGGTTGGAGAGACGGATGCCACGACAGATCAAACGGTGGCTCGCGAGACTTGTGCTGCCCGGCGTCATGGCCGCCCTGCTGCTGCCCGGCCTGTCGCACGGCCAGCAGACCAACGAAGAACTCGCCGCGCGCTGCGCCCAACTGGGCGCCATCTTCGACAGATACGGCACGCGGCGGAGCGAGGGGTCGGGCGGCCCGGACATGACCCGGCTGGGCGCCGGCATCGACTGCCAGAAGGGCCGCTACGCGCAGGGAATCAAGGCGCTCGAGGGGCTCCTGCAGCGCAACAGGATCTCCTACCCGCCGGCCTGACGGCTATTTCTTCTGCGTCAGCTTGAAGTCCCGCCACAGAAGGATGCCAGTGACCTTGTCCATCGACGTGCCGTCGAGCTGCGCCTTGAATTCATGGGCGGTTGGCCGCCAGATGAGCGTGCTTTCGCCCGTAGCGCCGGCCAGGCGCTGTGTGCCGCCGGTCAGCTTGAACGTACCGCGACATCCCACGAGTTGATAGCCGGCGCATTCCCACTCGCCCCAGGCCGTGGCGCCGTCGTTGGCCGTGAAGGAGCACGCGCTGCTTGCGGTCAGGCGAAGAGTGGCCTGATCGGCGCGCGCCGATACGGCACAAGTCACAAGGCCGGCCTGCTGCGGACCCTCGTCGGTCTCGATGAAGAATGGGCCGACAAGCGTCCCGACCACCATCGACTGCTTTTCTGCCGCCCGAACGACCGTGCCATTGCCGACGACGGTGGCAAAGGCGTTGAAGGTCTGCGCCTCGTCCTGGGCCATGGCGGGCACCACACCGGCGAAAACGGCGAGGCTGGACACAAGCGCCAGAGCGCCACGGATCATGCTCATCATTGCCGCGCTCACTTGAAATCGATGATGATGGCGTCGGCGCCGGCCGACACGGCGAGGCCCTGCCGGCGCGTCTTCAGGCTCAGCATCACGCCCTCGGGATTCTGCAGCCACATCTCACCCCCGCCGTCTTTGCCGGCCACCGCGCCATACCGCGCCTGTCCGTAGACGCCGGGAAACTGGCGCAGCTCCTTGAGATTGTAGACATCGCCATAGGCTTCCATCTTGGAAAAGCCGAAGCCGCCGATACCGAGGCCGCCGATCGTGAAGCTGTAATTCTTGCCGCGATAGTGCAGCGTGCCGCCGCCGATGTTGCCGCTGCCGATGAAGGCGACCTGAACCTGCTCGATGTTGACGGTTCCCGACAGGACGTGCTGCTGGGCAACCACGGGGCCGCTCGTCAACACAACACCGGCCGCACCGACACCGGCCACTCCCACGCCAGTCGCTCCCATGAGGGCCTGCCGTCGGCCGAGCACCGACCGCTTTACTCCAACCATCAGAACTCTCCCGTTCGCTCAGCGCTCGACGACCGCCGTCGCCTCAATTTCAACCAGCAGGCCCGGCACGGCAAGTGCACTGACCGCTACCAGGGTGGACGTGACCACCGAGCCCTTGAGCGCCTTGCCCAGGGCCTGGCTGACACCACTCATGTCGCGGATATCCGTGACGTAGATCGTCGTGCGGGTGAGATCGGCCAGGCGCGCGCCGGCCGACTTCAGGCCGGCTTCGATCTTGCGCATGGTGATCGCCGTCTGTTCGGCGGCATTCTTGCCTCGTACCCGCCCCTTGGAGTCGAGCGAGGTCGTGCCCGAGACGAAAACGAACGGCCCGCTCCTGATGGTCCGGACGTAGAATCCCGCGACCTCGGTTCCGTCGGGGAAAAGCTTCTTGGCCATGACTCGCTCCGCCTTTCGATGCGCTATGGTCGGCAATGTAACGGTCGACCGGTCTCGCGCAAAGGAGAAGCCATGTCCCTGGATCGCTATCGCACCGCCGTCGTGACGGGGGCGAGCCGCGGCATCGGCGCCGCGACGGTCCGGCAGCTCCGGATCAGCGGGATCGAGGTCTATGCCGTGGCGCGTTCGGCCGGCGACCTGACTGTCCTGGCACAGGAGACCGGCTGCCGGCCGCTGGCGCTGGACATCTCCCACCGCGACGCCGTGCTGTCGGCGCTGGGGTCGCTCGATGCCGACATCCTGATCAACAATGCCTCTGCTTTCGCACGGTCGACCCCTTCGTGGGAGGCCTCGCCCGACGACATCGACGCGCTGATGGACGTCAACATGCGCGGCACGCTCAATTGCCTGGCCGCGACAGTTCCCGGCATGAAGGCGCGCGGGCTGGGCCACATCGTCAACCTCAGCTCGACCTCCGGCACCTGGGCGCTGCCCGGCATGCCGGTCTATGCCATGACCAAGGCCGCACTGCACAACCTCAGCCAGACGCTCCGGCTCGACCTCCACGGATCGGGCGTGCGCGTGAGCGAAATCTCGCCGGGCCGGGTCGAGACCGGCGCGCACCTCGCCCTGCTCGACGATCGCGAGGAGGGCCACCGCCGTTTCTACCAGGGCTACGACAGCCTGCTGGCCGCCGACATCGCCGAGGCGATCATGTTCGTGCTGGGCTCGCCACAGCGCATGGACGTGAGCTACATGGAGATCGTGCCGACCGATCAATCCTACGGCGGCTCGCAATTCCATCGCCGGGGCCAATAGGCACACCGCTTGCACGCCGGACAGGTCATGACTCTCAAGAACCTCGCCGCCATTCTCGATCCGGCCGCACCGGACGACCGCCCGTTCATCATCCAGCTCTCGCCTGGGGGCGACGAGCAACTCCGCCTGACGTATGGCGCCGGCCGTCAACGCATCGCGGCGCTGGCGCGCGGCCTCTTGACGCGCGGGCTCGGCCGCGGCGAGGCCGTGGCCATCGTTGCAGCCAACAGCGCCGACTATCTTTTGCTCTACATGGCGACGATGGCGGCCGGCCTGGTGTCGGTGTGCGTCAACCACAAGCTGCCGCGCGAGACGGTGGCCCACATCATGAAGGACTCGGCGATCAAGCTCGCCGTCGCTGATGCCGAACGCAGCGCCCTGGTGAGTGCGCTGGTGCCGACCGTGCCGATGGAGGAGATCGACAGCCTGCTGGATCCGGGCCCGTTCGAGCCGGTCGTCATGGCGCCGGAAGAAGTGGCGATGGTGCTCTACACATCGGGCTCCACCGGCCTGCCCAAGGGCGTGCCGCTGACGCACGGCGGCTATCTCTGGGCAACCGGCGCCACGCCCGAACAACGGCCCGGGATCGAGGGCAGGAAGGTCATCATCGCCGCGCCGCTGTTCCACATGAACGGCCTGTTCAGCGCCAAGATGGTGATGATCAACGGCGGCACGATCGTGCTGATGACCAGCTTCACCGGCCGCGGCTACATCCGCGCCATCGATCGCCAACGGGTCGACATGGTGACGTCGGTGCCGACCATGCTGGCGCTGGTGATGCGCGAGACCGAGGAACTGGCCAAGGCCGACCTCGGCTGCGTGACCACCGCCGTCACGGGCTCGGCGCCGTCCACGCCGGAGTTCTTCGAGCAGATGCACCGGCTGTTTCCCAACGCCGAGACCGCCAACAGCTGGGGCACGACTGAATCGGGACCGCTGGGCTTCGGCCCACATCCGGACGGCGTCACCAAGCCGATGGGGTCGCTCGGCTTTCCGCGCAAGGGCATCGAAGTGAAATTCGTCGGCGGCACCGAGACCGGCCCGACGCAGGGCGTGCTGCACATCAGGACGCCGGCCCTGATGACCGGCTACCTCAACCGCGAGACAGACACCAAGAAGCGCCTGATCGACGGCTGGTACGACACCGGCGACGTGATGCGGCGCGACGACAACGGCTTCGTCTTCTTCGTCGGCCGTGCCGACGACATGTTCCAGTGCGGCGGCGAGAACGTCTATCCCGGCGAGGTCGAGAAGCTGCTCGGCCAGCATCCCGACGTGGCGCAGGCCTGCGTCGTGCCGGTGCCGGACGAGATCAAGTACCAGCTGCCGGTGGCCTTCGTGGTGCCCAAACCCGGCACAGGGCCGACCGAGGACGGGCTGCGCCGCTTCGCCCTCGACAACGGCCCCGCCTATGCCCATCCGCGCGCGGTCTGGTTCGTCGACGAACTGCCGCTGGCCGGCACCAACAAGATCGATCGCAAGGTGCTGGTCGATCGTGCGGTGGCGGCCTACGCCCGCGAGGGCGCGCGCCGGGTCTAGAGTATTTTCCGCGCGCACGGAATCACACGGACCTCTCCCCCTCACCCAACCTCTCCCCCTCACGGGGGAGAGGAGCTTGAGAAGAGACGCTTTCATGTTCCTCTCCCCCGCTAGGGGGAGAGGCTAGGTGAGGGGGTGACGCGGCCTCCACGACCTCAGAAGGTGCGATGTCCGCCGGAACGGCCGACAAGTCTTTGATCTCAGCAGGTGATTCGGCCTCCACCGGTGCCGCCGGATGCGCGGCAGGAGCGTGCATTTTCGGAGTGGGCTTTTTCGCCTCGATCTCCATCTCCTTCAGCCGGATCTCGTGCGCGCGCTGCAACAGGCGCTCCTCGCGCGCTTCGGCGCGGGCGCGCTGGGCATCTTCCAGCTTCAGCAGAAACATCAGCGCGCGGTCGTCATGGATCACCTGCTCGCCGATCTGCTTGCCCTTGAAGAAATACGGCCGCGTCCGCGGCTCTCCGGCGCGCAATTTCAGGTCATCGGCCTTCTCCCGAAAGCGCTCGGCCAGGATCGCGTCGCAGCGCGCGCGAAAAGCCGGGAACTTGGCCCGCCAGCGCCGCACCGTGCTCTCGTCGACGCCGATGCGGGCCGCCGCCTCGCGATAGCTGCCGCAGCGCTTGAATTGGTTGAGGAAGCGTACCCGCTGCCGCCAGCCGCGTTGCGGCTTCGACGCCTCCGCTTTCGGCCCGTCGAGCAGTGCCCGCTCGATCGACTTCGGCGCCGCCTCGATGCGCGCCGCGCTTTGCCGCGCCTCCTCGGCCTCGCGCGCCCCGCGGGTCTCCTCGCGGGCCTTGGCCTCGATCTCTGCCAGGCTCATGCCGCGCATGTTGGCAGGCGCCGTGAAATTCTTGCCGTGGAGCCTCGTGTAATAGGCCGCCTCGGTCCAGCTGACGCCCTGGAGGGGCGGGTTCTCGCGGACGAACGGCCGATCCTGATCGTAAAAAGACATCTCTTCCTCCTATCCTGAGGCCTTTTCGGGCCCGGAATACCCTTATGGCAGGATATATAGGATAGGTAAGATAGGAGTCAAGAGGGCCGCACTCGGCGCCGCGTCTTCCGGACCGCGGGCCTGGAGGCCCGCGGTCCGGAAGAGCATGAGATGAGCCCGAGTCTGCCTCGATCTAGGAGTCGGCGGTGAAGCCGATCTTCTTCACGATCGGGCCCCAGCGGTCGTAGCTCTCCTTCAGGAGCGTCGCCAGTTCCTGCGGCGTCGACGACTTGACCTCGAGGCCCATGACGGCAAGGCCGTCGATCACGTCCTTTTGGGCCAGCGCTGCCCGCAGCGCCTCGTTGGCGCGCATCACGACCGGCGCCGGCGTGCCGCCCGGCGCGAAGAAGCCGAACCACTCCGAGAACACCAGGTCCTTATAGCCCTGCTCGGCGAAGGTCGGCACGTTGGGCGCAAAGCGGCTGCGTGTCTCACCGGAGACGCCGAGGAAACGGATCTTGCCGGCGGCGGCCTGCTGGGTGAACTCGCCGACCGGACCGGAGACCGCCTGGATCTGGCCCGCGACCAGGTCCGCTACGGCGGGCGCCGAGCCGCGATAGGGCACATGCTTCAGTTCGACGCCGCCCGCCTGACCCAGCAGCACGCCGATGAAGTGCGGCACCGAGCCCGCCGCCGGCGAGCCGTAGTTCGCCTTGTCGGGGTTCGCCTTGCACCACGCCAGGAACTCCGGAATGTTCTTCACGCTGTCGGGCACGGCCGGGCCGACGCAGAAGCCGAAGTCGAAGACGCAGGCGAGCGTGATCGGCGTCACATCGGTGAAGGCGTTGTAGGCCAGGCTCTTGTAGATGTGCGGGTAGATCATCAGCATCGAGGCCGGCGTCTGCAGGATGACGCTGCCGTCGGTCGGCGCGCCCTTCATCGACTGGACCGCGATCTGGCCGCCGGCCCCCGGCTTGTTCTCGACGATCGCCGACTTGGCATAGGCCGTGTTCTTCAATCCTTCGGCGACGCGGCGGCAGAGCGTGTCGGAGGTCCCGCCGGGCGGAAAGCCGGTGACGATCTTCACGACCTCGAGCGGCTGGACACCCTGGGCGCCGGCCCGCCCCGAAACGCCGAAGGCTGCGAGCGCCGCAGCGGCTGTGGAATAACGGACAAAGGCACGACGATTGGACGATGACATGGCGGTTTCCTCACATTTTGTTGGCGCTTTTATAGCCATCTGGCGCAAGGCCCACAAATGCGTTG